>CACIDN010000001.1:0-110000 GCA_902585415.1 uncultured Pelagibacteraceae bacterium
GGAGACAAGTCCGAGGTAACTGAAATTGGACAAGTCTTATCTGTAGGTGATGGCATAGCCAGAATATATGGTCTTGACAATGTTCAAGCTGGAGAAATGGTTGAGTTCTCCGATGGTTCAAAAGGAATGGCATTAAACCTTGAAAGCGATAATGTTGGTGTAGTTATTTTTGGCGATGACAGAGCAGTTAAAGAAGGCGACACAGTTAAAAGAACCGGCGCAATTGTAGATACACCTGTCGGAAAAGAGTTATTAGGAAGAGTGGTAGATGGTTTAGGAAATCCTATAGATGGAAAAGGTTCATTAGATAAAAAAGTGAAAAGATCTAGAGTTGAAGTAAAAGCTCCAGGGATAATCCCTCGTAAATCAGTTAATGAACCTATGCAAACTGGACTAAAATCAATTGACAGCTTGGTTCCAATTGGACGAGGACAAAGGGAACTGATAATTGGTGATAGACAGACTGGAAAAACCGCTGTTGCAATTGATACCATAATTAATCAAAAAAAAATAAATAAGTCTCAAGATGAAAAACTAAAATTATATTGCGTCTATGTTGCAATTGGTCAAAAAAGATCAACAGTAAGACAAATCGAAAAAACTTTAGAAGAGGCTGGTGCAATGGAATATACAACTATAGTCGCTGCTACCGCATCTGATGCAGCCCCACTTCAATTTTTAGCTCCTTACACAGGTTGTGCCATGGGTGAATATTTTAGAGATAATGGAATGCATGCTTTAATCATTTACGACGATTTGTCAAAACAAGCTGTTGCATATAGACAAATGTCCTTATTATTAAGACGGCCACCAGGAAGAGAGGCTTATCCTGGGGATGTATTTTATTTGCATAGTCGATTACTTGAAAGAGCTGCAAAACTTAGTGATGAACACGGCGGAGGATCTTTGACTGCGCTCCCTATTATTGAGACACAAGGTGGTGACGTATCAGCTTTTATCCCTACGAATGTGATTTCGATTACAGATGGACAAATTTTTTTAGAAACAGAATTATTCAATCAAGGAATTAGACCAGCAATTAACGTTGGTCTTTCCGTGTCAAGAGTTGGATCTTCAGCTCAAACTAAAGCTATGAAAAGCGTATCTGGATCTATGAAACTCGAATTAGCCCAATACAGAGAAATGGCTGCCTTTGCTCAATTTGGATCAGACTTAGACACATCTACTCAAAATTTGTTGAATAGAGGTGCTAAACTTACCGAACTTTTAAAACAAAAACAATATTCGCCAATGACAGTTGCTGAGCAAGTAATTTCTGTATTTTGCGGTGTTAAGGGATATTTGGATGATGTTGAGCAGAAAAATATTGCAAGATTTGAAACAATAATTATTGAAAAATGTAGATCAGAAAAACCCGAAATAATTGAGTCAATTTCCTCGTCTGGAAAGCTTGATGAAGAAAGTGAAAAATTATTAAAAGAAATTATTCTAGAACTTAAGAAAAATTTTAATTGAGATGGCAAGTTTAGACGATTTAAAAAAAAGAATATCAAGTGTTAAATCTACTCAAAAGATTACCAAAGCAATGAAAATGGTTGCAGCAGCAAAATTAAGAAGAGCACAAGAAAATGCAGAGCGTGGAAGACCATATTCTGAAAAAATGAACAATATTATACTTAACCTTTCAAACGGTATAGCAGATTTCGAAAATGCCCCAAAACTTCTAGCTGGAACAGGACAAGATAAAGTCCATCTTTGTGTTGTTATGACTGCAGATAGGGGATTATGTGGAGGATTTAACACGAATATAATAAAAAAAGCAAAAGTTTTTTTTCATAAACTCTCTGAAAGTGGTAAAAAAATTAAAATTATTACAGTTGGTTCCAAAGGGTATGATCAACTTAAGAGACTTTATAAAGATAAAATTATTGAAAGAATTTCTTTTAAAGAATCAAAAAATGCAAATTATTTTGATGCTGATAAAGTTGGGAAAATTATAATTGAAAAGTTTGAAAAAAATGAATTTGATGTATGTACAATTTTTTATAATCAATTTAAAAATGTAATAACTCAGATACCTCAGGAACAGCAAATAATTCCACTGAAAACTTCAGAGAAAAAAGACGTGTCATCAGAGCAAAACTATGAATTCGAGCCCAATGAAGATGAAATCTTATTGAATTTATTGCCTAAAAATATTTCAACTCAAATTTTTAAAGCAATGTTAGAAAATTCAGCTAGTGAGCAAGGTTCAAGAATGAGTGCAATGGATAATGCAACCCGAAATGCAGGTGAAATGGTTGACAAATTAACAATTGAGTATAATAGAAGTCGTCAGGCGGCTATTACAAAAGAATTAATCGAAATAATATCAGGAGCGGAGAGTTTATAATATGAGAAAAGGAAATATAACACAAATTATTGGAGCGGTAGTCGACGTTAAATTTGATGGAGAATTACCAGAGATTTTAACAGCCTTAGAATGTGATAATAATGGTAATAGACTTGTACTAGAGGTAGCACAGCACCTTGGTGAGTCTAGTGTAAGGACAATAGCTATGGATGCAACAGAAGGTCTCAAAAGAGGCGATGAAGTTAAAGATACTGGCTCTCCAATTAAGGTTCCTGTTGGACCTGAAACACTAGGAAGAATTATTAATGTAATTGGCGAACCAATAGATGAAAAAGGAGATGTAAAGACAAGCGAAAGCTGGCCAATTCATAGAGAAGCACCTGAATTCAATAATCAATCAACTGAAACAGAAATATTAGTGACTGGTATAAAAGTTATAGACCTTCTTGCACCGTATGCGAAAGGTGGAAAAATAGGTTTATTTGGTGGTGCAGGAGTTGGAAAAACTGTTCTTATTATGGAATTAATTAACAACGTTGCAAAAGCGCATGGTGGATTTTCAGTTTTTGCTGGAGTAGGAGAAAGAACAAGAGAGGGAAATGATCTCTATCATGAAATGATGGAGTCAGGCGTTATAAAACCAGAAGGAAAAGGATCAAAGGCTGCACTTGTTTATGGACAGATGAACGAACCACCTGGAGCAAGAGCTAGGGTTGCCCTAACCGGGTTGACAGTTGCAGAATATTTTAGAGATCAAGAGGGACAAGACGTTCTTTTTTTTGTTGACAACATATTTAGATTTACACAAGCTGGCTCAGAGGTATCAGCTTTACTTGGTAGAATTCCTTCAGCAGTCGGATATCAGCCGACCTTAGCTACGGATATGGGAAATTTACAGGAGAGAATTACAACTACTAACAAAGGATCAATTACCTCTGTTCAGGCAATTTATGTACCTGCTGATGATTTAACAGATCCTGCACCAGCTACGTCTTTTGCTCATTTAGATGCTACAACAGTACTATCAAGACAAATTGCTGAAATTGGTATTTATCCTGCAGTTGATCCTTTAGACTCAACGTCTAGAATTTTAGATCCACGTATAGTTGGTGATGAGCACTATAGAGTTGCAAGAGAAGTTCAAAAAATTTTACAAACTTATAAATCTCTACAGGATATTATCGCAATTCTTGGTATGGATGAGCTATCAGAGGAGGATAAGCTTATAGTTGCTAGAGCTAGAAAAATACAAAGATTTCTATCTCAACCATTTTTTGTTGCAGAAGTTTTTACAGGATCTCCTGGAAAACTTGTTGATTTAGACTCAACTATCAAAGGATTTGATGCAATATGTAAGGGTGAATACGATCATTTACCAGAGGCAGCTTTTTATATGGTTGGCACAATCGAAGAAGCAATTCAAAAAGCTGAAAAAATGGCTAAGGAAGCAGCAGCCTAAATGGACCAATTTAATTTGGAAATCATTAGTCCAGAAAAATCTTTTCTAATAAAAAATGATACTGAAGAAGTAGTTATTCCTGCTATTGAAGGCTATATGGGTATACTAAAAGATCATATTCCTCTAATTTCTTTCTTAAAACCTGGAATTATTGACGTAAAATCAAAAAATGAAAGCTTCAATTTTTATGTGGATGATGGCATTGTCGAATTTAAAGATAATACTTTATCGATACTTACAAGTAATATTTTTGATTTAAAAGAAATGGATAAAAACAAAGTTGATAAAATTGTGAAAGATACGGAGGAAGGTTTAAAAAAAGAAAATATTAATGATCAAGAACGATATATATTAGATCAAAAAATTGAGGTTTTAAATTCTATTAAGTCTAATTAAAAATAATTTTTTTAACTTCATCTTTTATATTTTTGTACACGTCAGTTTTAAAGTCCACAACCCGTTTAGTAATTTCATCCAAGTCAATCCATCTCCACTCTGAAAACTCTGGTTTTTTTGTTTTAATATTGATCTCTGTATCTTCACCTTTAAATCTCATACAAAACCATTTCTGCTTTTGTCCTTTGTATTTACCTCTCCAAATTATCCCAAGAAGATTTTCAGGTAAAAAATAAGTTTGATAACCTTCAATCTCTTTTATTAAATCTACATTTTTTACGCCTGTCTCTTCCTCAAGTTCTCTCAGCGCTGCATCTAAAAAGTTTTCGTTTCCATCCACACCTCCTTGGGGCATTTGCCAATAATTTTTGGGATTATCTAATCTTTTAGCTACAAAAACCTTATTATCTTTGTTTAAAAGAATAATACCTACACCTATTCTTAAAGGTAAATTTTTAAACTTTTCCTGCATAAAATTATCCAGTGAATAATTTTCTAGCGAATTTGAGCTGATTATCGTTTTCTGAAAGAATTCTAAAATCATCAGACTCTTCCTCTACAGTTATATCTGGTGTTACTCCAACTTCTGAAATCGATTTACCTGATGGTAAATAATATTTTGAAATAGTTAATCTAATTGCGCCACGATTTTTTAAAGGTATAATTGACTGTACTGACCCTTTTCCATAACTTTTTTCACCAACTAATACTGCTCGTTTGTGATCCTTTAAAGCTCCTGCAACTATCTCAGATGCTGAAGCAGAACCCTTATTAATTAAAACTATAAGAGCTTTACCATTAATAATATCACCCTCTCTTGCAAACCATTTTTGACTTTCATCTTTTTTTCTTCCTTTGGTCGATACTATTTCGCCGTCATCTAAAAAAAAATCTGATATCTTAATTGCTTGGCCTAGTAATCCACCTGGATTATTTCTCAAGTCTAAAATGTAGCCCTCTATCTTTTTATTTTTTTTAAATTCTTTAATCTTCTTTTTAATTTGATCATCACTATTTTCGTTAAATGATGTGAGACGAATGTATCCAATCTTTTTATCAAGCACCTCAGATTTAACAGATGCAACCTGAATAATCTCTCTAGTTATATTAAAAATTAATGATTTTCTTAAACCGATCCTTCTTACGGTAATTTCTAAAGTTGATCCGACAGGCCCTCTCATTAATTCAACTGCTTCATTCAACGTTTTTCCTTGAACTTGAGTATCATTTATTTTGACAATGTAGTCTCCAGCTTTAACTCCCTCTCTTTCAGCGGGAGAATTGTCAAGAGGTGAAATAACCTTGACAACACCAGCTTCCATACCAACCTCTATGCCTAAACCACCAAATTCACCTTTTGTATCTGTTTGCATCTCCTCTAGATTTTTTGGGGATAAGTATGAAGAATATGGATCTAAAGATTGTAATACACCATTAATCGCAGCATCCATCGTGTCTGATTGATCTACTTCTTCTACATATTCCTGGTTTATTTTTTCTAAAACTTCTCCAAATAGATCTATTTTGTCATAAACACTTTCCTCTTGAGCACTAGCTTTTGCATAAAATAAAATTGAAAAAATTATAATTAAAAATATTCTTATATTATTCATTAAACAATTACTCTTTCTTTAGGAATTAATTCAGACCATATTTTTTCAAGTTCATAAAATTCCCTTTTTTCTGGATTAAAAATATGGACTACAATATCAATGCCGTCAACAAGCTTCCATTCCGTACTGTCTCTTCCTTCAATTTTACATTGACTTAATCCATTTTCTTTAAATTTATCCAATACCTGCTCTGACAACGACTGGATATGTCTTGAAGAAGTACCACTAGCTATAATCATATAATCTGCAATTGATGACTTATCTTTCAGGTCAATTGAAACTATATCAAGAGCTTTGTTCTTATCTAATGTTTCTAATATTATTTTTTTAAGATTGGTTTTTTTGACCATTAATTTCTGATCATATCAAAAATTTCTTATTTTAGAAGATGAAATATTAACTTTCTTAAAGTCAAAATAAATAATACCTAGATTTTTAAATGACTTATATGCAGGGGAATTTTTAGCCTTTGTTTTAAAACTATTTCTATCGAAAACTACTATTTTACAAATTTTTGGTATTTTTTTCCAATTACTCCATTTATGGAAATTTACTAAATTATCTGCACCTAATAAAAAATATATTTCTCTTTTTTTATTTTTATTTTTAAAATACCTTATTAGATTTATCGTCTTATTTGAATTGATTTCCTTCTCAAAATATCCAATCTTAATATATTTTAGTTTCTTTGTTAAAATTTTTGATAGTTTAATTCTTTTATCCAGATCGAAATAACTTTTTTTTTTAAATGGATTTTTTTTGGTTATAGCCCAAATAACTCTTTTTAAATTAAATTTTTTTTTCGCGACTTGAGAAATTTTCAAATGTCCTATGTGAGGAGGATCGAAAGTACCACCTAATATGCCTATTTTCTCCATGAGTCTATTTTCAAACTATTTTCTGATTTGCCCATTTCCAGCTACATAATATTTAAATGACACTAATTGATTTAATCCAACAGGACCTCTTGGAGGTAATTTATTAGTTGAAATTCCAACCTCGCCTCCAAAACCTAATTCACCCCCATCAGCAAATTGAGTAGATGTATTGTGCATGGCAATAGAACTAGTTACATTTCTTACAAAATAAGCAGCGTTTCTAATATCACTTGTAATTATAGAGTCAGTATGCATGGTTCCAAATTTATTAATGTGTCGGACTGCTTCCACAATGTTCTTAACAATCCTCACAGAAATTTTTGCATCAAGATATTCTTTACTCCAATCTTTATTAGTTGCTTTTCTAAGACTACCGCTAAAAATTTTTCTGGCTTTTGTGTCTGCATATATTAAACAACCATTATTTTTTAAATCTTTAATTATCAAATTAATTTTTTTCTTTGGACAATCTTTATGTATTAATAAAGTTTCGGTAGCACCACATATGCTAACATTCCTCATTTTTGCATTTACAACTACATTTCTTGCCATTTTTATATTAATGTTTTTATCAATAAACGTATGACAAATACCCTCCAAGTGGCCTATTACGGGAACGTTACATAACTTTTTTACTGTTTGGACAAGGTTTTTGCCTCCTCTTGGTATCATTACATCAATATAACTGTTCATATCTCTTAAGAGATGTTTTACAATTTTTCTGTCTTTGCTCTCAATAAACTGAACATAATTAATATTAACCTTGCATGCCTTTAGAGACTCTCTAAATAATTTTACTAATATTTTATTGGTGAAAAAAGCCTCAGATCCTCCTTTGAGAATTACTGAATTTCCCGACTTAAAACACAGACAAGAAAGATCTACAGTAACATTAGGTCTACTTTCATAAATTACACCAATAACACCTATCGGAATAGATATTTTTTTTATTTTTAAACCGTTTGGTCTTTGCCATTTATCTAAAACGGTACCTACTGGATCTTTTAATTTTGCTATATCAATTGTAGTTTTTATCATTGAATTGAGCTTTGACTGGTTTATTTCAAGCCTTGTAATCAAATTTTTATTAATATTCTTTAAGTTAGCAAATTTTATATCTTTTTTGTTTTCTTTTAAAATTTTGTTTGAATTATTTTTTAATAAATGACTAAATTTTAACAAAACATTATCTTTTGTCTTTGTGTCTATTTTTTTTAAAATCGCTTTGTGAGATTTTTTACCCAATTTCTGTAAATATTTTTTCATTTTAAATTTCTACCATATCATCTTTGTGTATAACTTCAGATTTTGCTTTATAACCTAATATTTCCTCAATTTTATTAGATTGATGACCTTTTATTTTCTCAATTTCTTCAGAAGAAAAAGAACTTAAGCCTATTGCCAATTCTTCGTTATTTATCCCAATGATCTTTATTTGATCACCCCTGTTAAATGAACCCTCAATACTTTTTACACCTGCGGCTAGTAAACTCTTACCTTTTTGTAATGCATTTTGTGCACCTTCATCAATCTTTAGGCGTCCTTTTTCATGTAAAGTGCTGGCGATCCATTTTTTCCTAGCATCTAATTTAGAAATCTTAGGAATAAACCAAGTACAGGTCTGTTTATCTAAAATATTGCTTAAAGGTCTTTCTTTTAATCCATTTGCTATTGCCATTTTACATCCTGATAGCGCACATATTTTAGCTGCATCAATTTTAGTTTTCATGCCACCTGACCCATATTCACTGGTTTTTCCTGAAGCTAACCTAATTATATTTTGGTCTAAATTTTCAATTTTTTTTAACAATTTGGCGTCTTTGTGAATTTTTGGATTTTTTGTGTAAAGTCCATCCACATCTGACAATAAAATTAGACAATCAGCATCACAAATTTGGGCAACTCTTGAAGCCAATCTATCGTTATCGCCGTATTTAATTTCTGAAGTCGCGATAGTGTCGTTTTCATTCACTATTGGAACAAAGTTAAGATCAAATAAATTTTCAATAGTCCTTTTAGCATTAATAGCTCTTCTTCTTTTTTCAGTATCTTCAAGCGTAAGCAATATTTGGGAGATATTAATTTTTTGCTCAGCAAAAACCGCTTTAAATAAATTCATTAACTCTATTTGTCCTACAGACGCTATAGCTTGACTTTGATCTATTTTAAGCTTTTTCTTTACTATATTTAATTTTTTACAACCCAGTGCAATTGCACCTGAACTTACTATAATAACATTTTTATTTTTTTTTTTAAACTTTTTAATATCTTTTGCCAGTCCTAATAACCATTTTTGTCGAATTGCTTTTTTATCGTCAATAATTAGTGATGATCCTATTTTAACAATAATAGTTTTGGAATTTTCAAGATGCATTCTTAAGTAATTTTATTTTTAATTTAGAAATTAATTTTTTATCTAATGTAGATAATTCAACAACTTTTTTATTTAATGTTTCTTCAAAATTCATTTTTTTATATCTGAATTCATTTTTTGACAGTAAATCTACTTTGTTAAACACTATAATCTCTTTTTTTCTTAATAATTGCTTACTGTATTCACCTAATTCTTTTCTAATTTGTTTGTAAGAATTTATCAAATTCTTCTCGGAAATATCAATTAGGTGTAAAAGTGTTTTACATCTTTCTACATGTTTTAAAAACTTTATGCCTAAACCAATACCTGTATGTGCTCCCTCGACTAATCCCGGTATATCTGCTAATGTAATTTCTTTATCATCATAAGTTGCAACACCTAAATTAGGATTTATAGTTGTAAACTTATAGTTAGCAATCTTAGGATTTGCAGAAGTTACTGATGCAAGCAAACTTGATTTGCCAGCATTTGGCAAACCTATTATTCCAATATCAGCAATTGTTTTAAGTTGTAGCCAAATCCAAAATTCTTCACCTGCAGTCCCTTTTGTAAATCTTCTTGGAGCTCTATTTGTGGATGACTTAAATTTGGTATTTCCAAAACCACCCCGACCTCCTAAAGCAACAGTAAACTCATCCTTTTCTTTTTTAAAATCAAAAAGTAAAGTTTTATTATCTTCTTCAAAAATTTGCGTTCCTATTGGAACAGATAAATACAAATTTTTTCCGCTTCTCCCAGTTTGATTTTTTCCTTTTCCATCCTCACCCTTTTTGGCTTTGAAATGTTGTTGATATCTATAATCTATCAAAGTGTTTAAATTTCTCTCTGATTTTAAAATGATAGAGCCACCTTTACCTCCGTCACCTCCATCCGGACCTCCAAACTCTATAAATTTTTCACGTCTAAAACTTGGTGAGCCTGACCCACCGTTACCAGCTTTAACAAATATTTTTACTTGATCTAGAAATTTCATATTACAACTTTTGTTTATGTTGTATGAATTTAATTGGGTTTTACTGAAACGTAAGTTCTATCAAACTTACTTTTTTTAAAAACGACTTTACCTTTAATAACAGAATAAATGGAGTGATCTTTACCCATACCAACATTTTGACCTGGAAAAATTTTAGTACCTCTTTGTCTGACTATTATATTTCCAGGATGAACGAATTGGCCACCATATTTTTTAACACCCAATCTTCTCCCAGCACTATCTCTTCCGTTTCGAGAGGATCCGCCTGCTTTTTTTGTTGCCATAATTTAACTCAATAATCTATTTTATTTGTCTTTTTTAAATTCAGCTTTTTTTTCTTTTTGCACTTTACTAATTTTTTCAACCTCAGACAATACTTTACCATCCTTTGACATTATCTTATTGACCCTAATTAATGCATAATGCTGTCTGTGACCATTTTTTCTTCTAGAATTTTTTCTACGTCTTTTTTTAAATATAAGAACCGTTTTATTTTTGGAGTTTTTTAAGAATTCTGCTTCTACTTTAGCACCTTGAATAGTAGGCAAACCCACCTCAACATTTTTATCATCTCCATATGCCAGAATTTCTTTGAATTCAACCATAGAATTTGGTTTTTGATCCCCAAATTTCTCTATTTTAATTATTTCACCAGCTTTAACTTTGTATTGTTTTCCACCAGTTTGTATTATTGCAAAAGACATGTTTTTAAACTTAAAAATTTAGTGCAATATATAATTAGCTTTTTTATAGTCAAGATTAATCAGCTAAAAATTATCCTTTAAATCTCTAAGTTTTGAGAATGATTCAATATTTTCTGCCTTTAAAAATATGTTACACTCTAGTTCATCTTTTAAAACAGATGGAATTGTTGGTACACCCGCTTTTAGATCTTTATTTATCAAGTCAATTTTTTTTTTAAGACTCTCATTATCTGGATCATACTTAATACAAAATTTTGCATTGCTTGATGTATATTCATGTCCACAATATATTAAAGTCTCTCTATCAAAAGTTTTAATTAATGATAACGATCTAAACATATCTTCATATGTTCCTTCAAATAATCTTCCACAGCTTAATGAAAATAAAGTATCCCCTGTAAATAAAATTTTATTGTTAAAAAAATGATAACAAACATGACCAGAAGTATGACCTGGGGTATGATAAGTTTTAAACTGAAAATCAGACTCATTAAAGATTTCCTTATTTTTCAGGCAGATATCTATTCCTGGTATTCTTTTTTTATCATCTATAAAACCAACTATTTTGCACTTATATTTTTTTTTTAATATTAAATTTCCATCGATATGATCTATATGATGATGTGTATTTAAAATATATTTTAATTTTAGATTAAGCTTTTCTAGTGATTTAATTAATGGATCAGATTCACTTGGATCTATAACTAAAGCATGATTGTTATTGTGTACAATATACGAAAAATTATCTTTTAAACATTTTACTATTTCAACTTTTATCATTTTTCTATCAAAAAAATTCCAAGTTCTGACATTAAATTTTTAAAATTTAAATTAAATTTATTTATAGAGGATACTTTATTATTTTTAAGAGCTAAAGATTTAAATAAATTAATATTTCTATTATTACAGAAATTAACAAAATCCTTTATTGAACACATATGCAGATTTGGTGTATTATACCACTCATTAGGCAATGTTTTTGTAACTGGCATTGTTCCTTTAAATAATAAATTAAGTCTTACTTTCCAAAAACCGAAATTAGGTATTGTTACAATTGATGTTTTTCCTATTCGTAATAAATCACCTATTACTTTCTCAGGGTTTAAAAAAGCTTGTAAAGTTTGACTTAAAATTACATAGTCAAAACTGTTACTAGGAAATTGTTCTAAGTCCATTTCAGCATTACCCTCTATTACAGTAAGACCTTTTTGAATGCATTTTTGAACATTATCCTTTGATAATTCTAGTCCTCTAATTTTTTTTGAAATATTTTTGTAAATAAATTTCATCAATTCACCATCTCCACAACCTACGTCCAAAATTGATTTATTTTTTTGTATAGAGTTTGCAATAATTTTAAATTCTTCTTTCATAATTATTTTCTGTAAGAATTATCTATAAAATTTTTTAAAGATTTCAGAAAATCTGGTACCTCTAGTAAAAATGAGTCGTGTCCTTTATCAGATTTGATTTCTAAAAATCCCACATCAGCATTTATTGCATTTAAAGCAATTACTATTTCTCTATTTTCAGCAGTGGGATAAAGCCAATCTGAGGTAAACGAAATTATAAAAAATTTAGTTTTTGTATTTTTAAATACTTTCGACAATTCACCATTATAATTTTTGCTAATATCAAAATAGTCCATAGCTCTTGTAATATAAAGGTAACTATTTGCATCAAATCTATCAACAAATATTGATCCCTGGTACCTAAGATAACTTTCTATTTGAAAATCAGCATCAAAACCAAATTTTATTTTATCACGCTCTTGGAGTTTTCTTCCAAATTTTTCCTGCAAACCTTTTTTAGATAGATAAGTTATGTGTGCTGCCATCCTTGCAACAGACAAACCTTTTGCTGGAGATATATTCTCTAACTCGTAATTACCGTTTTTCCAATTCTCATCAGCCATTATTGCTTGTCTACCTAACTCATTAAAAGCAATATTTTGAGCCGAATGGCTTGCAGAACATGCGATTGGAATAGCTATTTTTGATTTATTAGGGTAATTAGCAACAAATTGTAAAACTTGCATTCCACCCATAGATCCCCCAGTTACACAAAATAATTTATCTATATTGAAATAATTAAGTAAATTAAATTGAGCATTAACCATATCATTTATAGTTATCACTGGAAAATTAATTCCAATTTTTTTTCCACTTTTATCATCAAAAGAACTAGGTCCATATGATCCCATGCATCCACCAATAACATTTGCACACATAACGAAATATTTATTCGTATCAAGTGCTCTATTTGGACCAATAACATATGACCACCAACCATCTTTATTAGTTACAGGATTTTTACCAGACGCAAATTGATCTCCAGTCAGTGCATGAAACACCAAAATTGCATTATCTTTATTTTGGTTTAGCTCTCCATAGGTTTCGTAAGCTAGAGGGTAATCTTTGATAGTAATCCCACAATCTAATTTTAATGGTTTTTTGATAATTATTTTTTTTATTTTGTTAAATTCATCCATAATATCTGATTTGAATTGTGAGGAAAAAAAACTTATTTAGCGGTTTTTTTAAAGCGCTCGCAATTCAGTTAAATCAGCGCAAAGTCTTTTTACAGGATGTCATTAATTATGTCAATTACAACCGATCGTTGTTTAATTTTATTTCAATTATTTTATTATTATTTATATATATCAATATGCAAAAAGTAATTTTTAGGAAAATTGGGGTAAAAATTTACAAACCTGGAAGGTCAGTGCTTCTAAACAAAAAAAAGGTAATAAAATTATCAGCAAATGAATCTGCTCTAGGTGTATCATCAAGGGTAAAAAAAAATCTATCAAAAATTAAATTATTATCAAAATATCCAGACTCAAAGTCTAAAAGTTTACGCAGAGAAATCTCAAAGAGATTTCGATGTAATTTTGATCAGATAATTTGTGGC
Source organism: uncultured Pelagibacteraceae bacterium (assembly GCA_902585415.1). GTDB lineage: Bacteria > Pseudomonadota > Alphaproteobacteria > Pelagibacterales > Pelagibacteraceae > Pelagibacter. The sequence continues at coordinate 13,625 of CACIDN010000001.1, forward strand.
TCAGGTTCAGATGAGATAATTCAAATGATTTGCCAATTATTTTTAACAAAATCAGATGAAGTAATTGTGCCAAAATATAGTTTCTTGATGTACAGAATTTATTCAGGAATAGTAGGAGCTAAAATTGTATATTCAAAAGAAATAAATTTTAAAGTATCAGTAGAAAACATATTAAAAAAAGTAACTAGAAAAACTAAAATTGTTTTTTTAGCAAATCCTAATAATCCAACAGCAACTTATTTATCTGCATTAGAATTAAAAAATTTAAGAAAAAAGCTAAGATCAAATATACTGTTGGTAGTTGACGATGCATACGAAGAGTACATGTTGAATAAAGATTATAGATCTGGCCTAAGCCTATTTAAAAACAAAAGCAATGTGTTCATATTAAGAACTTTTTCTAAAATTTATGGACTAGCCTCTCTAAGGGTTGGATGGGGGTATGGATCAAAAGAAATAATAAAAGCATTGATGAAAATTAAACCACCATTTAATATTACGAAAATAGGTGAGTTATCAGCTATTGAGTCACTTAAAGATAAAATGTTTATATCAAAATCAATTAAACATAATAAAAAATGGGCACAAATATTTAAAAATAACCTGGAAAAATTTAATATAAATACTAATAAAGTTTCAGCCAACTTTTTGTTATTACATTTTAATAAGTGCAAAATTTCTGCTCAAAAATTTAAAAAAAAACTTGAAGAAAAAGGTATTATTGTTAGAAGCCTTGAAGTATATGGGATTAAAAACAAATTAAGAGTTACGATAGGAAATTCTAAAGAAAATAATTTTTTTCTAAAAACCCTAAATTCAATATTCTAAAATGTTTAACAATTTATTAATTATTGGATGTGGACTTATTGGATCATCAATTTTAAGAGGATCAATAAGTAAAAAAATTTCGAAAAATATTTATGTTTTCGAAAAATCAAAAAAAAATATTTCTTTTATTAAAAAAATTGATACGAAAATCAAATTTCTCAAAAAAATAGATTATAAAATTTCTAATATGGATTTGATTGTGCTCTCCACACACATGAGTGAATATAACAATATTATTAAAAAATTACTCAGGTACATTTCCTCAAAAAATCTAATAACAGATACAGGTTCAACTAAACGTAATATTGAAAATTTAATTTATAGAAACGAAAAATTAAAAAAAATATTTGTACCAAGTCATCCAATTGCAGGTTCAGAGGTAAGTGGACCAGAGTTTGGTAATAAAAATTTATTTAAAGAAAAGTGGTGCATAATCCTAAAAACTAATGATAAATCTTCAAAAAATTTAAAAAAAATAGAAAAGTTTTGGAAGAAACTTGGATCAAAAATAGTATTCATGAATTCTAATGATCACGATAAAATTTTTTCAATAACTAGTCATCTACCACATTTGATTGCATATAACCTTGTTAAAACTGCAATTGATTTTCAAAAAAAAAATAAAACAAATATTATAAAATATAGCGCAGGCGGTCTTAGAGATTTTTCAAGAACAGCATCATCGAACGAAATAATGTGGCGCGATATTTTCTTTGAAAATAAAGATAATATTGTAGACTCAATAAACATTTTCATAAGAAATTTGAATAATTTTAAAAGACTAATTAAAAATGAAAATAATATAAATATTTTAAAAATACTAAATAATTCAAAAAAAGTTAGAAAACAAATAATTGATTTAAAACAGGATATATCGAAACCAAATTTCGGTAGAGATAATTAATAATTTATATCTTTTAGCTCAACGAGATAATCTTCGTATCCATTGTAAGATTTGATAGAACTTTTATAAATTGGCTGTCTAGCTTGATTAAAACTTATAGTTTTTATCACTCTTTTATTTTTGTGATGTTTCAAACAGTTTTCATCCCAACTTAAATCACAAAACTTTAAAAGTTTTTGTATTTCTTGCTTACTATTATTCACTAATTTTTCGTAACTAAGATCATAAATATAATTTGGAAATATTCTTTTCCAATAATCCATCATATTTTGATATAATCTAAAATAATTTACTAAATCATTTAAATTGTTAGCAAAATCCAATCTTGTCGCAAAATAGTTTTTATAGATAGACCAGCAATTATCCATGGGATTTCGTATGATATTTATGAATTTTGAATTTGGTAAAAATTTTAATATAAAACCAACATATAGAAAATTGAGAGGAGCTTTATCCGTAAATGTTTTTTGTGATCTATCGAAATATTTAATTAAATCCAAGTATTCATTCTGACATTTTGACAACAATGTTTTATTTATCTCGTTTTCTGAATTTTCAAAATAGTTATTATAAATTTTCTGTACGTAGGGAAGCTCTCCTCCGCCAAATACATTTCTATGTGAAGATAAAATTTGCTCAGTCAACGAAGTCCCTGATCTTGGTAGTCCAACAATAAATATTATTTGTCTTCTGTTTTTATTTACTTTTGTATTATTAATTTTAGAGAAGGTTTCTTTGATTTTTTTAACTTTTTTTTCATCGTTGGTAAAAATATATTTTGTTTTCTCTTTAGAAATATCATTAGCCTTCTTGTAATTTTCAAACGAAATTTTAAATTTTTTTTGATCACCAAATGCCTTGCCTAAAGCAAAATGTAAATGGATCAAAGCATCTTTATTAAGTTTTTTATTTTTTAACTTTTCTTTCATTTGTCTAAAATGTTCATTATTTAAATTATATTTAGTCATTTGTGATATAAGTCTATCTGCTTCTGTAAATTCTGGTTTCACACTTAGAATTTTAAAATATAGCCTTATAGACTCCTCAAAATTACCTAAGCTATTGTAAAGTCCAGCCAAATTATACAATGCAACAAGTGCATTTGACTGAATTGATAATATTTTTTTATAAATTTCTATAGCTTCATTTGTATGGTCTACACTTTTCTTTAAATTAGCTAAGTTATTTAATATATGTAGATTATTATTGTTTATTTTAAGTCCCTTTTTATAGGAATTTTCAGCCTCTTTATAATTGAAGATTTTGGCGTAAAACATGCCAATATTATTTAAAAAATCCTCGTTTTTTGGATTTGTTTTTAAAGCTTCTTTCATGGTGCTTATTGCTTTATCTGTATTATTTTTATTTGAGTAAGCTATACAAAGTAGATTATAAAAAGCATCAATCTTATTATGTTTTAAAACTAATTTGCATTCATTTATTACTTCGTCATAATTTTGATCAGATATTTTTTTCTTTAAAATCTCAAACTTCGTTTTTAAATCCTCTGTTTTAATATTCATTTACCTAATACCAATTACTCTCAATTTTGCTGTTTTCTCAATTAAAATTAATGTTTTTACAATATTCATAATCAAAACTTTTTTTCTTGGACCATATGCATGTATTAAATCTTTGTTAGATATACAAACCGCAACATGTCCCTTCCAAAAAATAATAGCATTTTTTTTAATTTTTTTTACCTTTTTAAAAAAATTTATTTGGTCTTTTGTATCTCTTGGACAGTATTGATTATTAAATTTAAAAAAAAGCTGGACTAATGCAGAGCAATCTATACCTTTATAGCTAATTCCTCCCCATTTATATGGCACATTTTTAAAATTTTTAATATTTTTAAAGAGCCTTGCCTTATATTTAATTGGTACAATATCACTTTTTTCTATCCAGTATTTTCCTATATTATAAAAGTTTTTCTCTTTTTTATTTACTGATACTAATGAGCAAAAAGAAAGTTTATACGATGTTAAAAAATTCTTTTTAGGCTTTGAATATAAATTGGCTTTAAGAGATGAAACTTTATGAGTAACTTTTAAATTTTTAATAAATTTTCTATTTCTTATAAAACCAGTGTATTTGTCGTACGATGTTTTAATTTTAAGCCATTTATTTTTTTTTTTAATTATTTTAAATTTTTCTCCATACAGTAATTGAGATGATATTTTCGATTTTAATGAACATCTTTCATAAATATTAATCAGTGGGTAATTATTTATCATTTAATAGGTGCTACTTTTGAAATATATACGATTAAAAACAAAACTGGTATTCCTATTAATGCGGTGGTTATAAAATAAGTTTGATAACCCATCACATCAACCCAAGCTCCAGAATATCCTGCTATAAGTTTAGGTAAAAATAACATTAACGAACTGAAAAGTGCATATTGAGTAGCAGTGAATCTTATAGATGTTAATCCAGATAAGTATATTACAAATGCAGCTCCTGCAAAACCACTAGAAATATTGTCCGCTGTTATTACAGAAATTAGGTATTTTATATTAGCCTCTGTAGTTGCTAACCAAGCAAAAAGCAGATTACTTAATGATGCGATAAGTGCTCCAATAAATAAAGTGATCATTGTTCCAAATCTCATAGCAAAATATCCTCCAAACAATCCACCTAAAATTGTAGCAAAAACTCCAAAAAACTTGGAATATGTTGCAATTTCGCTAATGCTATAACCTTTTTCTAAATAAAAAATGTTTGCCATAACTCCCATAACAACATCTGCCATTCTATAAAGAGATATCAAAATTAAAATAAGTATAGCAAGCTTGCCGTACCTATTTATAAAATCTTTAATCGGATTGAAGTAACTATCTTTAATTATTGATCTATCTTGAAACTTTATTTTTATTAATAAAAAAATATATAAACTGCTACATAATAAGCTAATAATAAGTTTAAATATTGTAAAAAAAAAACTTAACAAGTATTTATCATAAAAAAAATTATTTATATTTGAATAAATTAAAATAAAAATAATAACTGAAATTAATATATTTACAAAAAATTTAAAGTGTAGATTTGTTTTATTGGAAGGCATCCTTTTTTTTTTCGGCTCATAAGATAAAAGATTTGCAATAATTCCAATTAACATTAATAATGACATGGTTAGATATACTTTTTTCCATACATTATGTTCATAAACATCAGATCCCCAAAATGAGGCCAACCATAAACTTCCAGCTCCACCAGCCAGCATACCAATTCTATAACCAGCTATATAAGTAGAAGATAAAGATCCTTGCAATTTTTGGTCTACTGACTCGATTCTGTAAGCATCAATTATTATGTCTTGAGTGGCACTAAAAAAAGCAACAAGCGTTATACATACAGCCGTAATATAAATATTATTTTGTGGATCATTTATTGATGTGAGAATTAATGAGAAAATGATTAACAACTGTGTCAGGAGTAACCAGCTTCTCCTATGTCCCACACTAGAAAAAAAAGGAATAGTGACCTTATCTACTATAGGAGACCATAAAAATTTAAAAGCATATGCAAATCCGGCCCAACTAAAAAGTGTTACGGTGCTTCTTTCTATACCGGCCCTAGTTAACCACACTGATAAAGTAGAAAATACTAAAAGTATGGGTAATCCTGATGAGAAGCCGAGCATAACCATTTTTAATGGTTTCTCGGTAAAGAAGAATAAAAAATTTCTATTCAATTATTTTCTCCAAAAAGATGGTAAAAAAATTATTAGTATAGCAAATATTTCTAGTCTACCTAAAATCATACCTATTGATAGTAACCACTTAGACTGATCTGGAAGTCCAGAATAATTACTATTTGGTCCAATCTCAGTTCCTAAACCAGGACCCACATTAGATAAAGAAGAAGCAGCGCCAGAGACTGAAGTTATAAAGTCTAAGCCTGTCAAGGTTAGCATTGAAGCCAGTACAAAAAATATCAAAATATATAGATAAATAAACGATATTATCGATGCTATTAGCTTATCCTCAACTTTACTATTATTATATTTAAGGTTTATTATGGCTCTTGGAAATATTATTTTAGTTAATTGGTTTCTTATAAAGTGATACAAAATATGTACTCTAAAAATTTTTATTCCACATGTGGTTGACCCAGCGCAGCCTCCAATAAACATGAGTATCAGAAAAAATATTAAGGGAAAATTTCCCCATTGATCAAACTCTTTAGTTACGTATCCTGTGCCTGTTAAAATTGAAATTACATTAAAAACTACGGATCTTAAGTGTATTTCGACTATGTTCTTATTTACTATAACAAGATAAATAAATAATACTAATATTGAGACTAAAGTTAGTTTAAAAAAAAGTTTAACTTGTTCGTCTTTAAAAATGATTTTTTTATCATCAGAAATAAATTTTATATATAAGATAAATGGAATACTACCTGATAATATAAATAAAATTGAGACAATCTCAATATAAGGATTATTAAAATATCCTATAGACTGATCGTAATTTGAAAAACCACCAGTTGCAATAGTTGTCATAGAGTGCGTTAAACTATCAAAAGTATTCATTCCAAAAATTTTATAAAAAAACGCACACAACAATGTTAAAGATATATAAACAGTGATCAGTCTCTTTGATATTTCTTTAGATTTTGGTAATATTTTTTCAGAAGTATCATAAGAGGAAATTTTTAATAATTGCATTCCACCAATATTCATTATTGGCATAAGAGTAATTGCCATCAAAATTACACCAATTCCTCCGAGCCACTGAAGCATTGACCTCCACATAAGTATACCTTTTGGTGAACTTTCTATATTGTTCAAAATTGTTGCTCCTGTAGTTGTTACTCCTGACATGCTTTCAAAAAAAGAGTCTGTAATTGATAAATTTAGCTCAGATAGAAAAAACGGCAATGATCCAAATATTGCGATGCTCAACCATGATAAAGCTGTTAATAAAAAAGCCTGATGTGTATTCATTAACTTTGAATGATCAATGTTAGAAAGAAAAAATAATATTCCGAAAGTAATTGTTATAATTCCTGAAATAATGAAAGTAGAGTTAAATTCATTATAAATTAACTGGAACGCCACAGGGATTATCATGGCAACTCCTAAAATTATTAATAAAATACCTAATGTAAAAAATACTGTTTTATAATTGGACATTTTTTATAAACATTATTTTATGGAAAATAAATTTCAACATTATATGAATAAAATATGTTCTTAAAATACAAGTTTTTTTAAAACGATGATAAACATTAAAAAAGAAGATATAGAAAAGTCAAATTCCTGGCCATTTGTTGAGGCAAAAAAGATTCTTAAAGAAAGAAAAAAATATATAGAAAAAAAAGAAAAAATTATACTACAGACTGGATACGGTCCCTCAGGACTACCTCACATTGGGACATTCGGAGAGGTTGCAAGAACTGGAATGGTTGTTAATGCCTTAAACTATTTAACAGATTTGCCAAAAGAAATTATCACTTTCTCGGATGATTTAGATGGATTGAGAAAAGTACCAGATAACGTTCCAAACAAAGATATACTTAAAAAAAATTTACATAAACCTTTAACAGATATTCCAGACCCGTTCGGAAAATTTAAAAGTTTTGGCGAACATAATAATGAGATGCTTAAAAAATTTTTAGATGAATTTAATTTTAAATATAAATTTATGAGTTCAACGAGTTTGTATAAATCTGGATTTTTTAATTCTACTTTAAAAAAAATATTAGATAATTACGAGGGGATAATGAATATAATCATTCCCACACTAGGTAAAGAAAGACAAAAAACTTACTCGCCTTTTCTACCCATATGCAATGAAACAGGTAAGGTTTTAGAAATACCAATTATTGAAATAAATAAGAAAAATTCATCTTTAATTTTTGATAATTACGGAAAAAAATTAGAAGTAAGTATTTTGGATGGTAACTGCAAGCTTCAATGGAAAGTAGATTGGGCGATGAGATGGTATACTCTTGATGTTGATTTTGAAATGTATGGTAAAGACTTAATTGAAAGTGCAATTTTATCTACTAAAATAATTAGACTTTTAGGAAAAGATAATCCCTCAGGTTTTGCTTATGAACTATTTCTTGATGATAAAGGTGAAAAAATATCAAAATCCAAAGGCAATGGTGTGACTATTGGGGAATGGCTTAATTATGCTTCACCAGAAAGTTTATCTTTGTTTATGTACCAGAATCCAAAAAGAGCTAAAAAATTATATAAGGAAATTGTACCAAAGGCTGTTGATGAATATTTAGATTTAATTAAGAAAAGCAAGTATCAAAATGCTCGGGAGTTGTTGCTAAATCCTTTATGGCACGTTCATAACGGCAAAATTCCAGTTGAGGATAATATTATGAGTTTTTCTATGCTTCTAAATTTAGTCGAAACAAGCAATGCCTCATCCGAGGAAATACTTTGGAAATTTGTAAATAATTATAAAAAAAATATTGTTAGAGATAATTATCCTATATTCAACAAATTAATAAAATATTCAATAAAATATTTTAATGACATCGTTAAACAAAATAAAAAATACAAAAAACCTAACAGCTCAGAAAAAAAAGCTTTGTTAGATTTAATTTTAAAACTAGAAAAATGTCCTGATGATATGAGACCTGAGGACATACAAACTCAAATATATACAGTAGGAAAAAACAATGGTTATAGGGAAAACCTTAGAGACTGGTTTAAATTAATTTACGAGGTAGTTTTTGGAGTAGAAAATGGTCCAAGGCTAGGATTTTTCATAAGTTTTTTTGGAAGAAGGGAAATGATTTTGCTTATTAAAGAGAAAATAAATTAATGTTTGATAAAATTAGACCATTGATATTTAAATTAGATCCTGAATTAGCACATTCACTAGCTATTAAGGCTCTCAAAACAAATTTATTTTTAAAACAAAAAATTTCAGATGAAGCAGTTTTAAAAAGCACTTTGTTTGGAAAAGAAATAAGAAATCCAATTGGAATAGCTGCAGGCTTTGACAAAGACGCTGAAGTTTACAATTCATTATTTAATCTAGGTTTTGGTTTTGTAGAAGTAGGAACAGTCACACCTCTAAAACAATATGGAAACAAAAAACCAAGAGTTTTCAGATTAGAGAACGATAAAGCTTTGATAAATCGTCTAGGTTTTAATAATTCAGGCAGTGATGTTATAAGCAATAGAATAAAAAAAAATAAACCGATTGGTATACTCGGTGTAAATATTGGCCCTAATTGGGATAGCGAAGATAGAATAGGAGATTATATTATTGGTCTTAATAAATTCCACAAATTAGCAGATTATATAACAATTAATATTTCTTCACCTAATACAGAAAACTTAAGAGATTTTCATAATCTAGATGAATTAGGAAATTTATTAGATAAAATTTTTGCTGAAAAAAATAAATTAAGCAGTGAAATTCCAATTGCTTTAAAGGTTTCGCCAGATATTAGCAATAGTATTGTTAAAGACATATCCAAAATATTAATACAATATAAAGTAGATGCACTAATAGTTTCAAATACCAGTGATCAAAATAGAGATAACTTACAAGACCATCAAAAATATCAAAAAGGCGGTTTATCAGGCAAACCTTTAAACGATATATCAAATGAATTAATAAATAATTTTTTTAAAAATCTAAATGGACAAATAAAAATAATTGGTGTTGGAGGAGCTGACTCTGGAGAAACTGTTTATAAAAAATTTTTGTGTGGAGCTAATTTTGTTCAGCTTTATACTGGAATGGTTTTTAGAGGACCAAAAATCGCAATAAAAATTAATCAAGAACTCAAGACTATATTAAAGGAAAAAAAAATAAAAAATTATTCTAATATTATAGGTAAATTATAAACTTGACTGAAACAAAAAGTACATTTATATAGCTTCATCATGTCAAAAAAGTGTGAATTAACTGGGAAAAAACCTTTAAAAGGACATAAGGTTAGTCACGCAAACAATAAGGTTAAAAGAAGATTTCTACCTAGTGTTAAAAAAGTTAGTTTCAAAAGTGATCTATTAAATAAAAAATTAAAAATAACTGTCTCTAATGCAGCAATGAGATCTATTGATAAAAAGGGAAGCTTTGATGAATTTATGAAAAAAGTGAAAACTAAGAATTTATCTATAAGATTAAAGAAAATTAAAAAAAGTATAATTCAAAAATCAGTTTAATGAATAAACTTATTTTAATTTTATCCCTTTTAATGGGATTTGTGGTTTTAATTTCAAACTATCTAGTTCAGTTTCCTGTTGAATATTATGGTTTAGGGAAAATATTAACATATGGAGCTTTTAGTTATCCAATTGCTTTTTTAATCACAGATTTGGCCAATAGATCATTTGGAAAATTAGTAGCCAGAAAAATTGTTTATTTTGGTTTTACAATTGGGATATTATTTACTCTTTTATTTTCTACAAATTTTTCAGATTTAATCTCAATGAGAATAGCAATTGGATCTGGTACAGCATTTATTGCAGCTCAATTATTAGATGTACAAGTTTTTGATAAATTAAGAAGGAAAACATGGTTTGTTGCTCCTTTATTTTCATCACTAATAGGTTCAACTGTTGATACATTTTTATTTTTCTCTATTTCATTTTATGGAACTGGAGTACCTTGGATAACATTATCACTTGGTGACTTAGGCGTAAAAATATTTATAGCTTTAATTATGTTAGTACCTTTCCGTTTACTATTGGGAACGTTAAAACCTATTTAATTAAATATCTGGCTCTTGTTGCGTCATACAATGTACCGCACCAAAACCCCAGATTAATTTACTGCAATCAATTGTAATGATTTTTCTATTACTAAAAAATCTTTTGAAAATTTTAAAAACTTTAATATCTTTTTTATCATTATATATTGGAAGGAGTATTATCTTATTTCCAATAAAGAAGTTTAGATAAGTTGCTGGAACTCTTACTTTTTTAATATACTTAGCTTTTGGCATAGGAATTTTGATTATTTTAAATTTTTCTCCATTTATATCTTTTGCCTTTTTTAAAATTTTTAGATTTTCATTTAATATTTTATAATTCTTTTCTTTTTTGTCTGTCTCAAAACAAGTCATTATTGTGTTTTTTGTAACAAATCTTGATATATCATCAATATGGCCGTGAGTGTCATCACCTTTAATACCCTTATTAAGCCATATAAAGTTTTTAATACCAAGATATTTTCCTAAAAATGTCTGATAATCTTTTTTTTTTAAACCGGGATTTCTCTCTTGTTTTTTACTTAACAGACATTCTTTAGTTAATAAAATTGAACCTTTTCCATTTACATCAAATGCTCCACCCTCAAGAACAGGGTAATATTTTTTTTTATGATAATTTATATATGGATTTACCTTTTTTATTTTAGTCAGTTCACATATTTTAGAAGGAATTTTGTTATCCTTTTTAAAATTCTGATATTTCGACCATCCATTAAACTTAAAGTTAAGAATTGTTTTTTTACCGGTATTTTGATTTTTCACGTAAATTGGACCGGAATCTCTAATCCATATTCTATCTGTATCAATTTTATAAAATTTAACATTAGGCTTTTTAAATCCTTTTAATTTTAATAGTTTTGTAATTTTATTTTTATTTTCTTTTTTTTGAATTATTAAGTTTACTTTTTGTGAAATTGACAACTTAGAGATTATATTTGCAATAGTTCCAGGAATACTATTGAAATATCCTGGCCAATCTTTTTTATTGTATGGCCAAATAATCCATACTGATTTTTGTTTTTCAAATTCACCAGGCATTCTAAAGCTACAAGTTTTTATAGCTTTATTCATCTTTAGGATTTTTTAATATACTTTTATATGCATCAATTCTTCTATCTCTTAAAAATGGCCAATGTTGTCTAGTGCTTTCAACTTTACTAAAATCAATTTCCGTAATTAGAACACCATCTTTTTTATTTCCCAATTTACCGATAATTTTGCCACTTGGATCCGAAACAAATGAATTGCCCCAAAAATCAATTTTGGTCTTACCGTTTCTTTCAACACCAACTCTGTTTATTGCTGCAACATATACACCATTTGCAATAGCATGTGATCTTTGGATGGTTATCCATGAGTCTAATTGATTTTTTCCAAATTTTTTTTTTTCTTTAGGATGCCATCCTATTGCGGTAGGATAAAAAATAATATCTGCACCCTTTAAAGCTGTTATTCTCGCTGCTTCAGGAAACCATTGGTCCCAACAAATAAGAGATCCAATATTGCAGTACTTAGTTCTAGTACTTTTAAAACCAAGATCGCCAGGTGTAAAATAAAATTTTTCGTAATAGCCTGGGTCATCAGGAATATGCATTTTTCTATATTTATTAATTATCTTTCCTTTTTCATTAATTATAAGAACTGTATTATGGTACATTCCAGAAATTTTTTTCTCAAATAAAGATAAAATTAAAATAACAGAAAATTCTTTTGCGGTTTTACAAAAAATATCAGTTATTTTATTTGGAATTTTTTCAGCTAATTTAAAGTTTGAATGTTTTTCAGTTAGACAAAAATATTTAGACAAAAATAGTTCGGGAACACATATAATTTTAGCCCCTTTATTTGATGCAACTTTAATTTTTGAAATAGCGTTTTTTATGTTTAATTCTACATTTTTCGAAATTTTTAATTGAATTAAACCAATCTTGGTTTTTTTTGTCATTTTATCAAAATAATTTGGAAAAATTTTTTCTTTTCCTTTTTTTCCACTCACCCCTATGGTAAGCATCGCTCACTATAAGAGGTAATACACTTGTAGCCTCAGCAAAAACCATTTGCTCTTTAGAAGTATCAACTTTACCCCAGGAGCTCGCCTCTTTTAAAGTGGAACTGCTACAAGCCCCATCTCTAGAGTCGGCGACTGTTACTTGAATTGCATATTTATGCATGTCTACATCTTTACCTAACAGTTCAGCACAAATTACTGTATCTTGAATAAAATTTTTCGGTACACCTCCACCAATCATAAATAAGCCTGACCCCTCTGACCTTATCTTTATCTCAGTTAATTCTCTAAATTCTCTTATTGAGTCAATAGTCATATGTTTTTTTGGATTTTTTTCTTGATGCATTACTAACCCGAACCCGGCACTTGAGTCTGTGAATGCAGGACAAAATATGGGTACGTGGTAGTCATATGACATTTCAGTTAAAGAACCTTTTTTCTTTGCATTTTTTTTTAAGTATTTGCCAAGTTCAAAGATAAATTCTCTTGATGTGTAGGGTCGTGGTTCAAGTGAATCGGCAATTTCTCCAATTACTTTATCACAATATTTAAGCTCCTCTTCGTCAATATAAGTGTCATATATCCTATCAATATAATTTTTCCTTAACTCAGAGTCATCTTGAAATTGAGAGCCTTGATAATGATTAAAACCCAAGGCCTCAAAGAAATCCATATCAATAATTGATGCTCCAGTTGCAACTATTGCATCAACCATATTGTATTTAACCAAATCTCTATAAATATGCATACATCCAGCTGCAGATGTTGATCCTGCTAATGTTAAAAAAATAGTGCAATCTTTTTCACTTAGCATTTCATTATAGATTTTTGCAGCATTAGCTGTCTCCCGAGATACAAAAGACATTTTTTCCATAGAAGAAATTATAGGTCTTGCATCGAACTTTGTTATGTCAATATGTTCTACTGGTTTGTTTAGAAAATCTTTTTTACTGTTATGACCTAGGGTTTTTTTCACAGGATTTTAAGCAACTAAATAACTTTTGCTTTTATCATTATCATACATAGTCATTATAGGCTCATCCTCAACTTCATAAATTTTTTCAGAATAAAAACCATTAAACTGTGTTCTAAATGTAAGGCCATAAGCACCAAGTTGTCCTAGTTCTATGTAATCATTTTCCTTTATATTATTCGGAAGTATAAAAGGACCTTTCATATAATCCATGCTATCACACGTTGGACCATAAAAATTAAATGCTGTCATTTTTTTCGATATCATTCTACCATTTGTAATAAGCTTTGATGGATAAACTATATTTGGAACACCTCCATCAAATAAAGTTCCATAAGTACCGTCATTAATATATAACTTTTGTTTTTTTCTTAAATTTACCCTCACAATTGTTGAACCAGACTCTGCAACTAATGCTCTACCAGGCTCGCATATAATTTCTGGTAATTTGTCTACATTAAGTGTGTTTAATGATTTTTTTATTTCCTCAAAGTAGCTATTTAATGATTGGGGAATTAAGTCGGGATAAATAGTTGGAAACCCTCCACCGATATTTATTACCTCTGGCACAATTTTTGTTTTCTTAATTAAATTTCCGATTTCAGCGACTCCTTTTGTATAGGAAATCGGGTGCATACATTGAGAGCCAACATGAAAACTTAAACCTAATTTCTTTGTATATTGATTGGCAAGTCTGATTAGGCCTGAGGCCTCATTATTATTAGCACCAAATTTTTTTGACAAATCAATTTCTGCATGCTCATTTGAAACTGCAATTCTTACATATAATTCTAAATCATTTGCGTGATTAGTAGTTTCAAGAATTTTGATTAGTTCATCCTTAGTATCCAGCGAAAATGCTTTAACCCCAAATTTAAAATATGCATCCCTTATATCTTCTCTACTTTTTACAGTATGCATATATGAGCAATTTAAAGAATTATCTATTTTTTTTATATCTTGGATTTCTTTAATAGATGCTACATCAAAGTTTTTTATACCACTTTCAATTAACGTTTTTACAACTTCTATGTTAGGATTAGTTTTAACTGCATACAAAATTTTACCCGGGAAATTTTCGATAAAGTATTTTGAAGCTTTTTTTATTGATTTTTTTCTGATGCAGTAAACTGGATCAGATGGTTTTAATTCAGTAATTAGTTCATAAACCGATTTAAATTTTTTCATTTTTAACTCCTTAAAAAAAATTTAACAAAAAAAAATTGCATAACATATATGCAATTTTCGTGAATCGTGTTTTACTTAAATAGCGAGCTCTGTAAAGAAAATTATGAAGTTTTTTGTTTTTTATTGACTATTGAAATTTTAGGATTTATGACCATATAATCTTCAGATGGAGACAAATAAGCTAAAAAATATAAACGAATTTAAGGACAAATCCCTTCTAATCGTGGACGACGACAATCCTTTTAGAGAGAGGCTTGCAAGAGCTATGGAAAAGAAGGGCTTTAAGGTTTCACAAGCTGAAGGCGTTAAAAAAGGTCTAGATGAAGTAAAAAATAATAAGCCAGCTTTTGCCGTTGTAGACTTGAGACTGGGTGATGGTAACGGTCTTGAGGTTGTAAAAGAAATACAAAATTCAAATTCAAATAGCAGAGTAGTAATGTTAACTGGGTACGGAAACATTCCAACAGCTGTTGCAGCAATAAAACAAGGTGCAATAGATTATTTGGCAAAACCAGCTGATGCAGATGATGTTGAAAAGGCACTTTTAGCTAATCCAAACAAAAAAGCAGAGCCGCCCGAAAACCCAATGTCAGCAGATCGAGTAAAATGGGAGCATATTCACAGAGTATTTGAACTTTGCAATAGAAATGTTTCTGAGACGGCTAGAAGATTAAAGATGCATAGAAGGACTCTTCAAAGAATTTTATCAAAAAGATCTCCTAGATAGATTTTCTAAACTTTACAAGTTTCGAAGCCAGAAAAGTTAAAATCAAAATTTTGAATAGTTCTGCTAATAGAAAAGGCTTCGCGCCAAGCTCAAAAATAGGTTTATCCCACCCAATTAGACTTCCTAACCATATTAACCCCAAAATATAAATAGTAGAAACTGATATAAGAATTTTAAAAAAATTTTGTATTATATTTTTTCCAAAGTTAAAATAACCTGTCAAAAAAACTGCACTCAAAAATCCAATTAAGTAACCCATAGTTGGTCCTGTAAAGTAAACTAAACCAACTCCTTTTTCGGGAGAATTAGAGAAAACTGGAAGTCCTAAAATTCCCTCAAGTAAATACACGGTTATTATTGATAAACCGATTTTATATCCTAATGCTATGCCTAAAAATAAAACTACAAATGTTTGCATTGTCATTGGCACAGGATAAAAAGGAATTTTTATTTTTGCTGAAATTGTTAAAATTAAACTTCCAAAGATTATTATAAAAAAATTTTTTAAAATTCTTTGATTTTGATTTGACTGAATTCTGTCCATAAATTTGTTATATATCTTTGTTAAAGATTTATCTAGTTTTTTATCAATTTTATAAATACATCTTCAAGGTCCGGATCCCTTGATTGTACATCGAAAATATCAATTTTTTGGCTTTTGATAACGTCGATTATTTCTTGTATTTTGATAATATTTTTTTCATAAGACACCACTAGCTCTTTTTCGTTGTTATTCATTATTTTTAATTTCTTTTTTAATTTATCAAATAATTCTACTTTTCCATTTACAGAAAATTTAACTATTTTAGTTTGTATTTTATTTAACATATTTTCAGTAGTTTCCATTGCTATCAAATTTCCTTGATTAATAATTCCAATACGGTCACACATTTCCTCTGCTTCAGACAAATAATGAGTAGTTAGTATAATTGTTACTCCTATGTCTCTTAATGATTTTACATTATCTAATAACCTTTTTCGCAACTCTACGTCAACTCCAGCAGTAGGTTCATCTAAAATTATAATTGGTGGTTTATGCACTAGTGCTTTTGCAATTAGAAGCCTTCTCTGCATACCTCCTGATAAATTTCTAGTGTAGCTATTAGCTTTTTCACTAAGAGATACAAGATCTAATATAGTATCTGTAATTCTATCTTTTTTTTTAACACCATAAAGACCAGCTTGAAGTTCTAATAGTTTCCTCGGTGTAAAAAAAGGATCAACATTTATCTCTTGAGGAACTATTCCCAATGAAGCCCTAACTTGTCGAGGGTTATCATCCATATTAAACCCCCAAACAACTACATCTCCAGAAGTTTTGGTAGTAAGTCCTGCTAGAATATTTATAAATGTACTTTTTCCAGCTCCATTTGGGCCCAATAAGCCAAAAATTTCACCTTCTTTCACCTCTAAGTTTAAATTTTTAAGAGCATAAATATTTTTATTGTATGTTTTGTTTAAATTTTTAACAGAAAGTACAATTTTATTATTCATTTAGATTTATAGACTTATAACATTAAGATAAATTAAAATAAAATTTAATAATGAACAAAATATCCAAAAAAGAAAATTATTATTTAATCGACGGATCCGGATATATTTTCAGAGCTTACTACGCATTACCACCTTTATCTAGAAAATCCGATGGTTTACCAACTGGAGCTGTGGCTGGATTTTGCAACATGTTGTTCAAATTATTAGAGGATGCAAAATCTTCTGATAATAAAGTTAAACCAACTCATTTTGCTGTGATATTTGACTCAGCTAGGAAAAATTTTAGAAATGAAATTTATTCTGAGTATAAAGGAAATAGATCAGATGCACCTGATGATTTAATTCCTCAATTTGAATACATTAGAAAATCTGTAGAGGCTTTTAATTTACCATCTATTGAGCTTACTAATTATGAAGCAGATGACTTAATAGCAACTTATAGTGAGCAAATAATTAAAAAAGGGGGAGATGTTACAATTGTATCCTCTGATAAAGATTTGATGCAGCTGTATAAAAAAAATATAAGAATTTATGATCCAATGAAAAATAAGTTCATAAATGAGGAAGATATTCATAAAAAATTTGGTGTAGAGGCACAAAAAGTTATAGATGTTCAATCTTTAGCAGGAGATAGCAGCGATAATGTGCCGGGTGTGCCTGGTATAGGAATTAAAACTGCTGCAGAATTAATAAATGAGTATGGAAACTTAGAAAATCTTCTCTTAAATTCAAAAAATATTAAACAAAATAAAAGAAGAGAGACACTTATTGACAATAAAGAAAAAGCAATAATTAGTAAAAAGCTGGTTACTTTAAAAAAAGATGTACCTGTTAAAGTTCCGTATAGCGATTTTGTTTTAAAAAATATTAATAAACAAAAATTATATAATTTTTTAAGGGATATGGAATTTAATAGATTATTAAGTTCAGTAATTTCAACTTATGGTAAAGTTGATTTTGAAGATAGTAAAAAACAATTTCTTCAAGAAAAGTCAGAAAGTAAAATTAGCAATAAAAAGTATATATTAATAAAAAATGAAAATGAATTCAGTGAATTAATATCTAAAATTGAAAAGGTAAGTGAAATATCAATTGATACAGAGACAAGCTCTCTTGATCCACACCAAGCTGAACTTATTGGTATATCAATTTCACCAAAAATTGGTGAGGCTTATTACATCCCTTTAAAACATAAAAATTTTAAGAATTTAAATGAAAAAAATGTTTTAAAAAAATTGCAAAGTATTTTAGAGGATAAAAGCATTAAAAAAATTGGCCAAAATATTAAATTTGACTATATTATACTTTATCACAGAGGCATTGATATAGAACCATTAGAAGACACAATGTTAATGTCTTACGTATTAGACGCTGGAAAAAATAGACACAATATGGATACTTTGTCAGAGATTCATTTAGGCCACAAAACAATTTCGTATACAGATCTTGTAGGAAGTGGAAAAAAACAAATAAATTTTAACGAAGTTGAAATTGAAGATGCCAAAAACTACGCTGCCGAAGATGCAGATATTACTTTCAGACTTTACAAAAAATTTTTAGTAAATTTAAAAAATGAAAAATTAATGAATATCTATGAGAATTTTGAAAAACCATTAATTAAAATTTTAGCAAATATGGAAATGAATGGAATTAAACTTGATAAAAAATTTTTAAATAAACTGTCTGTGAATTTTCAAAAAAAAATATCTGATTTAGAAAAAAAAATTTTTAAGATATCTAAAAAACAATTTAAAATTGGATCAACCAAGCAACTTGGAGAAGTATTATATAGTGATCTGAAAATATCTGTTCTTAAAAAAACGAAAAAAGGCAGTTTTGCTACTGGCGCAAGTGTTTTAGAGGATCTCGCATACAAAGGTCATGACTTACCTCAACTTGTTTTAGAGTGGAGACAGTTAACAAAATTAAAAAATACTTACTCAGATTCTTTGCCAGAATTTCTAAATCCTAACACAGGTAGAGTGCATACTAGTTTTCTATTAGCTGCTACAACAACAGGAAGATTAGCCTCAAGTGATCCTAATTTGCAAAATATCCCAATTAAATCTAATGATGGAAAGGAAATTAGAAAAGCATTTATTTCTGATAAAGGATATAATCTGTTATCCGCAGATTATAATCAAATTGAGATGAGGATATTGGCTGATCTTGCAGATGTCAAAGAACTTAAGAAAGCTTTCATAAATAAAGAGGACATACATTCTTTAACTGCAAGTCAGGTTTTCAACGTAAAAATTAAAGATGTTACATCTGAGCTAAGGCGTAAAGCAAAAGCAATTAATTTTGGTATAATCTATGGAATTTCCCAGTATGGTCTTGCAAAACAAATCTCTGTGACAACTAATGAAGCAGATCAATTTCTTAAATCTTACTTTAAAAAATTTCCTGAGATTAAAGATTATATGTCAACCACAATAAGCTTTTGTAGAAAAAGTGGATATGTTAACAATATCTTTGGAAGAAGAACACATATAACAGGAATTAATGATAAAAATTTTAATGTAAGAAGCTTCCAAGAAAGAGCTTCTATAAATGCCCCAATCCAAGGTTCAGCATCTGAGTTAATGAGAATGGCTATGATTAATATTTTTAAAAATATAATGGCTAAAAAATTAAAAGATTGTAAGTTGCTTTTACAAATTCATGATGAGTTAATATTTGAGGTTAAAAAGGATAATACTGAATGTGTAAAAAAATTAGTAGAAAATGGGATGAAAAGTGTTCAAAAAAGTGATTTGCACTCATTTTCAATTCCAATACTTGTCGATGTAAATATTGGTGAAAATTGGGGTTTGTTACAATAAGATAAACTATTGCCCAAATTGTAACAATTTAGTATTTTTAATAACTGCATGACTCAAACAATAGCTTTGGTTGATGACGATAGAAATATTCTAACAAGCATAAGTATAGCTTTAGAGAAAGAAGGATTTAAAGTTCAAACATATTTAGACGGAGAGAGTGCTCTAATTGGATTATCGAGAAACCCGCCGGATCTTGCTATAATTGATATTAAAATGCCAAAAATGGATGGCGAAGAATTATTAAAGAAACTTAGAAAAAAAACATCCTTACCGGTAATTTTTTTAACTTCAAAAGACGAGGAATTGGATGAACTTTTAGGATTAAAACTTGGTGCAGATGATTTTGTAAAAAAATCTGGTGGATTTTCAATTAAAGTTTTGATTGAACGTATTAGAGTTCAATTAAGAAAAAAAAATGTAAATATTGAAGATACAAAAAATATAATTAATCATGGTAAACTTAAACTTGACCCATCTCAATTAGAATGTGAATGGGACGGTAATCAACTACCTGACAAATTAACAACAACTGAATTCTTAATAGTACAAGAGCTTGCTAAAAGACCAGGAATCATAAAGGAGAGGGCGCAGCTAATGGATATTGCATACAGAGAAGACACAGATATAGAAGACAGAACAATTGATAGTCATGTTAAAAGAATAAGAAAAAAATTCAAGAAAGTTGATGAAAATTTTTCAGCTATTGAGACAAGGTATGGCAGTGGCTATAGGTGGAATGTTAATTAATGTTTTCGTCAATTATAAAAAACTTGTCAATTCTAAAAAAATTTTTGTTCATAAATTTTATAACTTTTTTATTCATAGGTACTCTTACAATAATTTATTTAAATTATGTTCAACCAAATTTAATTAAAAAAAAAATGTCTATTCATATCGAGATAATAAATAATACCATACAAAATTTGAATAGACTGAATATTAACTTTAACAAACAAGATATAAAAAACTTTTTATCTTCGAAAAGATTTTTATTTCAGAGCGTTGATAGAGTAGTGTTCTTTGATGAAGATTATCAAATAATTGCAGACACTAATACTCTAGACTTAGACCCAAGATCTTTTAGCCAAAGAATAGATGTTATCGAATTTGATGTACCCACAAACAGTAATGAGGCTTCCACACAAGAAGAAAAATTAAACAAAAAGAAAAAAACAGAATTAATAGAAAGAATATCAGATTACGCTTTATCAACAAATTTTGGTAAACCATTTACATTTACAACAGAAAGCTATCAACAATTTAAATTATCTACTGTAAAAAACTTAATAATAAATGATGCACCTTCTGGCTATCTGATGATTGCAGAGAGTGCAAATGAAATAAAAACTGCAATAAATGAAAGAAAAACTTTTGTAATACGTACTGCTATATTTGTAGGAATTGTAATTTTTATTTTTTCTTTAGTTTTAAATAGATATTTTTTAAAACCTATCCAGAATTTAGTAAATTTTACCCAAAATATTAAGGAGAGAAGTAAAAAAAAAATCGATTTATCAAATTTAATTAAAAGGAATGATGAGCTAGGAATGTTAACACATTCTTTAGATGAAATGACGAATGAATTACAGAAAAGAGTAAATACAGCAGAAAATTTTTCTACAGATTTAGTCCATGAAATAAGAAATCCCTTAGCATCACTAAAAAGTGCATCTGAGATTCTAAGCGAAACAAGTAACAATAGTGAGAAAGAAAAATTAGTAAAAATTTTGTCACATGATGTCGAGAGAATAGAGAGATTAATAACAGATTATTCTCAAATGTTAAAAGATGAAGTTGCTATTACACAAGAGCAAATGAAAAATATAGATTTAGAGGAAATAATTAAATCAGTAGTTGATGATTTTAACGGAATATATTATTCAAAAAGAGGAATTAAAATAAATTTAAAAGTTCAAAAAAATGGTAACAAATATTTTATTAAGGGAATTGAAAATAGAATTGAGCAAGTTTTAGCAAATCTTTTAGAAAATTCTATTTCTTTCAGTGAGGATAAGAAAGGTATTATTGTTGAGCTTAAAAAAAATAAAAATAATAAAATCCAGCTCTCAGTAGTTGATGAGGGTAGAGGTTTTAAAGAAAAAAATACTGAAAAAATTTTCAAAAGATTTTACAGTAATAGGCCAGAAAAGTTTGGAGAGCATTCTGGTTTAGGATTGAATATTGTGAAAAATCTTGTCGATTTGCACGGAGGGATTGTTAATGCGTCAAATAATAAGGCTAAAAATGGAGCAAGAATTGATATTTATTTCCCAACTATAAATTGATTAGTTGAATATATTTTGAATTAATGTAAAAAACATTCCAAAAAATATGCCTGATTATAAAGTAAAAGATATAAATTTATCTGATTTTGGTAGAAAAGAAATTTCTCTAGCAGAGACTGAAATGCCAGGTCTGATGGCTTTAAGAAAAGAATATGAAGGTAAGAGTCCCTTAAAAGGAGCAAGGATTTTAGGCTGTTTGCATATGACAATACAAACAGCAGTTCTTATTGAAACTTTAGTTGATCTTGGCGCTGAATGCAGATGGTCGTCTTGCAATATTTTTTCCACACAAGACCATGCAGCTGCAGCAATAGCAAAATCTGGCACCCCAGTTTTTGCATGGAAAGGTGAGACCGAAGATGAGTATTGGTGGTGCGTAAGACAAACTATTGAAGGAAAAAAAGACTGGAAACCAAATATGATATTAGATGATGGTGGGGATCTAACTGCTTTAATGCATAAAGATTACAAGGATCTCATGAAAAACGTAAAAGGTTTGTCAGAAGAAACTACTACTGGGGTTTTAGCACTTAAAAAAATGGAAAGTGAGAAAACATTATTAGTACCAGCTTTTAATGTTAATGACTCAGTTACAAAGTCAAAGTTTGACAACTTATATGGTTGCAGAGAAAGTTTAGTTGATGGAATTAAAAGAGCTACTGATGTAATGATGTCTGGAAAAGTTGCAATTGTTGCTGGTTTTGGAGATGTTGGGAAAGGAAGCGCTGCATCTTTAAGACAAGGAGGTGCAAGAGTGATGATTACAGAAACAGACCCAATTTGTGCACTACAAGCAGCCATGGAAGGTTATGAAGTTGTTCTAATGGATGAAATGATTAAGCATGCAGATATAGTAGTAACTGCAACAGGAAATAAAGATATTATTACAGCAGATCACATGAGAGACATGAAAGATAGAGCTATACTTTGTAACATTGGTCACTTTGATAATGAAATTCAAGTAGAGGCTCTTAGAAATTATAAATGGGATGAAATAAAACCGCAAGTGCACGAAATTGAGCTTCCAAGTAAAAAAAGAATAATATTACTCGCTGAAGGAAGATTAGTGAATTTAGGTTGTGCAACAGGACACCCAAGTTTTGTAATGAGTGCATCTTTCACAAATCAAGTGATAGCTCAAATAGAATTATGGAATAATTCAGAAAAGTATGACAAAAAAGTTTATGTTTTGCCAAAACATCTAGACGAAAAAGTTGCTATGCTACATTTAGAAAAAGTTGGAGCTAAATTAACTCAATTATCTAAAGACCAAGCAGATTATATTAGTGTAAAACAAGAAGGACCTTACAAACCAGATGCCTATCGCTACTAAGGGTAGCTCGTTAGAAGTTTCAAATCTAAAAGTTTTAAAAAATTTGGCTTGCAAAATTGCAAATAAAACAAAGTCAGGAGAAACAATTTTATTATATGGTAAGCTTGGAGTTGGCAAAACTACATTTGCCAGATTTTTTATAAATCACTTACAAAAAAAAACAAATTCAGAAATTACTGAGGTACCAAGTCCTTCATTTACTATAATGTACGAATATACGGCTAATCAAAAATTAATTCAGCATTATGATTTATATAGAGTAAAACATTACAAAGAATTGAACAATATTGGTATATTTGAGGATAACGAAGTACTTTCTTTAGTAGAATGGCCAGAAAAAATAAAATTTAAACCAAAAAATCGGATCGAATTAAAATTTAAATATTCAAAAAAATTTAAAAATAGAAATATAAGAGTTAAATTTTTTGGAGATTGTAAAAATTATGAATTTTAAAAAAATTAAAGGTGACGCATCAGATAGAGAATTTTACAGATTAGATAATTCTATATTAGTTTATTCAAAAAAAAACAAGTATAAGAATCTTTTAGTGTATGACTGCATTAATAAAATTTTGAATAAATATAAAATACATGCACCAAAACTTATAAAAAATGGTTACGACAAAAACTCTATACAGATTACCGATTTAGGAAAAAAAAATATAAAAAATATTCTAAATAAAAATAATAGATATAAAATTTATAAAAAAATAATTGATATACTTATTAATTTTAAAAAAATAAAAAATATAAAAACCATAAACTTAAATGGAAAATACTATCGTATGAAAAAATATAATCACAAAGATTTATATGACGAGGCAGATCTATTTAATAAATGGTACACACCTTATTATAATAAAAAATTGGCTGAACCTTATAAAAAAAAAAAAATTAGAAAGATATTAAATGTTTTAATTAAAAAAATAAAATTACCGAACAACATTTTTGTTCATAGAGACTTTCATGTTTCTAATATGATGTATAAAAACAAAAAAATATATTTAATTGACAGCCAAGACGCTGTTATAGGTAATCCAGCATATGATTTGGCGTCATTAATAGATGATGTAAGATATAAATTATCTAATTCATTAAAAAAAAAAATTTACTCATATTTTTTGCAAAAAAATAAAAAAATAGATAAAAAATCTTTTCAAAATGATTTTTTAATTCTTTCTGTTTTGAGAAACTTGAAAATTTTAGGAATTTTTACAAGACTTGCAAAAAGAGATAAAAAAAATAATTATCTGAAATTTATACCCTATACGTGGAAATTAATTAAACTTAGAACAAGTGACAATAAGATTTTTGATGAATTAGTCTCTTGTTTGAATGATAAAAATTAGAAAAAAATGAAAAAATTAAACACAGCTATAATTATGTGTGCAGGTTTTGGTAAAAGATTAAAGCCACTCACAAATAAAGTACCTAAACCCCTCTTAAAAATAGATAATAAGTCTCTTTTAGAAAATACAATAGAGTTATTATTTAAATTAAATATAAATAAAATTTTCCTAAATTCTCATCATTTAAGACAACAAATAAAAAAATTTATTTTAAAGAAGAAATTATCAAAAAAAATTAAAGTATTTGAGGAAAAAAGAAAAATTCTTGATACGGGAGGGGGTATTTTAAATATTATAAAATCTTCGAGGGATAAAAATTATTTAGTTTTAAACCCAGACACAATTTGGAACAAAAAACATTTATCAGAAATAATCAGAATGAAAAATTTATACTTTTCTAAAAAAGCATTAAATATGCTACTTGTGGTTAAAAAAAAAAGAAGTTTTGATAAAAGACTAAATGGTGATTTTTCAATGAAAAAAAATATTCTCACAAATAACTCAAGAAAAGAATATATATTTACAGGTTGTCAAATAATAAACAGAAATTTATTTAATAATTTGAAAAAAAAAATTTTCCCGATTTCTATAATCTGGAGTAAATTGTTAAATGATAAAAGTTTATACGGTTATGAAAGTAAAATTAAATTTAAACACGTAACCGACATTAAAATTTATAAAAAATTAATTAGTAACCAATAATTTTTTAGCTCTTGTTTCATCAAGATATCTTGCTTTAATTACGTTTAAGCTTTTATCAAAATTTATAATCAGTGGGTTTCCAGTAGGTATTTCTAAATTTGAAATATCTTCATTGCTTATTTTAAACAAATACTTACATAAAGCTCTAATAGAATTTCCATGTGCAGCAACCAATATTTTTTTTTCTAATTTTAGTAGACTTAATATTTTACTTTTAAAATAGGGTATAACACGATTATATGTGTCTTCTAAAGACTCGGAGTCAGGAATATTTACTTTAGGAATGTTCTTATATTTTGTAATATTTAAGGGATGATATGCGTTTTTTCTATCTAAATTTTCAGGCTTTGAACTCCACGATCTCCTAAATTTATGTATTTTTTTTTCTCCTAGTTTTTTTTTCATTTCCTCTTTATTTAGGCCAGTTAAAACTCCATAGTGCCTTTCATTTAGTTGCCAGGCTTCTTCAAATTCTAGATTTTCATCTCTTGTTGTTTCTAGAATTAATTTTAAAGTATTTATAGCTCTTTTTTGAAATGAGGAAAAATAGTAATCAAATTTTAGATTTTCATTGTTAATGAGCTCTCCAGCAATTTTTGCTTCTTTTTTACCCTGATCAGATAAATCTATATCAACCCATCCAGTAAACTTATTTTGTCTATTCCATTCACTCTGTCCATGTCTTATTAATACAAGGTGTACCATTTATACATATTTGATAGCTTATAATTACAATTAAATAAATGTTTATAATAACAAAATTTAGAAAATATTTAGACTTATTTTTCAAAATTTCCAATATTATTATAATAATTTTATATTTATATCCTGGGAGTATTCTTGGATGGATACTATATAAAAATTTAAAATCACAACCTCATTTAACAGGAGATTTTTTATTTTTATCATCTAATCATTTTTATACATTTTTAACTTTATCATTTATTGCAGTGCTGAGTTATTCAAATAACTCAAAAAAACTTAATTACATCTTTTTTTATTTATTTTCTATTTCAATAATCCTAGAACTAGCTCACATTGTAATTCCAAATAGAAGTTTTCAATTTGAGGATTTGATTGGCAACATAACAGGTGTTATAATCACTTATATATTGACAAAATTTTATGAGTTCATTCGAAGATAGAAAAAAAATTTTTGAAAACAAATTTGCTCATGATGAGGAGCTCAAATTTAAAGTAAATTCAAAAAGAAATAAATATTTAGGTGAATGGTCTGCAGAAATTTTGGGAAAAAAAGATCAAGAAAAAGAACAATATATATTAGAAGTAATAAAATCCGATTTTACTGAACCAGGAGACAATGATATAATAAAAAAATTATACCAAGATTTAAAAGACAAAAATATTTCAGAAAATGATATTAGAGAAAAATTAGATGAACTGCTTCAAATTGCAAAAAAAGATTTTTTATAGTTTAATTATTTTTTTTTTTTTAATTTCAAAGCCTATTCATTCAATTGAGGTAGAGGGATTTGCAAAAGTCATTGATGGTGATACAATAATTATAGATAAAAAAAAAATCCGATTGTTAGGAATAGATGCACCTGAACTTAATCAACATTGTAAAAAACCTTGGATCCAATTTAATTTTGTCACTTTAAATAAAAAATACAAATGTGGCTTAATAGCAAAAGAAAGATTAGACAAAATTATCTCAAAAAATAAAATAAAATGCAAAGGTGAAAGGTATGACCGCTATAAAAGATTAATTGCAATTTGTTATAAAAAAAAAATAGATTTAAACAATTGGATGGTTAAAAATGGTTATGCATTAAATTACACTAAGTATTCAAAAAAATACATTATTTCTGAAATACAAGCTAAAAGAGAAAAATTAGGATTGTGGAGAGGTCAATTTGATAAACCGTGGGAATGGAGAAAAAAAAATAAATAAATTATAATTCTCTAGTGATTCTTATTAAAAAAATTTGGATAATTTTTTTCTTTTTTTTATTAAGTTGTTCATCAATACCAAAAAATACATCCGATGGCTGTTCAATATTTTCTGAGAGGTATTTATGGTACAAACATTCAAAAAAAACAGAGCAAAAATGGGGTACGCCAATTTATATACAATTAGCCATAATTAAAATGGAGTCTGATTTCAATTGGCTTGCTAAACCGGAGAGAAATAAGATTTTTAAAATAATTCCTTACAAGAGGCCATCATCTTCTTTTGGATATTCTCAAGCAGTTAAGGGTACTTGGAAACAATACAAAAAAGAAACAAACAATCCACTGGCAATTAGAAATAGGTTTAAAGATAGTGTAGATTTTATTGGATGGTATACAAGCAAGTCCTCAAAAATATTAAAAATTTCGAAAGAAGATCCATTTAGACAATATATTGCTTATCATGAAGGATGGGGTAATTATAAACATTATAAAAAAAATAAAAAAGTTATTAATTTAGCAAAAAAAGTAAAATCTTATTCTGAAATATATAGAAAACAACTAATGAGGTGTAAAAAAAAAATAAGTCGAAAAAAATTTTTAATTTATTAATTTAACTCTTTGTTTAATTTTTCCTCAATATAATTGATACTTCTAGTATTTTTTCCAATTATCAAATAAATTACTGGTATCACGTACAGGGTAAAAAATGTTGAAAAAAACATACCTGCAAATATCGTTATACCTACAGTTAATCTACTTGCCTCACCTGGACCACTACTAATTATTAATGGTAAAACTCCAAATATAGTAGAGGAAGATGTCATTAATATTGGTCTTAATCTAATACTAGCTGACTCCATAACAGCTGTTTTAATATTTTTTCCTTCGGTTCTTAATTGATTTGCAAATTCAACAATCAAAATCCCATTTTTTGTAGCCAGACCTATAAGAATAATTAAAGCTATTTGACTATAAACATTTATTGAGCTTCCTACTAATAATAAACCGACTAAACCACCCAAAATAGCTAGTGGCACTGTTAACATAATGGTTAATGGATGTTTGAAACTTTCAAACTGGGCTGCCATTACTAAATAAGCTGTTATTAAAGCTAAAACAAATATTAAATATATTTGATAACTAATTTCTTTAATTTGCTCACTTTCACCCTTAAATTCAACCCTTGCCTCTGGAGTATTTTTCTTTACTAAATCCTCTAAAAAATTAAGTGCTGATACTAATGTATAGTCACCTGTAATATTCGCAGATATTGTTACAGCTTTTTGTCTATTATATCTTGATAAAAATGGAGCTGTACCTTCCTCGTCAATTGTAACTAAATTAGAAAGCGAAATAAGTTTGTCGGTATTTTTTGATCTAACATAAACTTTATTTAAACTAGATGGCTCATTTCGATTGGATATATCACCTTGTAATATTATTGAATACTCTTTCCCATCTTTGGTAAAGTTAGTAACATTTTTTGAACCAAAAATTGTTTCAATAGTTTTTCCAATCTCTACAGTCGAGATACCTAAATCAGAGGTTTTTTTTTGATCTATTTTTACATTTAGAATTGGTTTATTTAATTCAAAATCGTCTTCAATATTTGTAAGATTTTTATTTTTTCTTGCCTCTAATTTTATTATTTCTTTCCATCTTATTAATTCTTCATATGTATTTCCTTGTATTACAAATTGAATAGGTTTTTCTACACCACCAGTTCTAATTCCTTGTGGCATTATCGGGAATGCTAAAACTCCAGGTACTTTAGAAATTTCTTTAAAAGACTCCATCATAATTTTTTGACCACTTCTGTCTCGTTTTTCCCAACTCTCTAGCAGAGCGATTATGAATGCAGAATTTACTTGTTTGCTACTCTTTCCAAATCCAGGTACTCTTAATATCACCCTTCTGTATTCACCTTTACCAATTTTAGGGAGTAGAAATCCTTCAATTTCCTGAGCTTTGTTTGATGTAAAATCAAAGCCAGAACTTTGTGGCGCCTTTACAATTACAAAAAAAGCTCCCCTATCCTCTTTTGGTATTAATTGTTTGGGAGCATAAAGAAAAGCTGCTATGGTTAATATTAAGACAAAAAACAAAAAAAACATAACCGTCTTTTTTCTATCGATCCAGTATGAAAGTGAATTCTTATAAAAAATTTTAAAGTCATTTAGTTTTTTTTCGAAACTGTAGGTTAATTTATTCTTTTTATCATTTTGACTTAGAAATTTACTGGCTAGCATAGGGCTTAGGGATAACGCTACAAAACTAGAAATTATCACTGCAAAGCTTAAGGTAACAGCAGTTTCCGTATAAAGAACACTCGCTAATCCTTTAACAAAAATTAAAGGAATAAAAACTGCTACAAGAACTAATGTTGTTGCAATAATTGCGAATGAAACTTGCCTAGAACCTTTGTAAGCAGCAACTAATGGTGACTCCCCAAGTTCAATTCTTCTTACAATATTCTCTAACATTACTATGGCGTCATCTACCACAATTCCAATAGCTAGCACTAAGGCCATTAATGTGAAAAGATTAATTGAAAATTCGAAAAAATATATTGATAAAAAAGTAGAAATTAGTGAAACTGGCAAAGCAACAAGAGGGACTATTAAAGATCTAAAATTACCCAAAAAAGAATAAATTATAAATGATACAAGTATTAAAGCAACAAAAAGTGTTTTATAAACCTCTTTAATGGCGCTTGAAATATAATTACTTCTATCAAAGGAAACTTCTAAGTTTGTTCCATCTGGTAGACTGGGCTCAATTTGTTTTATTTTTTTCTTAATTCTATTTGCTACAGAAATAGTGTTTGCATCTGAGTTTTGGTAAATTCCTATACCAACTACTTGTCTACCATTTCCTTTAAACAATGTTCTTGTTGATACAGGGCCAAACTCTACTCTTGCGACATCCTCAAGTTTAGTAATAGATCCATCTACAGATTTTTTTAATGGTAATTTTTTAAAAGAATCAAGAGTTTCATAAGCATTCTTTAGCTTAATAGTTAAATCAATATCTTTAGATTCTATTTTTCCAGCTGGAAATTCAACATTTTCTTGTTTAAGAACATTTTCTATGTCTTGAGTTGTAAGATCTCTAGCAGCCAACGATAGTGGATCTAACCACACTCTTAATGATAGCTCTCTTTCTCCACCCATTCTAACTCTTCCAACACCCTCTACTGTTGAAAAATAATCAGTTAAATATCTATCTGCATAATCAGTCAACTCAAGATCAGACATAAAGTCAGAACTAAAACTTAACCACATAGTTGTTCTAAAACCAGCTGATTGTTTAAATATTTCTGGTGCATTGGACTCAGTAGGCAAATTGTCCAATACTCTGGCAATCGAACTTCTAACATCGTTTGCCACATCATCAATATCGAGATTATCTTTGAACGTTAAATCAATTCTTGACCTCTCATCCTCGCTCATCGACTCTATCGAAACTAATCCAGCAGTTCCCCCAACAAAGTCCTCGATTTTTTGTGTAATTTGTTTATCAACAACATTTGCGGAAGCACCTTTATAATCTGTTTGAATAGATACTACAGGTCTATCAATATCTGGAATTTCGTTAGTAGGAATATCTAAAAAAACTAAACTACCGAATATAACTAATACCAAACTCATCACTGAAGCAATAACAGGTCTTTTGATAGATAAATCAGTTAGAAACATTTTAATTTAAAATTTTTATTTTTAACTTGTCTCTTACTTTTGATATTCCCTCGGTAACTATTCTATCTCCTATAGACAATCCATCAACTATAGAAACCTTACCAAAGTTTCTTTTTCCAATTTTCACTTTAATCTTATCTACTGTATTGTTCTCAAGTACTTTGTACACGAAAGCAGTATCACCTTGAATTAAAACTGAATTTTCAGGGATTCCTAATTGTTCCTTCTTATCATAAATAATTTTTATATCTAAAAGCATACCTGGAATTAATTTTAAGTCCTCGTTATCAACAACTATACTAGCAAGAACAGACCTCGTGCTGGGGTCTACTCTTGAACTCACAGATTCGATAGTTCCATAAAATTTCCTTTTAAAGGAATCCGATTGAACTTCAGCTGGAAGCCCAGGTTTTAATATATTTAGATATATTTCAGGAACTTTTATATTTAGTAATATCGAGGTTGTATCATCTAAGGTTAATATAAAAGACTCAGTTCCCAAAACTCCTTGTGCTATCTCTCTTTTTCCTAAAATACCTTTAAAAGGAGCAATAATTTTTTCGTCTGTTGTTTCAAAAACCACTTCTCCTTTCTCAACAATTTTGCCGATAATTATATTTTCGTTAAGTATTTCGTCTTTCTTAATTCTATAATTTTTATTTTTAAGAGATAAGGCGGTACCAAAAGTTTCAATAGTTTCATAAAACGTAGATTTGCTCACAGTATTAACTATTACTCCGGGTGGTGGCATTTTTGAAAATTTTTTCACAAAATGCTTAGTTACAAAATGTCTTCCAACTATTATTGAAATAATAATAATAATTAAAATAATTAAAAAAAATTGAACTTTTTTTGATTTAATCATGGCGAATATTTACCATATTCACTCCAAGATCCATCATAAATAATTGGTTCGTATTCATTATTTATCATCTTATAAGCATATGCTAATACCGAAGCAGTGACACCTGATCCACAAGTAAAAACAAATTTATTATTATTCCTTGTTTTTATTATTTCCTCAAAAATTAATTTAAGTTCATAATTAGTTTTGAATTCATTTGTAGCTTGATTTATACACTCACTATAAGGCAAACAAAGAGAATTTTTTATATGCCCTTTTCTTAATCCTTTTCTAGGCTCTTCAATTTCTCCATTAAATCTTTTAAGACTTCTTGCGTCAACTACTACAAAATTATTTGAATTTATATTTTCATTTATTTGGCCTATCTTGAAGATATAATTATCTTTTTTAAAAGCTTTGTAATTAGATTTTACAACATTAGTCTTCTTACTAGTTAATACTTTATTTTCTTGTTTCCATTTTTTTAATCCTCCATTTAATATGTATAATTTTTCAATGTCGTGTCCAAAGTACATTAAAGAAA
Organism: uncultured Pelagibacteraceae bacterium; assembly: GCA_902585415.1. GTDB lineage: Bacteria > Pseudomonadota > Alphaproteobacteria > Pelagibacterales > Pelagibacteraceae > Pelagibacter. The sequence goes on from CACIDN010000001.1 coordinate 45,947, forward strand.
ACCAACATCTACAAGCTGAATGTAATTTAGAATCATCATAGATCAAAATTTTATCATTGTTAGAAATACCTAAATTAGAAATACTTTTACTCCATCGATCCTCAGATGGTAACATATGAGGAAGGTCAGTATATTTTTCTGATGTATCTTCTAAATCAAAAAAAACAGAGTTTGGAATGTGACTCTCTTTATATTCTAAATAAGGATCTCTTTTTTCAGATGGTAAATGCCATGAGGCATCAATTATTTTAAATTCTTTTAAATTTTTCTCTGCAAGATCTGTTGATATTAAACTCATAAATTTTTCATAAAATATTTTTGATGATATTCCTCAGCCTTACAATAGTTTAAAACCTCACTAATTTTTGTAACAATCTTACCTTTAAAATCTACATTTCTTTTTTTTAAAACTTTTTCAGCAATTTTTTCTTGGGATTTGTTTGTGTAAAAAATTTCACTTCTATACTGATTTCCTATATCTGGACCTTGTCGGTTAAGAGTTGTTGGATCATGAAAATCAAAAAATAAATTTATTATCCCCTCGTATGATATTATACTTTCATCAAAATCTATTTTTACGACTTCAGCATGTCCTGTGGTTCCAGTACAAACCTCTTGGTAAGTGGTTTCTTTATTCTTTCCACCACAATATCCAACTTCGGTTTTAGTTACTCCCTTTATTTCACCAAATTTACTCTCTGGTCCCCAAAAACATCCTAAACCTAATATTGCAATTTCCATTGATTATTAAATTAAAGTATCTAAAAGTAGCGAAGTTAATCATATGCTCAGTAAAAATCAATTAGGTTTTTTGTACATGTTTCTATCAGTGTGCGCTTTTTCATTGATGGACATAATAGTCAAATGGACAGCTGATTACCCGCTAGGCCAAGTTTTATTCTTTAGGGGTTTTTTTGGAATAATTTTTTATTTCTTCATTATTCCAAAAAATAGAATTAAAAATTTTTACCAAACAAAAAGGGCTTTATTACACCTTCTGAGATGTTTATCTGGCCTTATAGCTTTAATTGCTATTTTTATAGCTTTAAGAAATTTACCTCTAGCAACAGTGGTTAGCATATCATTTGCTGCCCCGATTTTTACAACTTTTTTATCAATTTTTTTTCTAAGTGAGAAGGTCGGTTTATATAGATGGTTAGCGGTCATAATTGGATTTATAGGAATTCTAATAATTACAGAGCCTGGTTTTGAAAGTTTGAACATTTATTATATTTTTCCTATAATATTTTGTATTGGTTTGTCTTACGTAGCAATTGCTATAAGGCAACTCTCCTCAACCGAGCCCGTATGGTTAATTTCTTTAAATTTTTCAATTGCTATTACAATCGCTGGTCTATGTTCTTTGCCATTTGGATGGAAAATGCCAACTTATTTTGATTTTGTTATTTTATCCCTAGTGGGTTTTTTTGGAGGTGTTGCCAATCTGTGGTTAAGTCAATCATATAAATTTTCTGAAGTTTCTTTAGTAACACCATTGAAATATTTAGGTTTAGTATTCGCAATTTTTTTTGGATTTTTAATTTGGGGCGAGGTACCATCTTTAAAATCATTATTTGGTGGTTTATTAGTTATTTTGTCTTCAATTATAATCTTTAGACGTGAACTAGTTGCAAAAAAACTATCTCCAGTACAAAGACATGAATAAAAAACCAAAATATTGGTCTGAGGCGCTAAGATTTTTATCTAGAAAGGATGCTGTTATAAAAAAACTTATTTTAAAATATCAAGATAAAACTCTATCAACCCGAAAGGATCTTTTTTACTCTTTATGTAAAAGTATTGTTGGCCAACAAATTAGTGTAGCGGCTGCAAACTCGGTTTTCAAAAAATTTTTGAAAATTTGTAAAGGAAAAATTAATCCGTTAAATGTTTTAATTTTGAGTAGTTATCAGCTTAAAAAATGTGGTTTAAGCAGACAAAAAGCAAAGGGTATAAAAGAGCTAGCAAAAAAATTTAAAAATAAATCTTTCGATCCTAAAAAAATTACAAAAATGGGAGATGAAGAGGCAATAATCTATCTGTCTAATTTAAGACAAATTGGAAGATGGTCCGCAGAAATGATTTTGATATTTAATCTTAATAGATCAAATATTTGGCCAATTCAAGATATTGGTCTTTTAAGAGCAATATCAAAAAATTATAAAACAAAATACCATCCTCCAAAAACTTTTGTGAAAAAGCTGAGTAAAAAGTTTACTCCTTATTGCACAGTGGCTACCTGGTATTTATGGAGATCAATAGATGATGAACCAATTCAATATTAGTTTAATCTAACCAATCTTTAAACTTAATTTCATTTTCAATAACATAGGTCGGAAGATTTGCTTTTGGATAGATAATTAGTTTTTTTTTCTTTTCAGAAAATTTTTTCTCCTTTTTATCTGCAAACATATCATAAATAGTCTCGTTATTTTTCATCAATCTCGTTATTTCTTTTAACTCAATATTTTCAACTTCAAAATCTCTGTGGTGCAAATAAGATTTTAATTTGATCTCTACATCGACTGGATTTTTCAAATTTGAAAAATGCCAACCACCATTCTTTATATAAACTTTATTAATATATTTTTTTTCTGAAAAAAAAGTATCAAGTCTCCAAAAATTAAATTTTTTATTTTTTATATTTCTAAGCCATTGGGGAGATTTTAAATTTTTTTTTTTACAAGCCTTACTACCATACCATATAAAACCCTCAAGATATCTATTCAATTTGTAGTAAAAAATATTCTGTTCAAAAATAATTATATTGTTTTGTACTATAGCAAAATTTAAACCATTTAAATTTGGTATTTCATCAACATCTGAAATAATTATTACGTCATCCTCACTCGCTTTACTTAAACCATTGACAATTAAATTTCTTTGAAAATTCTCTCTCTTGTGTGCGTTATAAATAAGCTTAGATGAGATTGTTCCTTCATTGTCATTTTTACTAATTTTTTCTAAGTTTTGTAGTTCTTCATCATGAACAATATAGATTATTTTGTTTTTGAATTTTGAGTATTTATTTATGTCAAATTTTAAGTCCCTCTTTTTACCGTTATGATAGAACTTGCTTTCAACAATTACGAAATAATCAACAAAATTTTTTAAGGAATTTAATCTTATATCTAATACAATATCTTCGTCATAAAACATGAAACAATCAAAGATTCGCATAAAATTGATTTCTAACTCATATATCTTGATATATAAATCTAAAAATTAAATAATTTTTGATGAATAAAAAATTAATTATTGATTGGAATATATATAATAGATCAATAGATCAGCTGGCTATTCAAATAAGTGAAAGTAGTTTTAAGCCTTCTTTTATAATTTGTATTGCCCGAGGCGGTTTGAGGGTAGGAGATGTTTTAAGTAGAATTTTTAATATAAAGTGTGGATATTTAGGTGTTGAAAGCTACTCGGCTGAAAAAGATAATCAAATTGCTAACAAACAAAGTGAATTAACTTTTGCCAGAGATCTTTCAACTACTACAAGAGAATATGGAGAAAATATACTAATTACAGATGATTTAATAGATACAGGCGTTACCCTTGAGAAAACTTTAACTTGGTTAAAAAATTATAAAGATTTCAAAGATAAAAAAATTAATTTCAAAACAGCTGTGCTTTATAAAAAAGAAAAATCTAAATTTAAATCAGATTATATAGTTCATAATTTAAATAATAACCCCTGGATTGTTTTTCCATATGAACTAAGAGAATTGGTTTCAATAGATGATTTAAGAAAAGAATTAAAGTAAAGGGGCTGTTTTATTAGACAGCCCCTCTCAAATTTTACGCTATAAAAAAACTTATTACGCTCAATACTGATATCAACCAAATAGCTGGAGAAGTCGTGGATATTTTTCCAGTAAATATTTTAATTAAAGCATAAGATATAAAAGCCAAAGCAATTCCGTTACTTATGCTATAAGTGAGCGGCATTGTTATCATTGCTACAATTGAGGGAGCAGATTCTGCTATATCATTCCACTCAATATCCGTAATGTTTCTTACAAAAAGAACAGCAACATATAGAAGTGCAGCTCCGTCAATTTCCTTAGGCAAACTTGTTGCAAGAGGAGAAAAGAATAAGCATGATAAAAACAGGACTCCAATTACTAAAGAGGTCATGCCCGTTCTCCCGCCCGCTTTAACACCAGCACCTGACTCTACATAACTTGTTACAGTAGTTGTGCCCATCATAGCACCAGCAACTGTAGCAACACTGTCAGACATCATGGCTTTATTTATATCTGTAACTCTACCTTTACTATCTACCTTTCCAGCAACATTAGCTACAGATGTTAATGTTCCTGCAGTATCAAAAAAATCAATAAATAATAATGTGAAGACCACAGTTGACATACTTGCTGATAACGCCGCTTTTAAATCAAAATCAAATAAATATGTCATTGGCGGTGGTGAGCTTACTACTCCGTTAAATTTTGCTAAGCCCGTTACCCATGCAATTATACTAAAAGCAATTATTCCAATTATAATATTTCCTTTAACTTTAAGTTTTTCAAGCACAACCATAGCAACAAAAGCCAAGCACCCTAACAGTACTAAAGGATTTTTTAAATCACCGAGAGTTACTAAAGTAACCGGATGATCTCCAACAACTCCCATAATTTCCAATCCTATTATGGCTAAAAACAGTCCTATACCTGCTCCAATTCCTAATTTTAAACTTTTTGGAATTGAGTTTATTAACCATGCTCTTAAAGGTGTAAGAGAAATAATTAAAAATAATATTCCAGCTACTAAAACTGCACCTAAAGCAGCTTGTGGAGTGTAACCCATACCCGCAACTACACCAAAAGCTACAAAAGCATTTATTCCCATACCTGGAGCAAGTCCTATTGGCCATGTTTTTCCGTAAAAAGCCATTATGAAACAAGCAAGAGCGGTTGCTAAAATTGTAGCTGTAAATACTGCACCAAAATCAAAAAAACCTTTTTCAGGTCCAGCGAATTCCCCCGATAAAATAAAAGGGTTTAGGAACATTATATAAGCCATTGTTAGAAATGTAGTTAAGCCCGCAATAACTTCAGTTCTAAAATCTGTTTTATGTTTTTTATATTCAAAATATTTGTCTAGCATAATTCCTCCAGTTAAAAAAAAAATATCAGATTAATAAAATAATTCCTTAATTAAATATTCTTTATTAACAATATTCAACTATAAGTTTATTTTTAATAATTTCTCCTATGCTAATATTCAACTTAATGAAAAAAATAATTAATACATTTTTGATTTTGTTATTTGTTCTTTTATCGTCCTGTGAAACGGTACAGAATAAAGCTGATGAAGTTATTCAAAAAGAGGATAAGTATTTAATGAAATTTCTAAATAAAAAAAAAGACTTATTGATTGCAGAATTTGGATACCCAGATTTAACAATGCCAAATGATGGAGAGCCACCTGGTTCGGGAAAAATTATATATATTTCAAAGAAATATGGGATTAAATGTCAAAGAAGTTTTGAAATTGATGAAAGTGATTTTGTTGTAGGTTATTCCTCAAAAGGATGTTTTTAACTTGTGGGTTTTACCCCACAAGCAAGGTTTGGCTTATTTAATTTGAATTAATTTTTTTTTCTTAAAATCCGGAACTATTCTTTCGCATTCAATAGTTAAAAGCCCATCTTTCAAATTAGCTTCACCAACTTTTACGTCTTCAGCAATTTTAAATGATCTAGTAAATTGTCTTTGAGATATTCCTTTATGTATAATCTCTCCATTTTCGACAGTGTTATCAGATTTTTCAACATGCTTAGTTCTTACAGTTAAAAGATTGTCTTCATATTCTACTTCGACATCTTTTTTGTTAAATCCAGCAAGAGCTACCTCAATTGAATATCTATCTTTACCAGTCTTCCTAATGTTATATGGCGGATAATTTGACTGAGTTGTCAAACTTCCATTTCCTAGCATGTTTTCAAATTGCTCAAACATATCATCAAAACCAACAGAAAATGGTCTTAATGAATTAAAGATTGATAGATCCTTACTTGTCATTTTTCCTCCTTTGTTAGCAAGGTTATTTAGTGTCCCATAAGGCAACACATAAATTTATATGGTAACTATTTTTTAATTTTCAATATGTAATTTTTTATTTATTTTGCTGTAATGCTTTAACATGCTCGTCTACACTTTCTGCTAGAGCATTTAAATCATAACCACCTTCTAAGATCGAAACTACTTTTTTATTATTATATTTATTTGTTGCAAGAAGTGTTCTTCTTGTAATTTCATAAAAATCTTTCGATTTTAATTTAAATTGTGCAAGTGGGTCATCCTGATGTGCATCGAAACCCGCCGAAAAAATTATAAACTCAGGTTTAAATTCATCTAACTTTCTTAAAACATGATTATATGCGTCAAAATAATTTTCAGAAGATGTGCCTGCTGCCAAAGGTATATTGAATATATTATTAAACTTGCCTTTCTCATTCTCAGATCCGGTTCCAGGATAAAAAGGATACTGATGAGTTGATATATATAAAACTTTTTTATTATCGTAAAAAATGTCTTGAGTGCCATTGCCATGATGAACATCAAAGTCTATGATACATACTTTATTATAATTATATTTTTCAATTAAATATTGAGCCCCTATTGCTGCATTATTAAAAATACAAAAACCCATAGCTTTATTTTTTTCACAATGATGCCCAGGAGGCCTTACAGCACAAAATACATTATTAAATTTTTTGCTCTCCACGCCATCTATTGCTTTAATTATAGAACCTACAGCATCGTATGTTGCGCTCTTACTTCCAGGAGATATAACAGTGTCTCCATCTAAAAATTTTAAACCACTAGACGGAAAAGAATTTTCTATGTTATCAACATAATCAGACCCATGAACTTTTTTTAATATTTTAAGGTCAAACTTTTCTGACTTAACCCATAATAAATTTTTCCTCTTTTTTAATTTCTTTACAACTGCCAAAACTCTTTTTGGTTGTTCTGGATGACCATTTCCAGTAATGTGATATTTTGATGTATCGGATGTTACTATTGCAGTACTCACTTAAAGTATTCTTCTAATATTTCTGAATAAATTTTAGTTAAATTTTTTAAATCTTTTAAAGACACTGCCTCATCTATTTTATGCATAGTTTTGCCAACTAAACCAAACTCAAGGCAAGGTGATATCTTTCTTATATATCTTGCATCAGATGTGCCACCAGATGTTGACAGTTTAGGTTTAATTTTTGTATTCTTTTTAATAATATTCTGAATTTTATAAACAAAACTACTCGGTTCACATAAAAATGCCTCTCCAGATACTTTATATTCAATTTCATGTCTAGATTTTTTCTTTCCACATATTTTTGAAAAAATAGTATTTAGTTTTTTCTTTAGAAATTTTGATTTATGTTTATTATTAAATCGTATATTAAAAGTGGCTTCCGCAGAACCTGGAATAATATTATCTATATTGTTATTTATATTTATACTTGTAACTTCTAAGTTAGTTGGCTGAAAATTTTTTGTACCACTATCAAATCTTATATCTTTTAATTTTTTTAAAATTTCTATTATAGTAGTAGACGGATTGTTGGCTCGATGTGGGTATGCAACATGCCCTTGAACACCCTTAACAACTAACTTTCCGGTTAAACTACCTCTTCTACCAATTTTAACCATCTCACCCAATTTATTAGGATTGGTTGGTTCCCCAACTAAACAAAAATTTATTTTTTCTTTTTTCTTTTTTAAATAATCTACCAGTTTTTTTGTTCCATTAACTGCATCGCCTTCTTCATCCCCTGTAATCAAAAAGCTTATTGAACCTTTAAAATTTTTATTTTTTATCAAAAAAATACTTACGGCAGATACAAAGGCTGCAATTGAACTTTTCATATCATTAGCACCCCTGCCAATTAAATGACCATTTTTAACTTTTGGTTTGAATGGGTTTACAGTCCAGTCATTTAAATTACCCGGAGGCACAACATCCAAATGTCCAGCATAACAAAAATTTGGACTTTTATTTCCCAATCTTGCATACAAATTTTTTACTGGTTTATGTTTTTTATCTTTAAAGATAATTATCTTGGTTCTAAAACCTAATTTTCTTAATTTTTTTTCAAGAAAATTCGTCACACCAGCGTCTATAGGTGTAATAGATGGAAATCTAATTAGCTCTTTAGCTAACTCAAGCTCATTTATTTTTTGCATTTTTATTCTCTTAAAAGTTCATTTACCGAAGTTTTGGATCTTGTTTTTTCATCAACTTGTTTAATTATTACTGCGCAGTATAGTGATGCTGCTGATGAATTATTTTTATCCGGTAAAGTTCCTGGCACAACAACTGAGTAAGGAGGTATTTTACCATAAGATATTTTTCCTGACTTCCGATCTACAATTTTAGTTGATTGACCAATGTACATCCCCATGCTCAAAACCGATCCTTCGCCAACGATTACTCCTTCAACTACTTCGGACATTGCACCTAAAAAAACGTTATCTTCAATTATTGTAGGCAATGCTTGAGCTGGTTCCAAAACACCTCCAACACCAGAACCTGCGGATATATGACAATTTTTTCCAATTTGACAACAGCTACCAGCTCTTGCGAAGGTGTCAATCATTGTGCCTTCATCGATGAATGCACCAATGTTTACATAGCAAGGCATTAATACAGCATTTTTCCCAATAAAAGATCCCTTTCTAACTGGAGAATTAGGAACCATTCTAAAGCCAGCTTTTTCATGATCCTCTTTAGACCAACCAGCAGTTTTACCTTTTAACAAATGTGCTTTGTCATACCAACTACTATAAGGGCCATTCAAATTTTCCATTGGATATATTCTAAAACTAAGCATAATTGCTTTCTTAATGTGTTGGTGAGCAATCCATTGACCACTAATTTTTTCAGCTGCTCTAACTTTTCCGCTATCTAAGTCTGCAATTATTTGATTAACCGCATTTTTAAGTTTTTGATCTGAACTAGGGCTAATTTGATCCTTAATTTCCCAGGCATCGTTAATAATTTTTTCTAAAGACATAATTTACCTGTTTTTTAATAGCCTTATTTCTTTAAGAAATAAAGACAGATTTTCTATTTTATGAGAAATATAATCTTTATTAGAGTCTATCTTGCCAAAATGCTCATCATTAATCAGCCAAACTGTATAGCATCCTCTTTCATAACCAATACCTAAATTTTTTGCAATATCTTCAATATAGATCGTTTCTTTTGGATTTATCTTAAATTTATTGAGCATTAGATCAAAAGTCTTTGCCTCGGGTTTTGGGACATACCCAGCATCTTGAATATCGAATACTTTATCTCTTCCAAAAATGTCATATACTCCAAGGTGTGATAATATGTTTTCAGCGTGTTCGGCACTCCCGTTAGTGAAAATAAACTTTTCCATATCTAAATTAATCAATTCATCTCTCATAATTTTATCTTCTTTCATAAAAGAGAGATCGATTGTGTGCACATATTTTAAAAATTCTTGAGGTGGTATGTCATGATGTATCATCAGCCCATTTAAACTTGTGTTATACTTATAAAAATAATCAGTTTGTAATTTTTTTGCTTCATCTCGATTTATTTTAAGTCTTTCAGAAATAAATTGAGTCATACGATTGGATACTTGGCCAAATACTTTTTCTAATGAATAATTGTTATGTTTCCCGTAACATACTCCATCAAGATCTAATAATAGATATTTCATTTCTTTTAAATCTTTCATTTTCTGATTAAAGTTCCTGATCCTTTATCTGAAAAAATTTCAAATAATATTGAATGTTTTTTTCTACCATCAATTATTGCAACAGCGGTTACTCCATTATTAATAGCGTCTAAACATGTATTAATCTTTGGTATCATTCCCTCGGTTATTGTTTCATCTTTGATCATCTCTAGAATTTTGGAAGAGGAAACTTCTTGTATTAGCTTTTTATTTTTGTCTAAAACTCCTTCCACATTAGTCATTAAAAGCAATCTTCTTGATTTGAGCGATTTAGCTATTGCCCCTGCAGCAGTGTCTCCGTTTATATTATAAGTTTGTAGATCTTTTCCTAATCCTAAAGGAGAAATTACAGGAATAAAATTTTCATTTAATATTTTATCAATAACATTAGTATCAATTTTTTTAGGCACACCTACAAAGCCCAATTCACTTGACTCTGGGTCAACATAAATAATATTATTTTTTTTTGTATTAATTGAAACTCCTTTTGTCCCTTTTTCCTCTAATGATTTAACAATATCATTATTAAAATCTATAAGAACATTTTCTACAATATTTATGATTTTTTTGTCTGTTACTCTTAAACCTCTTATAAACTTTGATTTAATGTTTGATTTATCTAATTCTCTTTTTATTCTAGGACCTCCACCATGCACTATAATAACAGATAGCCTTAACTCGTTTAATATTTTTAAATCAGATATAAAATTATTAAAAATTTCTCTGTCAATAAATACGTTACCCCCGTATTTTATTACTATTAATTCATTTTTATATTTTTGAACGTATTTGTGAACTTCGTCAATAGGAGGACCATCTTTAGGTAAAATTTTTTCTAGTTCCATTTAAGAGGCGGTTTTAACAGTAGTTCTTTTCATAATTACATACTGTTGGGCCATAGTAAGAATATTGTTTGCGGTCCAATACAGCACAAGTCCTGATGGAAAAGGAGCTAAAATTATTGTTAAAAATAATGGAAAAAACATAAAAATTTTTTTTTGTATTTCATCCTGAGGGGCCGGATTTAGTTTTTGCTGCAGCCACATTGTAAAACCCATCATTACAGGAAGAGCCCCAATAATCATGAAAGATGGTGGATCCCATGGAATTAAACCAAATAAATTAAAAATTGAAGTTGGGTCCTTTTCAGACAAATCTTTTATCCATCCAAAAAAAGGCTGATGCCTCATTTCAATTGTTACAAATAACATTTTATAAATTGCAAAGAAGAAGGGTATAGAAATCAAAATTGGTAAACAGCCTGATACTGGATTAATGCCTTCTTTCTTATATAGTTGCATCATTGCCTGTTGTAACTTCATTTTATCATCTTTGTGAATTTCTTTTAGACGAGCCATCTCGGGTTGAACTAACTTCATACGGCTCATTGATTTAAAAGCATAATTATTTAATGGAAAAAACGCTAATCTTAAACAGACAGTTATTAGTATTATTGCAATTCCATAATTACCTGCGAGTTTAAAGAAATAATCATTTAAAAAAAATAGAGGTTTTACTATCCAATAAAACCAACCCCAATCAATTACAAGATCAAACTTTTTAAGACCTAAACTTTCATTGTAACCATCAATAACATTTACTTCTTTTGCTGCAACAACTACATTAATAAGATTACTAATTTGGGCATTCGGTTTTGAGTCATAGGAGTCTGTTTCTATATAGTTTACTTTGAATTTTTCGTTGTATTCAAAGTCAGCTCTAAATTTTTTATTTTTTTGTGGAATTATACTTGTTAACCAATATTTATCAGTTATTCCTAAAAATCCGTCATTAGCATTTATTGAATATTTTTTGTCTAAGATATCTTTGTAATCTTTTTCGATCAGTTGATCATCTAAAACTCCAAGTGGTCCCTCATGTAAAATAAAAAAGTCTATAATCTCTGGAATTTTAGTTCTAATAATTTGTGCATATGGGTAAAAACTATAAATCTTATCTGAACTATTTTTAATTTTTTGTTCTATGGTGAATAAATATTGGTTGTCAATTTTTATAATCTTCTCAAAAGTTAATCCCTGACTATTTTTCCAAATAAGTGTCACGTCATCATTTGGTGTAAGTTTTGAATTACCCTCAATTTTCCAAATTGTTTTATTATTAGGAATATCTATATTTTTATTGTTAGATGCCCAACCAGACTCAATATAATAGCCATTTGAAGTTGATTTGGGATTTAATAAAGTTACGAATTGATTGGAGTCAAGTTGAGTTTTATATTTTTTGAAAATTAAATCATCTATAGCTGCACCTTTTAATGAAACTGAGCCCTTAATACTTTCATTTTCGAAATAAAATCTGTCATTTAATTTTAATGCTTCTTCTCTAGATAGATTGGTAATTTTTTCAGTAGTGTCTATATTTGGAGCATCACTATTGTTAACAATTTTTTCTTTTTCTTTTCTTTCTTTTATTTTTTCCGGTGATGGTTGAAAAAATAGGCTCCACATCACTATGATAGCTAAACTAAGAGATATAGCGGCAATTATATTTTTTGTATCCATAATTATTTTTTGTTTTTTAAAGGCCTGTAACCTTCTCCTCCACCTAAAAATTTAATTGGATGACAAGTTATTAGCCTTAGAAGGCCTTTAATAGATCCTTTTAGAGGACCATAAGTTTTTAAACAATCAATAAAGTAATCTGAACAAGATGGAAAATATCTACAATTGTTCCCTAACAAAGGGGAAATTAAATATTGATAAAATTTGATAATTTTAATTAGTATTATATTAATAAATTTGATCATAAAATTTTTTTAAAACTTACATGCATTGTTTCTTTAATATCACTGTACTTACTATCTAAAACATTTTTTTTAGCAATAATTAAGTATGAATATTTTAAATTTATTTTGATAGATTTTAGAATATAGTTTATTATGTTTTTTAATCTCCTTTTAATTTTGTTTCTTTGAACTGCTTTTCCAAGCTTTCTTTTAGTAATAATACTTAAATTTAATCTATTGTTATTTTTATTTGACAGTTTTTTAAAAAAAATTGTAGAATAATAATTATTGATTTTCTTTCCAGATAAAATTTTTTTGAAATCTTCGTTTTTAGAAAGATTTAAAATTTTAATACCCATTATACGGTTAGTTTTTTTCTACCCTTTTTCCTTCTCCTTGATAGTAGTTTTCTCCCACCTTTTGTTTTCATTTTAGATCTGAAGCCGTGACGCCTTTTTCTAACAAGTCTGCTTGGTTGATATGTTCTTTTCATAGGTAATATTAAAATATTAGAATTTTCGGGTAGTTATAGAAAATATATATGTATAAGTACAGAAAATTTTTATAATACTTCAACATATGGAAAACACAAAAAAATTAAAAATTTATTTAGGTATTTCTTATATAATTTTGATATCCACATTCTTATATTATTTTTTTAGTAAATTTTCTTTACAAGAAGTATCAACTTATGAGTTTATAAAAAACAATGTAGACTACTTTTCTAATCTAAAAAGTAAAAATTACTTTACATTAATCATAACTTTTTTTTTCTTTGTAGTTATTTGGGTTTTGCTGCTGGGATTTGGTTCACCAGTCGCTTTAGCATCAGGTTTCATATTTGGAAAATGGATTGGCACAATCTTAATTGCGGTATCTATATCTATTGGTTCTTTATTACTATATTTAATTACTATTTTCTTTTTTAAAGATTTGGTTCACCAAAAACTTGGTGGTCGGATGGTTTTCTTAAAAGAGTTATTTAACAGAAATGAATTTTTATATTTTCTAGTTTATAGATTTGTTGGAGGAATACCTTTTTTTATAGCTAATACACTCCCTGTAATATTTAATATAAAAATAAAAAATTATTTTTTTGGAACTTTAATTGGCATGATACCTCAATTGTTTATTATGGTTTCAATTGGCAGTGGTCTTGAAAAAATTATTGATGCTAATACTACTCCACCCTCATTTTTTGAAATAATTTTTTCTAAAGATATATATTTACCTCTTATAGCTTTCTTGTTCATAGTAATAATTAGCATTTTTTTAAAAAAGCAATTGTATAAATAAAATAATTGGTGCCCCTTGCCCGACTTGCACGGACGACTTTTTCCTTACCATGGAAATACTCTACTACCTGAGTTAAAGGGGCTTTTTAGAAGTGATCAATTTACTGTATAAAATTAATTTTTTCAAATTATTGCCTTATTTTTTTTTTTTAATATAAGTATAATTTTGTTAAGGAAATTTATGGGAATTCACTACGATTATAAATCTACAAGAGGCGCCAAGGCTATGGAGAAGCAAGCTAAAAGAGAAAAAAAGCTTGCTGAGAAAAGAGCAAAAAAACAACTTAAGTCTGGCTTAAATAAAAAAGAGGATGAAACAATCCCTATTGATCAAGTAGTCACACTAGAACACTTAACAAATCCTGAAAAAAAATAACAAGAATGAATAACAAAAGAAAGCCCTCAAAGCTTGATCTTGAAAGGGCTTTACGTCAAAACTTAAGAAAAAGAAAAATTTTCAAAAAACCAAAAAAAAAAAATGATACTAAATGATAAACAAATAAAAAAGTTATCTGAAGAAGAAGAAATGATAACACCTTTCGTCCCAGAAAGTATATCAAAAGGTATAAGTCACGGACTTAACTCTTTTGGTTATGACTTAAGATGTGGCTCAGAATTTAAAATATTTACAAATATAAAAGGTGCTACAGCTGACCCAAAAAATTTTAGTGAGGATAATTTTGTGACAGTTAAAGGTGAAGAGTCCATATTAATACCTCCAAATTCATTTGCACTAGCAAGTAGTTTAGAATATTTCAAGATGCCAAGAAATGTCACAGGACTTGTTACAGCTAAATCTACTTATGCAAGATGCGGGTTAGGTACTCCTCCAACAGTTTTAGAAGCAGGATGGCATGGAAATTTAGTTTTAGAGTTTTCTAATCACACAAGTAATTCTATAAAACTTTATGCCAATAGTGGCGCTGCACAAATATTATTTTTCAAAGGAGATCAACCGGAGGTTTCTTACTCAGATAGAAAAGGTAAGTATCATGGCCAAGTTGGAATTACTCTAGCAAAATCAAAATAAATGAAAAGATTTTTAATAAATGGCCCTAACAAAGGTGTTAAGGGTGAAATTAATGTAAGTGGTGCTAAAAATTCTTGCTTGCCTTTAATGGCAGCTTCAATTTTGTTTAAGAAAAAAGTTATTTTAAGAAATGCACCCTTTGTGAAGGATGTTTTGACCATGAAAGATTTGCTTATATCTTTAGGTTCAAAAGTTGAGCTCATAAAAGAAAAAAAAATTATTAAAATAACAAATAACAAAAAACATAAATTAATTGTTCCATACAATTTAGTTTCTACTATGAGAGCAGGCGTTTTAACAATGGGACCTTTATTAGCCAGATATCCAAAAAGTAAAATTAGAGTTGCTTTAGGTGGAGGTTGTGCTTTAGGTATTAGAGACACTTCTTGGCATCTTTCAGGATTTAAAAGTCTTGGTGCGGATAATACTCTTAACAGAGGTTATGTGAACATCTACTCAAAAAATGGTTTAAAAGGAAATATTTTTAAATTTCCAAAAGTTACTGTTACAGGAAGTTCAAATTTGATTATGGCATCAGTGCTTATAAAGGGAGAACACATAATCAAAAATATTTCAATAGAACCTGAAGTAAAAGATTTGATTAAGTTTTTAAATAATTCTGGGGCAAATATAAAGTTTATAGGAAAAAGATCTATAAAAATTCAAGGGGTTAATGAACTTGTAAATGGCGATCATACCATTATTGGTGATAGGATTGAAGCTTTTAGCTACTTATGTGTCGCTGCGATAACGAATGGAAAAATCAAGGTAAAAAAAGTTGATCCCAAATACTTAAATGCAGAATTAAGAATATTAAAAAAAATCGGATACAAAATAGAAACTAATGTGAATTCAATCATGATTTCACCAGGTAAAAAAACAAAACCTATATCAATTAAAACTGGTCCTTGGCCACAATTTGCCACTGACAATATGCCAATTATTCTCGCAGTTTTAACAAAGGTTTCTGGAAAAAGTGTAATTGAAGAAACAATATTCTCCAATAGATTTATGGCGGTCCCAGAGTTAAAAAGAATGGGCGCAAAAATATCAATAAAAAAAAATAAGGCATTTGTTATTGGACAAAAAAAATTAAATGCTGCAGATTGTATTTCATCAGATTTGAGAACCACATTTTCAATAATCTTAGGAGCAATATCGGCCGAGGGATCTTCTACAATATCCAGAATTTATCATGGTTTAAGAGGTTATGAAAACTTAAAAATTAAGCTCAAAAAATTAGGTATTAAAATCAAACTAAAAAAATAATGCCCAAGAAATATTTAGCTAAAATTTTAGCAAGAGATTTGAATGGATTAAACCTGATTTCTTTATATTGTCACAAATCAATTTTAAAAGTATCAGACATTAAATTTCTAAAAAAAAATAAGATTTTTCTATTATCTTTACAGAGAAACTCAATTAAAGCCAAAAACAAAAATAAAGTATTGAGCATATGTAAATTCGAATTTATTGATCATGCTAGGTCAAAAAATATAAATCAATATTCATCAAAAGAAAACTTGTCACTTCTTGCTATAGATACTATTAAAACAAAAAATTGCTTCGAATTTAATTTGTTATTTTCTAATAATGGCTTTATAACGTTATTCTCAGAAATTATAGAAGTTACACTTGAAGACTTAAAAGAAATTAAAAATGATTTATAGATTAAACGCAAATAGTAAAAATTTTCAAAAGGATCTAATTAAAAAAATAAATAAGAGGTCAGTTTTTTCTGATAAGGATTATAATGTTGCAAAAAAAATCATTTCAGATGTAAAAAAAAATGGTGATAAAGCAGTACTTAAATATGAAAAAAAATTTAATAAAAATAACAAGCTTAAAACAAATAATGACAATTTAATTAGAAATATTAAAAAATTAAATCCAAAAGTAAAAGATTCTATAGATTTCGCATTCCAAAGAATTCTATCATTTCATAAAAACCAAAAGTCAAAAGACATTAAATTTTCAGATAGATTAAATAACAGAATTGATTACAAGTACAAACCGTTGAATTCAGTTGGAATTTATATACCTGGTGGCAATGCAAGTTTTCCTTCTACAGTTTTAATGAATGCAATTCCCGCTATGTTGGCAGGTGTTAAGAGAATTGTTATTGCTAATCCCGTAAGAGGTAAAGATCAAAGTGCTGCTGTTTTATACGCTGCTAAAAAGTGTGGTGTAAAAGAAATTTATAGAGTAGGCGGAGCACAAGCTATAGCCGCTCTTACTTACGGAACAAAAACAATCAAACGAGTAGATAAAATAGTTGGACCAGGCAATATTTATGTCGCAGCAGCGAAAAAAATAGTTTTTGGTGAAGTTGGCATTGATATGATTGCTGGTCCATCGGAGATAACAGTCGTTGCAGATAAAACCTCAAATATAAAATGGGTTGCAGCTGACTTAATTGGTCAAGCAGAACACGATATTAATGCTCAATGCATCCTTATTTCAAAGAATAAAGAATTAATTGATAAAGTTCAAAAAGAATTAGTAATACAGTTACAAAGTTTGCCACGTAAAAAAATTGCATTAGGTAGCTTAAAAAAAAATGGTTTATTGATTTTTGCAAATTCAGATAAAAAAATTTCTGATACTATAAACATTATAGCACCAGAACACTTAGAACTTAGTTTAGATAAATATAAATCTATTTTAAAAAATATAAAAAACGCAGGCTCGATATGTACTGGGAAATATTCAGCGATGGCTGTGACAGATTATTGTGCGGGTAGCAATCATACTTTACCTACACACTCCTCAGCAAAATTTTTCAGCGGGCTATCTGTATTTGATTTTTTTAAAAGAATTTCTTATATAAATTTATCAAAAAAGGGTATTGAAACTATTGGTGAAAAAGTTATAAATCTTGCAACTTATGAAGGTTTAGATGGACACGCTAAATCAGTTAAATTAAGAATAGGAGAATAATATTTGACAAAACAAGACTCTTTAGAATTTAAAGGAAAAGTTATTGATCTTTTACCAAATGCAATGTTTAGAGTAAAGTTGGAGAACAACCATATTGTAACTGCTCACACCGCAGGAAAGTTAAGAAAAAATAGAATTCGGGTTTTGCAAGGAGATAATGTTACAGTAGAAGTCACCCCTTATGATTTAACAAAAGGGCGTATCATATTTAGATTTTAATGGCCTTGTAGCTCAGTAGTAGAGCAGTACCCTGAAAAGGTATGTGTCGTAAGTGCGATTCTTACCAAGGCCACCACCAAAGTGACATTAAGTCAATTTAAATTACTTGCATTAAATTTAGAAATCTAATAACAACCTTTTAGCTTAATTAAGCTTAAGTATAACAAACAAAGAAAGAGTAAAATGAGTCTAAAAGGTAAAGTAAAGTGGTTTAATGGAAAAAAAGGTTATGGTTTCATTGAACGAGAAGACAAAGAAAAAGATGTATTCGTACATGCTTCAGCTGTAAGAGAAGCAGGTTTAAGATTCTTAAACGAAGGTGACGAGCTTACATTTGAAGTTGAAGACGGAGATAAAGGTCCTGCCGCAGTAAAACTGCAAAAAACCTCTTAATTCTAATTCATCAAATTAATTGTATAGGGATAAAAAAGCAAATGAGCTTCTAATATTCCTATACAATCAACTGTTGATTTATTTGATTAAACTGTTAATAAAATCGCAATGATTAAGATTGTTAAAAACTTAGTATTATCTCACAGACACCATTTTCATGCTGGCTGCACGCTAGCTATTTAATCATTATATAAATTTAAAAATATCCACAATTAGTATAAAACAAAGATAGGAGCACGGGTAGCTCAGTTGGTTAGAGCAGCGGTTTGTGGAACCGAAGGTCGACAGTTCGAATCTGTCCCCGTGTACCAAAAAATGGAAAAGAAAAAAAAAATAAAACCTCTAAAAGAATTACCTTCAGGTTTTGAAGATAGAAAAGAAAAAGAACTTTTAATCAGAGACTTCATAATTTTAAAGATTAAAGATGTAATGGTTAAGTATGGCTTTCAATATCTTGAAACACCAAGTTTTGAGTATACTGAAAGTATAGGTAAATTTTTACCTGATAAAGAAAGACCTGGAGAAGGTGTATTTTCTTTTAAAGACGAAAACAAGTGGTTGTCTTTACGTTATGATTTAACAGCACCCTTGGCGAGATATGTTGCGAAAAATTTTAATGAAATACCAAAACCTTTTAAACGCTATCAATTAGGAACCGTATGGAGGAATGAAAAACCTGGACCAGGAAGATATAGAGAGTTTCTTCAATTCGATGCTGATTACGTAGGTACAAAAAATTTACAAGCAGATGCAGAACTATGTGTAATGATATCAGAAATCTTAGAAAATTGTGGCTTAACTAAAGATGATTACACAGTCAAAATATCATCTAGGACAATCACTGATGAATTATTTAAAAAACTAAAAATTCAGTCAAAGGAAAAAATTTTTATAATTCTTCGAGCTTTAGATAAAATAGATAGGTTAGGGTGGATAGAAGTAAAAAAATTGTTGGGTGAAGGTAGAAAAGATAAATCTGGAGATTATACAAAAGGAGCAGAATTAGGCGATGATCAAATAAAAGCTATTGAAAGCTCTTTGAATGTTAACTCACCTCAGAGCGAGGATTTAAAACAAATAATAAAAATCTTTAGAGATTATGAATTTGATAACTATAAGTTCGATCCTTCAGTAATAAGAGGTCTAGAGTACTACACAGGCCCAATATTTGAAGTTAATCTAAATTTCAGCGTAAAAAATTTAAAGGGACAAGTTATTCAATTTGGATCAATAGGTGGTGGAGGGAGATACGATAATTTAGTAAGCAATTTTGGCAATCTTGATTATCCGGCAACCGGCATATCAGTAGGTATAGATAGACTTGTGTTTGCACTGATGCAAAAAAAAGAATTTGATTTAAAAGTTGAGCGCCCTGTAATGATTAGTGTCTTTGATCAAAATAATATGAAAAAATATATAGAAATACTTAAGAAACTAAGATCAGAAAATATCAGTTCAGAGATTTACCCTGGTGAGGGAAAAATAAAAAAGCAAATGGAATATGCTAATAGAATTAATTCTCCGTGTGTAATTTTTGCTGGCGAGGAAGAAATTAAAAACTCACAAATAAAAATAAAAGATCTTAAAACTGGGAAGGAAACTAACATTAAAAATGAGAACATGGTCAATGAAATCAAAAAAATTATCTGAAAATATATTAAAGTCAATAAGATCAGAAGGTTTTAAGTATATTAATCTAGATACAGTAATACAAACTAATCACATTGTTGAAAGATCTGGCGAATCATTTAGACGTTTCATTTTTTCTTTTAACGATCAGAAAGGTAATGAAATTTGTCTTAGACCAGACTTAACAATTGCATCATGCTTAAAATATTTACATGAGAAAAATAAAGTAGCCAAAAAAGTATTTTACAGTGGACAAGCTTTTAGAAAAACTCAAAAATTATCAGATAATATAATAAGAAATCAAATTGGTTTTGAAATTATTGGCTCAAACAAGGAAAAGTATGATGATAAAAAAATTATCAATACAGCTGTTAAATCATTATCGAAATTAAAATTTTCATCGGGTGTTTTGACCATTGGAAATATCGAAATATTTAAACTTCTATTGACTAAATTGGATATCCCTAAAAGATGGAGATTGAGACTCCAAAGACATTTTTGGAGAGAAAAATATTTTAACGATTTATTAAAAAGACTAGAGACTAATTCTGACGTTGATCCAACTATTGTTGAAATAGATAAAAAAAAATATGAGGTAATGCTTAAACAAAAACAATCAAAAATTATTGCGGGGAGATCACTAAATGAGATTCTAAAGAGATTTAACGATAAAATAAATGATCCAAGAAGGCCTCGAAAAGGTAAAAATGTTGTAAAAATAATCAAAGAATTTCTAAAAATAGATTGTCCAATCAGTGAAGCATTTAAGAAATTAAACCTTTTTTTTAAAAAATATAAAATTAATTTAAGAGTAGAAAAAAATTATTTTCCAATCTCTAAAAATAAATTTTCAAGATTAAATATAAAATATTCAGCTTCTTTTGGAAGGCAATTAGAATATTACACAGGTTTAGTCTTCAAAATTGATATTAAAATCAATTCAAATAAGATTAACATTATTAATGGTGGGAGATACGATAACCTTATTAGCGATCTTGGATCGAATAAAAAAATACCAGCAGTTGGAGCAGCTATAAATTTAAATGATTAATATCGGAATTCCCAGCAAAGGTAGATTAAGAAAAGATATATTGAAAATTTTTTCAAAAAATAGTTTACAACTTATATCTGAAAGAGGAGAAAGAGACTTGTTAGGGTCTGTCAAAGGATATAAAAAAATAAACATTACTTATTTACACGCAAGAGAAATCGTTGAAAGATTAGGGGACGGAACTTTGGATATTGGTTTTTCAGGGTTTGATTTATTAAAAGAAAGTGCAATTAATGTGCAAAAAAAAATAGTAGTAAAACAAAAATATACTTTCGGTAAAGCCAATTTAGTAATTGCTATTCCCGATGATTGGATTGATGTTCAAACAATAGCTGATTTGGAAGAAATCGCATTTGAATTCAAAGAAAAAAAAAAAACTAGATTAAGAGTAGCAACAAAGTATCCAAATTTAACAACAAATTTTATGTTTGAAAGAGGTGTTACACAATTTAAAATTGTAAAAAGTCTAGGTGCAACAGAAATATATCCATTCACAGGTTCTTCAGAAATTATAACGGATATAACTTCTACAGGTGAAACTTTAAGAGCTAATAATTTAAGAATATTAAAAGACGGAGTGATGCTTAAATCTCAAGCATGTTTAATGATTTCCCAAAAAAGTCAAAAAAAGAGAGGTATTTTTAATATTATAAATAAACTTAATAAAATTGTATAGTGTGAGCATGGATTCGTTAATTATAATTTTAATTATTATCTTGCTTCTAGCTAACTTCTTAGCATTTGCACTTCTAATTAAGCGTAAACAACCTGAGCCAGTTAACAATGAACAAATTTTTAAAGACGAATTAAGTTCTTTAAAAAATACATTTAGCCTGTCTTTTGGGTCTATGAGCAAAGAAATAGCAAAAGATATGACCGGAGCTCTGACAAAAGTTGATGAAAAAGTATCAGTTTTTAATCAACAAGTAAGCGAGTTAAACAAAAGTCAAGATAACTTTAGTAGAATTTTGAGTGGAGTAAAATCATATGGAACTCTTGCGGAATTCGGATTAGGTGCACTTCTAAAAGATTTGTTACCAGCATCTCAATATATCGCAAATGCAAAAATGAAAGAGGATACTTCAGAAACAGTAGAGTTCGCTATTAAACTTCAAGATGTGATGTTGCCAATTGATAGTCACTGGCCTGTTGAAAAATATAAAGCAATTGATGATGCATATAACGCCAATGACAAAGATGCACAAGCAGAGGCAAGGAAAGATTTAGCATCAGCTTTTAGGTTAAAAGCTAAAACTGTTAACGCAAAATATATATCACCTCCAAAAAGTACAGATTTTGCAATTGTTTACGTTCCTACTGAGGGATTATTCTCAGAACTCTCTAGTTATAGAGACCCTAAAACTAAAGAGCTACTTTTACAGGAATTAAGAACTAAATATAAAGTTACAATTTCTGGCCCTAATACTTTATCTGCTTTATTACAATCCTATCATTTAGGATTTCAAACACTTAAAGTTCAGCAACATGCTACACAAATTTATGGTGATTTAAGAAATATAAGCTCAAGATTCGAAAAACATTTTGATGGAATAAAAGAACTTAGAAAAAAATTGGAACAAGCCATGCAAGTTACTGATAGTTTTGGAAGAGATGCAAGATCTATAATGAATACACTTAGGAATATTAAACATCCCGAACAAGTTGAAATAGTATCAAAAAATGAGAATGTTGAAAAATTAAATATACCAACCTCAAAACAAGCTAAAAATTAATTTAAATTTTTTTAAATAGCTCTATAAACGATTTGATGAAGTGGAACACCAAATTTGTCTATCCAAAATCAACAAGATCTTTGGTAAAAGGTTCAAGACATTATTTTTTAGATGGATCAAGTTTACCCTCAGTTACAACAATTTTATCAGCTACTAAAAGTGAAGAAGACAAAGCAGCAATTCTTGCCTGGAAACAAAGAGTAGGCAATGTTGAAGCAGAAAGAATTAAGAAAGAGGCCTCAGCTAGAGGTAGTTCAATGCACTCTTATCTAGAGCAGTTTTTATACGGAAAATTAAATCAAGAATTATTAGAAGACAACAATAAATCTAAAAAAATGGCAGAAGAAATTATTGATAATGGATTAAAAAATAAATTGCTAGAGATATGGGGTTCAGAAGCTACAATATATTATCCTGGTAAATACGCAGGTACTGCAGATTGTATAGGAGTTTATGAAGGCAAAGAATCAATTCTAGATTTTAAACAAAGCAATAAACCAAAAAAAGAGGAATATATAGAAGATTACTTTTTACAAATTGGAGCTTATTCTTTAGCTCATAATATTGTTTATAATTCTAATATTACCCAAGGCGTAATTTTATTATGTACTGTAGACAGGTTATTTCAAGATTTTAAAATTGAAGGTAATGAACTAATTAATTTTCAAAACAAATTTCTTGAGAGAGTTGAAAAATTTTATCACTTAATTAATAAATAATTATTTGACTTTACTTAAAATTAATATACTAAAAACTTACTTGCTACTTGTTTAGATGCGAGCCTTCACACCTTCCAAATAGCATTTATTTATAAATTATGAACATTGTAATTTGGGATATAGAATCTTCAAGCTCAAGCACAGACTTTGGAAGTATTATTGAAATTGGTGGGATTTTAGTAGATGAAAACTTAATAGAAAAAGAGAGATTTAATTTAAGATGTAGACTTCCAGAAGGAGAAATTCCCCAATGTATGGCTCTTCTTGTAAACAAAACTGATGTTAACATGCTAACAAAAGCAAATCTAAGTCATTACCAAATGTTATCTCAAGTTGAAATGATTTTTAAAAAGTGGAGCCCTGCTATATTCTTAGGCTGGTCCAATATAGGCTTTGACGATGAAATGATAAGAAAAGAGTTTTTCAAAGGCTTAAGATATCCATACATCACGAATTCTTCCCCTAACAAAAGACACGATGGGTTAAATATTGCTCGTGGTGCTTTTGCTTTGGATAACAAAATACTAAAAACTGAGACAAATATTAAAGGGAATGCTGTAATGAAGTTAGAGTCTTTAGCTAGGATGAACGGTTTTGAGACTAAAGGGGCTCATAGCGCATTATTTGATGCAGAACTTACACATAAAGTTTTAGGACTAATAAAGAATAAACAACAAGATACATGGGACAATTTTTTAAAGACCTCAAATAAGCTTGATACAGAGACGATGATAAAAAAAGAAAAAATTATTACACTTAACGAGTACTTTTATGGAAAATCAAGACTTTATCTTTGTGCTCCTCTTCATCCAAAATTTTGTATTCATCCAATATACCAATGGGGCCAGGCTGTCGACTTAAGAGTTGATGTAGAACCTCTCCTGAAAATGTCTATCAATGAATTAAAATCTGAGATGAAAAAAACACCAAAATTTTTAAGGACTATTAGATCAAATAAAGCACCAATAATAATAGGTAAAGAATATGGTATGAAAGTTGAGCCCTATAGCGCTATGGATATCTCTTTAATTAATAAAAGAGCAGAATTAGTAAATACTAATGAAAAATTTTCTGAGAATATCTTAACTGCGTTAAGAGAAATTGCTGAGGAAAAAGAGCAATCAAAATCTCAAGAAGATATAGAGCCAGAAGAAAGTATTTATGTAAAATTTACCCCAAACAAAGACACAAATCTATTTCAAAAATGGCACGAAGCAGCATGGAACGATAAATTAAGATTACTAGATAAATTCGAGGATCAAAGAATGGTGGGATTTGGAAAAAAAATAATATTTCAAGAAGCCCCTCATGTATTACCTGAGTCTATGTTAAAAAAAATTAAGATAAAAATTGCAAAACGAATATTAAGTGAAAAAAAGGAAAAATGGTGGACTTGTAAGGAGTTCTACCACGAATGCGATAACCTTAGGGACAAATTTACTAATGAGTCTAACGAGGAAAGTTTAAAATTTTTGGATCAACTTAATAATTATGTGATGTCAATTGAAAAAAAATATAAAAATGTTTAATGTGGATAAAATAATTTAAATAATATTAAAACTTGAATATATAATAAAAATTTATATAAATAATTTATGTCAACAATTAATATCACAGATAAAAATTTTGAGTCTGAGGTGATAAAGTCTGAAAAGCCAGTTGTTGTAGATTTTTGGGCTGAATGGTGTGGACCTTGCAAACAAATAGGACCTATTCTAGAAGAAATTTCTGATGAATTGTCAGAAGTAGTTATAGCTAAACATAATATTGATACTGAACCAAACACCCCAACCAAGTATGGTGTAAGAGGAATTCCAACTATGCTACTTTTTTCTAAAGGTCAGCTAAAAGCAACGAAAGTTGGAGCAACTACAAAATCTAACATTGTAGCCTGGATTAAAGAAAACATTTAATTAAGATTTAAAACCTCACCAGCTAAATAAAGACTTCCTGCACAAAGAAATATACAATCTTCATCTTTATTATTTATTAATAAAGACTCTTCAATGCTTCCAGCAGTGTGAATATTTCCTTTACCAAGTTTTTTTTAAATTCTTCTTTAGAGATTGAACTTTCTTGATTAGGAATGTCTACTAGAGTTATTGAGGATACGGAATTTTCAAACTGATTAACAAACTCTTTATGTGGTTTGTCACTCATCATTCCACAAATAAGATGTACTTTTTCGTTTTGTTGTCTAACCCATTTAGAAATTGAAATTGCAGAGTTGATATTATGACCTCCGTCTATGATAAGCCTATTTTTACCAATTAAATTTTTTAATCTACCTACTTTTATTTCTTCTAAACGTCCTTTTAATCTCATTTTTTTCATACTGTTTTTGATATTTGCATTAGGTATATTAAATATTTTTCTACTAGCAGCTATCGAGGTGCTTATATTATAAATTTGGTGATCACCAATTAAATTAGGCTGTGGTAATATTATTTCACCTAATTCATCTTGATAATGAATAAAATTATTTTCAGATTTTGTTACATTAAAGTCATCACCAAAGAAATATTTTTTAGATTTATTTTCTATTAAAGATTTTTTAATTTTTGTTTTTATTTCTGAATTCATTTGATTGTTGATGAATATATTAGATATCGGTAATGAACTAGTTTTTTCATAAATTACACCCTCTATCGTTTTATTATTCAACCAATTTAAATGATCTAAGTGAATTACTCCTAAAAGAGTAAGCAAATTTTGTTTAAATACATTTGTACTGTCAAATCTGTGAAATAGACCAGCTTCAATAATATTTACATTATCCCTGAAATTTTCAGCATATTTTATAAAGGCGCATGTCAATATTTCAAAAACTGTAGCATTATCATCACCTAGAATTCTATCTACGTCCTCTAGAAGAATAGCGAGATCGTTTTCATCGATTTCTTTATTATTAAAAACAAATCTCTCCGTATACGATTGTAAATGAGGGGAAGTATATAAATTGTATTTGTAGCCTGATTCTTTTAAAATAGTGCTAAGAGCAGTGGCCATAGAAGCTTTGGAATTCGTTCCTACTACAGTTACAACATTTTTAAGTTTATTTTGTGGATTACCTAATTTATTTAATAAATTAAAGGTTCTGTCTAGTGAGAGATCGATCTTTTTACTATGACGCTTCTCTATTTTCGATATTATTTTCTGAAGTTTTGTCACCATCTTTTATTTTTACCTCAGTTTGTTTTTTTAGCAAGATAGATAACAAAATACCGATTTTTTCTGGCAAATCTTTTCTTTGAATTATTATGTCAACAAAACCACAGGCTTGAACGTGCTCTGATTTTTGAAAATTTTCTGGTAACTCTTCTTTAACAGTTCCCTCAATTACCCGTCTTCCCGCGAAAGCAATTAAAGTGCCTGGTTCAGCAATATGAATATCACCTAACATTGCATAAGATGCTGTAATTCCACCAGCAACAGGATCAGCAAACAAAACAATATAAGGAATTTTTCTAGCCTTTAACTCATTTATAGCAAGAGTTGTTCTTGTCATTTGATTTAAAGAAATTATAGATTCTTGCATTTTCATACCACCACCTGATGCAACAACTAATAAAGGTTGTCTATTTTCGATTGAGTGTTGAGCAGCAAACAAAAAGGCTTCACCCTCCGCTGCACCAATGCTTGCTCCCATGTAATTAAAATCAGATGCAATAACTGTTAATTTTATTTTATTTATAGATCCATCTGCTACTATCATACTACAATTTAATCCAGTTTTTTTTCTAGCACTACTCAATCTATCCTTATAAGACTTAGAGTCAGTGAAATTTAATGGATCATCTGGGGGCATTGGTGTTCTTAAAATTTTATAATTTCCTTTACCAAATAATAAATCAAATCTTTGTTTAGGATTAATCCTAAAATGTTTATGACATGGACCTGGGCATACCCATAAATTTTCCTCTAAATCTTTTTTTAAAATTGGACCTTTGCAGCAAGACGTCCAGTCACTTTCCTCCATATCTTGAACCGTAGGTCTTTTCTTTAGTAGTTTTTTTATTTTTTGCCCAAAATCTAATGTTTTTTTTAACCAATTCATAAAATTTTGTATTTTAATTTTTTTACCATATTGCTGACCTTTGTGACAGGATTTTGTTTTTTTTTTAAACTATTAGTTATTTCCCTACAAATAGCACTTCCTACAACTAGCCCATCTGCAGCTTTCAAGTTTTTTATATTGTTTTTTGTAATACCAAAACCAATTACACAATTTTTAGAAGGGTTGATCCTTTTTATTTTTTTATAATTTGAAATTATTTTAAAAGGTGAAACTTTAAGCTTTCCCCCGGTTGTAGATAACATAGAAATATAATAAACCATTTCATGGGAGTCTCTAATAATTGATTTTAATCGATTTTTCGAAGTAGTAGGTGAAATTAGCTGTACAAAAGAGATTGAATTTTTCTTGCATTTTTTTGCAAATTTTTTATTTTCTGGCCAAGGCAAATCTACAACTATTAAACCGTCAACTCTATTTTTTTTACAATCTTTTAAAAATTTTGATTCCCCATATTGTAAAATCATATTAAAATAACCCATTAAAATTATTGGCTTTGAAAACTTGCTTTTTTTAAAATTTTTTACAATTTTTAATACATCTTTAAATTTAGTACCATTTTTTATAGCTCTATAAGAACTTGTCTGAATTTGTCCTCCATCAGCAATAGGTGTGTTATGTGGAAATCCAAGCTCACAAATATCAGCATGTTTAGATATAGATTTTAGAATTTCTAAAGAATTTTTTTTGGTGTTATCTCCAGCAACCGTATATGTTAACAATGCAGGTCTATTCTCTTTTTTTGCAAAACTAAACGCTTGCGAAATTGAACTAATCATAATGAAACACCTAATTTTTTTTTTAAAATTTTTCGATCTTTGTATGCATCACCACAACTATTGACAATGACAATAGTATCCTTAGAAAATTTTTTAGACTCAGAAATTGCAACAGAAAAAGCATGACTTGGTTCGAGCGAGGGTCTTATGCTTTCATATTTTGATACAATTTTAAAAGCCATGAGAGCATCTTCATCACTTGCAGCTGTGTATCTTGCACGTTTAGTGTCTTTTAAAAAACAATGAAGAGGAGAGACTCCTGGATAATCTAAACCAGCAGAAATTGACTCTGTTTCCTCGATTTGACCTTCATTGTTTTGATTAACATATTGTGCCGCGCCATGCAAAATACCGATTTTTGATCTATAAGTTAGTGGCGCAGCATGTTTCTTACTTTTAGATGGTCCACCTGCTTCAACTCCTATAAATTCAACTTGTTTTTTATCATAATCCATAAATTCATTCCAAAAACCAAAACTTGAACTACCTCCTCCAACACAATTATAAAGTTTTAACTTATTCGGTATTGTTCCAAATTCCTCTATAATTTGACTTTTTAATTCTCTAGAGATTTGACTAGTGGACCATCCACAAATTTTTACAAATATATTTGGACCAACGGTAGAACCTACACACATCGCCGTAGTATCACAATTAGCAACCCAAAATCTCATACATTCAGAGACAGCATCTACTAAAGTCTGACTACCTGAATAAACAGGAATAATTTCTGCTCCATTTCTTCTAATTGCCTGCACATTTGGTTGTTGCCTTTTAATGTCTTTTACACCCATAAATATTTTACACTTTAAACCAAACTTTTTTGCTGCCATGCTTAGCATTTTACCAGCGTAACCAGCTCCTGTATCTCCGCAAATAATTTTTTTACCTGATTTTTTTGCTAATAGACAATGTACTGTTGCGTTATATATTTTGTGAGCACCTCCATTAGCATCTGAAACTACTTTTGACCATATTTCAGCTCCTCCTACAAATTTTGTTAAATTATTTAATTTTATAAATCTTGTAGGAACACCAACCCAATTTTTAAAATATTTATCCCTCTCACTTAAGAATTTTTTATCATTTTTAAGTTTATTGAATAAAATTTCTAAGTCGTGAATTGGTTTTTTTAAGGTTTCCGGAACAAAATTTCCACCAAATTTACCTCCCCAAAATCCAAATTTATCGTGTTGATCTAGAATGGATATTTTTTTTTTTAATTTCATGCTTTATTTATTTCATTTAAAAATTCATTAATTTTAATTTTACTTTTTTTTCCAGAAATATCCTCCAATCCTCCACTTATATCAATAATATATTCTTTGTTTTTGAAATTCAAAATATCCTCAATTTTAATATTTCCGGCAATCATTTTTTTAAAATCAGAGGGCACATCCTCCAGTAAATTATGGTCAAAACCCATAGATTTTTCATAACCCTTTGAGTCAAATAAAATTATTTCTGAAAAGGGCAAGAATTTCTTATAACTATTTAAATCTTGATTATTACCTATAGTGATAGCAGATATAATTTTCTTTCTATATTTTTCTTTTATTTGTTTTATCTCATCAGGAGAACAATCATAAACTTGATAGTAATCAAAATTTAAATATTTTATTTCTTCTAATGTGTTTTTTGATGGTTTGACTAGTACCGCGACAAATTTAGATTTTTTTTTATCAATGTCTATTAATTTTTTCAGTTTATCTATTTTTACAAAACGTTTAGATTTTGAATAGTTTACAATAAAGCCAACATATTGAGGTGGAAATCTATGATTAACAATAAAGTTCAAAATTTCTGTATCAGAAACACCACAAATTTTACATTCTAGTGTCATCTATTTAAATGATCACTTAAAATTTTGAAATTTCTTTTAATATTTCCCTTTGTTAAATCTCTACCAATAACAAGCCAATCGCTACCTTGATTAAAGGCTGCCTTAGGAGTCATAACTCTTTTTTGATCATCAACTTTCGAGGAAATCCTTATTCCAGGTGTTATAATCTCTTTATTAAAAATTTTTTTTATAAACCTAACTTCATGAGGACTACAAACAATTGCATCAAGTTTAGCTTGTTTTGCTAATTTCGTCTGCGATATTACGATTTCTTTTAAATGTCTATTATAACCAATACTTTTTAAATCCTTATTATCTAAAGATGTTAATGTTGTAACGCCTACTAATTTAATTTTACCGGATACTTTTTTTAATTTTTTCAAAGCCTTTAAGCCTGAAGATACATGAACTGTTAAATAATTAATTTTTAAATCTTTTAAAGCTAGTAAAGCAGAAGACATTGTATTTGGAATATCATGTAGTTTTAGGTCAAGAAAAATAATTTTGTTTTTTAGTTTTGATATGAATTTTCTACCATTTTTTGAATTTAAAAATTCTAATCCAAATTTATAACCTATTTTGAAATTATCTATTTTACTATTTTTAATAATTGACATTGCTCTTTTCTGAGATTTTGTGTCTATAGCAATAAAAATTTTATTTCTCATTTATTTTTTTAAATAACTCACTACTCATTTTAAAGTAAATATTTTTTTTTTGGGGAGAAATAATTTTGTCTCCGGTTTTGGGATTTCTTGAGTTCCTACTTTTTTGAACTTTTGGATAAAATATCCCCCATCTTCTTAATTCAACTCTTTCATTATTTTTTATGGCTTTCATAACCTCATGAAGAAAAATATTTATAAACTTTGATAAGTCTTTTTTTAAGATATTTGGATATGTTTTTGATAATTGATTTAATATTTCTGACTTATTTACTGGCAATTGATTATGTTTATACTATTTTTTTTCTTTTTTACCGCTCAACTTATCAGACAATGACGAAAAAGGTAAGTTTTTTCCAGAAAGAGGAGAGCTAAATTTAGAAACTGCCTCTTTATTTTGTATCTCTTCTAAAAGTTTTATACTTAATGAAACCTTTCTTTTTTCCATATTAAGTTCTGAAATTGCAGCGTCTATTCTTTCACCACCAACAAACCTAGATGGCCTTGCATCTGAAGATGAAACTGCAATTTGGGATTTTTTAATTTGTAAGGTGATATCGCATCCTTCAGGCTGAACAATTAATCCTTTATTGTCCGATGTAAGGACTTTTACTGTTACGGTGTCATTAATTTTTTTATCTTTAAAATAATTAAATGGATCTTTTTTTGTTTGCTTTAAACCAACTCTAACTTTTTGAACTTCTTTTTTAATTTCTAATATTTTCACTTTTAACTTATCTTTTATTTTATAATTCTTTGAGGTTTCCTCTGGATTTCCTGTGTAGCTTAGATCATTAAAGTGAAGAAATGCGTCTATTTCATAATCATCTAACTTTAGATAGATTGCGTAGTCATTCATGCTATTTATAACTCCTTCAATTTCAGATCCTACAGGATATTTCTTTTCTAGAGCATCAAAAGGATTTTCCTTTGTGAGTCTATGAGAAATTGCTATTCTTCTTTTCTCCTTATCAATTTCTGTTATAACGCAGTCTATTTTGTCACCAACTTTAAAAAATTTTTTGGGTGTAATATTTTTCCTTGACCAACTTATTTCACTTGAGTGCAATAATGTTGTTAAACCAGGTTCCAGTTCGCAGAAAGCACCAAAATCCATAATTTTAATTACTTTAGCTTCATATTTTTTATTAAGCTCATAATTGGAAATTTTTTCAAATGGATCGGGTGATAGTTGCTTAATGCTGCAACCAATTTGTAGTTTTCCTTTGTCAACAGAGATAACAAGTAAGTCATGCTTATCTCCTATATTAAAAACTTCTTCAGGATGGTTAACTCTTGAATAACTAATTTCTTGTAAATGTACTAAACAATCAAGCTCATTGTTAACATTAAAAAAACAACCAAAAGAGCTATAGCCCTTTACTACTGCATTTTTAATTATTTGACCTTCTTTATACTTTTCGATTATTTTTGCTTTATCTTCTTTTTTATAAGTTGAGATAATTTGTCTTCTAGATACACATGCGTTACCTCTTACTCTATCCATTTTAATTAAAGCAAATTTTTGTGGCTCGTTTATAAGATGAGAAATATCTTTTAGAGGTGTATCAGAAATTTGAGAACCAGGACAAAACATTAAAGAGCCAGTGTCGATATGCTCTACTATTACTCCGCCTTTACATTTACTTGTTATTTTACCCATAATAGGTTCATTACTCTCAAACGCTTTAACCAATATATCCCAACCTTTTATTTTTTGGGCTTTACTAGCTGAAACTAAAACTTCTCCATTTTTATCTTCTATTCTCTCTAAAAGAACTTGTATTTTTTCACCTATTTCAACTTTATTACTTAATCCTAAAGTTTTTAATTCATTTAAATCGATTATTGGTTCTGATTTAAGACCCTCAATAAATAAAAAAACGTATTTTTCGCTGACTTTAGTTACAATACCCTCAATTATTTTACCCTCAACTAAATTTTTTGTTTTAGAAATTTGATTATTAAGAAGTTTTTCAAATTCTTTATTTCTGTCTGAGTTGGTATCTTTGTATATTTCCATTTTTTTAGAACTTTTAATTAAATTTAATAAATTAATCAAGAAACAAAAATAATTATGAGCAACGTATAATTCGCGATTTTTCTTAAAAAAAACGATTTTTTAGATTAAAGTGTATTTTGATCCAATTTTTTTTAGTAATTTCAAGAAAGAAGGGAAAGAACTTTTATACGAGTCTACATCATGGATTATCCATTTACCCCCAAAACATAATGCAGCTATTACAGAGGTCATAAAAATTCTGTGATCTTTATAAAAATTTTTTACAGTTATATCATTTTCAATAGACAATTTAGGGTTTCCAAATATCTTTAACGAACCATTTTTTTGAATAGTTTTTACACCCATTTTATTTAATATTTTAGAACCTAATTTAAGTCTTGGACTTTCTTTTTTATTCAATTCATTTAAATTTGTGAAATTAGATACTCCAGATGCTTTAGATGCTAATAAAAAAATGATCAAAAATTCGTCTATTGCATTACTATTCAAACTTGATGGACAGTCGATAGCTTTCAATTTACTTTGGCTTTTTACAAAAACATCCCCAATCGCTTCTCCGTGTTTAATTCTTTTATTCAATATTTTAATCTTAGCACCCATTTTATTAGCTATTTTTATAAAACCAATTCTTGATGGGTTAATGTTTACATCTTTTATTTTTAATTTTGAATTACTTGACAATAAAGTAATGACTATAAAAAAAGCGCTTGAGCTAATGTCGCCAGGTATATTATATTTAAACGATTTAAATTGACATTCACCTTTTATTTTGATGGTGTCAAAGTTTTTATTTCTAATAATATTAATTGGTAATTTTAAATATTTAAAAAACTTTTCAGTGTGATCTCTGGATTTTTTAGCTTTAATAATGGTCGTGCCTGGTGAATTTAACGCAGCCAACATTACCGAACTCTTACATTGCGCAGACCCTTTTTGTTCAAAATAATTTATTGGTCTAACGTATTCTGAGCCTAATATTTTTAAAGGAAGTTTTGCACTACCATTGTTATAAAAACTTGCACCAAACTCACGTAAGGGTAAAGTTACCCTTTGAAAATCTCTTCGAGATAAACTTTTATCACCTATAATCTTAATTAGGTTAGGAGTTTTAATTAATAATCCTAACAACAGTCTTGCGAAAGTTCCTGAATTACCTGCATTTATAATTATATTTTTTTTAAAATCAAAACTGTTTAAACCTTTGCCATAAATGCTACATGATTTCCCTTTAATTAATATTTTTACTCCAAGTTTACGAAGTCCTAGAATAGTGCTTATTATGTCATCTGATTTAGGAAGATTATCTATTTTACATATTCCATATGACTGAGATCCAATTAATAATGATCTAATTGATATGCTTTTGTCACCATCTACGGAGATTACTTGATTAAAATTATTTATTTTATTTTCAACGACTATCTTTGCCATCTAATTTAATTAAATTTAAAAGAATCTCCAAAGTAAGCTAACTTCGCATTTTGATTTTTAACTAACTCTGATGGCGAACCTTTTGCTATAACTTTTCCATCTGACAGAACCATTGCAACGTCTACGCAAGTTAGTAGGTCTCTTGCTTGGTGATCACATATGCAAATGGTTATCTTATTTTCAAACTGCAAGTTAACTATAATTTGTTGAAGCATTTTTATGGTCATTACATCTAAAGCAGCAAAACATTCATCTAATAGAAGCAATTCAGGTTCTCCCAATAAAGCCATTGCAATCACCAATTTTTTTTTTTGCCCACCAGATAAAAATCTAGCTTTAATATCTGTGATTTGATTTAACTCAAACTTAGATACTAAGTAATTAATTTTTTCAGCCCTTTTTCTGTGGTCATCAACTAAAACTTCTGCAACAGCATTTAAATTTTCAAGTAAAGTTAGGTCGTAAAAATAACCACCATACTGTGGAACATATCCAATTTTAAATTTTGATGTTCTTAAATAAATTGGATATTCATTTACTTCCTCATTGTTGATAAAAATTTGACCATCGTCTGGTTTAATTAAACCAGTAATTAAATTAAATATAGTAGATTTACCAACACCATTTGGACCCAACATTCCAAATATTTCACCTTCATTAATATCAAAGCTTATATTTTCTAGTATTTGTCTTTTTTTAAATGATAAGCTAATATTTTTTAAGCTTAATATACTTTTTTTATTTTTAAAACTTTTAATACGAAATTTTTTAATTATTCCCATTATTAATTACACTTTTAACCAAAATATTCTTATTTTTATCATCCATCAGGAACTTTGTACTCATATTCAAAAAATCAAAAAATATTATATCTGCTATTAATTCACTATTTCTATTTTTATAAACAACTTGATTATATAATTTTGCTTGCTGATTTTCGAAAGATAATTCTAAATTTTCTGAGTCTATAGAATGGTAAATATATTTCATTTTAACTGAACCTTGAAAAAAAGTATCAAAGTTTTCATTATTATACTTTGCTTTTTTTGATGAAATATAAATCTTTTCTCCATTAATAAGACTAATTTCAGCAGTTACATTATTCATAATTATAACATTTTTATCTTCCGAAGTGATTTCACCTTCTTTTGACTCAATTTTGTATTTATTACCTTTTCTGTCAACAGATGAATATACTAAATCACTTATAAGGTCCTTTGAAGTTTTAGGTAAGCTTTTTTCTATTTTCTTGATATTATTAGTATTTTTAATTTCCTCGACAGAAACTCTAAAATAATTAAAGTAAATGTAACTTATTAAAAATAGTACAACTAATAAAATCGCGTATTGAATTAAACCTTTTTTGTCCATTATTGAATATTATTTTCAAGTAAATTGTGAATATGTACAACACCAATGGTCCTATTTTTGTTGGTATCTTTATGAACACATAGTGAAGTAATTCTTTTAGCGTTCATTAATGATAATGCTTTCGCAGCCAAGGTATCTTTGTTGACACTTATTGGATTTCTAGTCATTACTGTTTTAACTTTGAGATTATCTAGGTTACCCACTTTTTCATTTGTCCTTCTAATTTGCCCGTCAGTTATTATTCCACTAGTTTTTTTTAAGTTATTTTGCACAACCAATATGCCTAAATTTTTTTTTGTTATTATTCTAAGAGCTTTTTGCATATTCACGTTCTCGTTTATAAAAGGTATTTTTTTACCCTTTAGCATCAAATCTTCAACTGTTTTTAATTTTGCTCCAAGACTACCAGAGGGATGAAATTTTTTAAATTCTTTTTCACCAAATTTTTTTTGTTTCATTGTAGATATGGCAATTGCATCTCCAATAGCTAGTTGCATTATGGTTGACGATGTTGGAACAATATTCCCTGGTCCAGCTTCTTTAACTTCTGGCAGTAAAATTTTAATATCTGAGTTTCTATACAATAATGAATTTTTCTTTGACACTATACCTACTAAAGTTATATTTTTATTTCTATTAGTATACTGAATTATATTTTTTAATTCAGCGGACTCTCCACTATTACTTAATAATATTACAACATCGTATGAACTTATTTGACCTAAGTCTCCGTGAGAGCATGAGCTAGCATCCACAAAAAATGAGGGGGTTCCTACTGAAGAAAGAGTCGATGATATTTTTTTTGCAATTATTCCTGATTTACCAACACCTGAAAGTATTACTTTTCCTTTTTTACAATTTAATATTAAGTCTATTACTTCTTTAAAATTTTTATCAATCGATGATTTTAATTTTTGTAGTGATTTGATTTCCTCGTTTATTACATTCTTTGCAATTTTTTTGAATTTATTTTCTACCATTAATGTGACCAAATATCGTCAGTAATATAATTGAAGTCTAATTTTACCCTTGTACCTAAAAATTTTAAACATTCTTTATACAGTTCTAATCTATTTTCTCTTTTTAGCATATTATTTAACAATTCATTTATTTTATGTAAATATATTACATCGTTCGCACAATACTTAATTTGTGCGTTAGAGAGCTCCCCACCAAAATCTGATGTCTGTTGTTGTTTGCTTATATCTACACCAATAAACTCTTTAATTAAATCCTTCAATCCGTGCTTGTCTGTGTATTTTCTAATTATTTTAGATTGTAATTTTGTATCCTCAATATTAACAACGTCAATTTGTAAATATTTTTTTATGAATAATAAATCAGCTCTCGCATAATGAAATATTTTTATGGTTGTGTTATTAGACAAAACTTTTTTTAGGTTTGGCGCTTCATATTTTGATCTATCTAATTGGACAATGTGTGCATCAGATTTACCAGAGGATATTTGAACTAGACACAACTTATCTCTTAAAAAGTTTAGACCTAAAAATTCACAATCTATTGCAATCTTGTTGCCAAATTCTAAATCTTTTGGTAAATCATTTTTGTGAAGCTTGATATCCATAATTTTTACTAATACTTAAATATATATATGAAACCAAAAAATTGTCTAATTTTTGGCTCAAGTGGTCAAATTGGTCGAACGTTGATAAGAAAGCTCACCCAGAAAAATTTAAAAGTTACTGCAGTCACAAGAAATTTACATCAAAAGGGTTATATATTAAAAACACAAGCAAATCCAGGATATTTAGATATTGTAGAAACAAATATATTCGATCTAAACAAAATTGATTTGTTAATAAAAAAAGCAGATGTATGTATAAATTTAGTTGGAATATTATTTGAGAAAGGTTCAAACAATTTTACCAATATACATGAAAAATTCCCTAGCATGATTTCCAATCTTTGTGAAAAGCATAAAATTAGTAAATTTATTCACCTTTCAGCACTAGGTATTGAAAATGCAAAAGACTCAAAATACGCTGCAAGTAAAATAAAAGGTGAAATTGAAGTTCGTAAACACTTTAAGAATGCTATTATTTTAAAACCATCCATTATCTATTCTGTAGACGACAATTTTACAACTATGTTAATGAGTTTACTAAATTTGTCACCAATTTTCCCGTTGTATTATGGAGGTAAAACCAAATTTATGCCTTTGCATTGTGTGGATATATGTAATTTGATTTTTGACTTAATTGAAAGTGATGTAGAAGAAAAAACTATTGAATGCATTGGGCCAGAGGTATTTACTTTTAAACAAATTATCGAAAAATTATTAAAATTAATAGAAAAAAAAAGATTTTTTGTACCTTTACCATTGTTTGTTGCAAATACAATGGCATTTTTTTTTCAACTTTTACCCAAACCTTTGATTACAAAAGATCAAATAAAACTACTTTATTATGATAATATTCCATCAGGAAAATACAAAACAAACTTTGAAATTGGTAAAAAATTTGAACTTAATTTTGAAAAAGAAGTTGAAAAATATTGCTATATGTGGAAACAATCAGGCGAATATTCAAGAAAAAAACGAAAATTATGATTAGTTGGATTATATACATCTTGGTAACTTTTATACTTTTTTTTGTGTTATTTATAGCTTCTCAGGGAATCAATAGAGGCATAAAGGCAAAAAATCTAAATAATAAAAACCATGATGATCCAAAGAGCAACAATCAAAATCTATCAGGTAAAATAAGTATTACCAACGAATTAACCAAACTCAATAAATTACATAGTGACGGTGTGTTAAATAAAAAACAATTTGAGGCAGCTAAAAAAAAAATATTAGGCTGACTTAATTTTTTTTTGTATAAACTTTGGGACCTCGGTGTCTTTTTCAATTACGTCTTCTTTTTTATTTTTAGGCTGAAATGCGTATAAAAGATGAAGCTTGCAATAGGAAAAATCTTTTAAAGAAGTTCTTCCGCAAAAATAGAAATTTTTTTCATCTGGATGTCCAATTGGCCATTTACAAGAATTTTCATCCAACTCCTCAAGTTGTTTGGGATTTTCTGGTTCAAAATCTTTTTCTATGATCAGTGATTTAAATTTTCCTCTTTTAGTCCTTCTTGTATTTGAATTTTTTAATTTATTTGTTTGTTTACAATTTGAGATTTTTTTTGTTATAATTTTCCCTGATAAATTTAGTCTGTGAGCTTTTCCTATTACAGCATTTCTACTAACACCACCTAATATCCCTGCAATTTGGCTTGCTGTATTGCCTTTACCCCAAAGTGCTTTTAATTTTGCGACCTTTTCCTCAGTCCAACTCATTTGCTATATTTGGTTAATTTTCTTAATATATACACAATATATAGATAAAACGGATTTTATTGTATAACAAGTAAATTTTTTTATTTCTTAACAGGTTTAATGCAATATTAAGATTTATATCAATGGTTGAATTAAATTCAAAATATAAAATTGGAAAGAGGCGGTTTGGGCTTGTAAATTGGATTGGCTTCATATCTTTATATAAAAAGGAGACTTTACGTTTTTTAATTGTATCAGGTCAAACAATTTTGGGACCAGTTCTTACAGGAATTCTATTTTTAATTGTTTTATCTATCGCTTGGGGCGAGGATAGAGGAGAAGTTCTAGGTTTACCTTTCATAGAATTTTTAGCGCCAGGGCTTATATCAATGCAAGTAATTCAACAATCTTTTTCTCATTCATCCTCTTCGCTGTTAGGTGGTAAAATGATGGGAAGCATTATAGATTTAATTGGAAGCCCTCTTTCGGCAGGAGAGGTTACAATAGCTATCATTTTGGCTTCAGTAACTAGAGCATTTATAATTTGTGTTACGTCAATTTTTTGTTTTAACTTTTTTGTAGAAATAAGCATATTAAATTATTATCAATTCTTTATTTTTTTGATCTTTTCCTCTTTTTTAATGGGAGCATTAGGTTTCATAGCTGGAATATGGGCTGATAGATACGATAATATGGCAACTATTACTAATTTTATAATAATACCTTTATCTTTTTTATCAGGAACGTTTTATTCAATTGAAAGACTTCCAAATATATTAAAAGAAATGAGTTTTTATAACCCTTTTTTTCATATGATTGATGGCTTAAGATATTCAATGATTGGTATTAGTGACGGCTCCACAATGTTTGGACTAATTTATCTATTATCTTTTAATTTAGTCTTGTGGTTGGTCGCTTATTATTTATATAAAATAGGATATAAAATAAAAACATGAGTAATTTAGCAAAAAATTATAATAGAAAGAAAATTTCGTTTAAATATGGAAAAGGTGCCTATTTATTTTCAACTAATAAAAAAAAATATCTTGATTTCGTACAAGGTATAGCTGTAAATTCTTTGGGTCATGCCCACCCTAAACTTGTATCGACTATTAGAAATCAATCACAAAAACTTTGGCACGTTTCTAACGCTTTCCAAATTCCAGAAGGCGAAAAATTAGCTCAAAAGTTATGTAAAAAAACTTTTGCGGATTATGTTATATTTCAAAATAGTGGTGCAGAGGCAACAGAAGCATCAGTTAAAGTGGCGAGAAGATATTTTTATTCTATTGGAAAACCAAATAAAAACCGGATTTTGTGCATTAAAAACTCATTTCACGGAAGAACATTAGCTGCAATTTTTGCTAGTGGTTCAAAAAAAATGACAGAGGGATTTGGACCAAAGATAGCCGGTTTTGATCACTTCAAATTTGGTGATCATGAATCTTTAAAGAATAAAATAAATAAAAATACTGCAGCGATAATGATTGAAACTATTATGGGAGAGGGAGGAATTAAAGTAATTCCAGACTGGTGTTTAAGAGAACTTAGAAAGTTGTGTGATAAAAAAAAAATTTTATTAATTCTTGATGAAGTACAATGTGGAGTAGCAAGATCAGGTGATTTTTTTGCGTTCGAAAAATCAAAAGTTAAACCTGATATAGTTCCTATTGCTAAAGGAATTGGGGGTGGTTTTCCAATAGGCGCAGTATTAATGAACAAAAAAGTTGCGACTGGTATAATCCCAGGATCCCATGGTTCAACTTTTGGAGGAAATCCATTAGCCATGTCTGTAGGCAATACTGTGATGGATATAGTTTCTAATAAAAAATTTTTAAAAAACGTAAAGAATTTATCGAGATATTTTTTTTTAAATTTGAATAAAATTAAACACAAATATCCAAACATAATTAAAGATATAAGAGGCAAAGGGTTGTTAATTGGAATTCAACTCTATAAAGATCCGAATATATTTATAAAAAAATTAATGGATAAAAGATTGTTAACTATACGAGCAGCGGAAAATATTATTAGAATTTTACCACCTTTAAATGTTAAGAAAAAAGAAATAGATATTTCCATTAAAATCATATCAAAAGTTTGCGAGAACTTTAAATAAATGAATCATTTTTTAAATTTAAAAGATATTAAAGTTTATGATTTAAGAAAAATATTGGCAGACGCAAAAAAAAGAAAAAATTTGAGAAAAAAAATGAATACTTTAGAAATTGACAATGGATCACCCTTAAAAGATAAATTATTGATTCAAATGTTTGAAAAATCAAGTTTAAGAACTAGACTGAGTTTTTATTTAGCAATTAAACAACTAGGAGGAGGCGCTGTGACACTTCGATCAAATGAACTTCATCTAGGGCATGGCGGTGAAAGTATCGAAGATACTGCTAAAATCTTATCAACTTTTGGTGATGGTTTTATGTTTAGAACAGATAGTGATAAAAAAGTAGAAAAGTTTAAAACATATTTGTCAATTCCTTTAATAAATGGTTTAAGCCCGTCATCTCATCCAACTCAAGTTTTATCAGACATATTTACGGTTGAAGAGATAAAGAAAAAATCTATATCAAAATTAAAAATTTGTTGGATTGGTGATTCTAATAACGTGTTAAACAGCTTAATTGCTGCTTCTGTAAAATTTTCTTTTAAATTAAGTGTAGGGTGTCCAAAAAAATTTGGACCGAAAAAAGAAATTATGCACTGGGTAAAAAAAAATAAGAAAAAAGTATATATTTATAATGACCCAAAAAAAGCAGTGCATGGAGCGGATGTGATATTCTCTGATAAAGTCATTTCTATAAACGATAAGGGAAATAAAAAATTAAAAATGAAAGAATTTAAAAAATTTAAAATTACTAACAAATTAATGAATTATGCTAACAAAAATTGTATTTTTTTACATTGTTTGCCACGCGGTAATGAAGTTACAAATGAAGTTTTCTTAGGTAAAAAATCACATGTTTGGTTGCAAGCATCAAATAGAGTGCATGTGCAAAAAAGTATTTTATTGTATTGCTTTGGTAAATTAGGGTAAAGGAAGAGGATTATCAGAGTATTTGTTCAAATATAAAATAACTGAAGCTCTATCTTTTTCTTTCCTTAGACCAGCATAAGCCATTTTAGTACCCTTTATCCATTTTTGTGGTTTTATTAAAAAACCATTTAATTCCTCAAAAGACCAACTCTTTTCGTAATTCATCAGTGCTTTCGAATACTTATAATCTTCAATTGCCCCAATTTTTCTTCCGACAACATTATATAATGCAGGTCCTATGTTGTTGCCTCCACCAGCTTGTATGGAGTGACAAGCTGAACATTTTTTAAATACTTTTTCACCATGATTTATATCTGCTAAAGCCATTAAGGCAGAAATATCAATCTTTTCCTCAACTTGCTTAATTTTATCACCAACTACTTGCTTAATATCACCCTCAGGTATTTCAACTTTGTAAGCAGAACTCTCCAATTTTTCTACTTTAAATATAACATTTGATATCTTACTAATCCCTATTATTAACAGCGCTACTAGAAGAATTGATGCTATAATTTTATTTAACTCAAATGAATCCATTTCCTATATAATACTAACATATAACATGTTAATTGAAAAAAATGCTAACAAAAAAAAGTTTGCGTCCCAAAGACGCACAACGTAACAAATTATGTCTAAAACTATCATTTTAATACCATCCAGATTAAGCGCAAATCGTTTACCAAATAAACCTTTGCTTAAGATCAATGGTTTATCAATAATCCAGCATGTTTATAATAGAGCTAAAGAGTCAGGCGTTGGTAAAGTTTATGTTGCAACTGGTGACAAAAATATAGCTGAGGATATTAAAAAAATTAATGGCAAATGTATTATAACTAAAAGAAACCACAAGACTGGCACAGATAGAATATTTGAGGCATACAAAAAAATTAGACA
Organism: uncultured Pelagibacteraceae bacterium; assembly: GCA_902585415.1. GTDB lineage: Bacteria > Pseudomonadota > Alphaproteobacteria > Pelagibacterales > Pelagibacteraceae > Pelagibacter. The sequence continues at coordinate 88,844 of CACIDN010000001.1, forward strand.
TAAAGTTGATTGTGAGTACATAATTAATTTGCAAGGAGATGAGCCATTTATAGATCCACTTGATATAGTTAATTTAAACAATAAGATTAAAAGTAAAAATTCTGACATTGGCACACTTGCCAGTAAAATTAAGAAAGAGCAATTTTCCGATATTAGTATTGTAAAAGTTATCACCGAGCAAAACATAGTAAAAAAAAAAATATCTAAAGCAAAGAAATTTGCTCGAAATTGTAAATTTAATAAAAACAATAATATCTATGCACATATTGGAATATATCAATACAAAACGTTAATTTTAGAAAAATTTATAAACTTTAAACAATCAAAAAAAGAGATCAAAAATAGACTTGAACAATTAAGAGCACTTGATAATGGTTTAAATATTGATGTAGTCTATACTAAAAATAACTCATTAGGCATAGACACAGTAAAGGATTATGTAGAAATAAAAAAAATTATGGAATATAAAATTTAACATATGAAAATATTTTATCAAGGTTCTCCTGGAGCGTACTCACATTTAGCTGCTAAAAAAATTCATCCAAATAATGAATTTATTCCATGCAAAACATTTGAAGAGTGTTTTAAAAATTGTAATCAAAATTCAAATTATAAGACTATAATACCTGTAGAAAATTCTATAGCAGGTAGAGTTGCTGATATTCAGTATTTAATTAATAAATATAAACTACAAATTTATGCTGAGCATTTTGAGGAAATAAAACATAATCTTATGGCAATAGAAGGTGTAAAAATAAAAAACATAAAATCTGTTAGATCTCACTCGCAAGCAATATCACAATGTCAGAAAATTATTAATGAATTCAAATTTGAGCCAATTATTGCTGCTGATACTGCTGGCAGTGCTAGGTTTTTGAGCGAAAACAAAATACGTAATGAGGCTGCAATAGCATCTGAGTTAGCTGCAAAAATATATAAATTAGAAATAATAAAGAGCAATATCGAGGATAATCATGGTAATGTTACAAGGTTTTTAATAATGGGAAAAAATGCAATTCATCCTGAATTTAAAAATAAAAATTATATTACAAGTTGTATATTTAAAGTTAAAAATAAACCTGCTGCTCTGTATAAATGCTTAGGTGGCTTTGCTACGAATAATGTAAATCTGAGTAAATTAGAAAGTTTCTCAGATCAAAACAGTTTTGAGCAATATTTATTTATTTGTGAAATGTATGGACATATAGAGGATCCAAGAATTCAAAAATCCCTTGAGGAATTAGCTTTTCACACAGTATCTTTAGATATATTGGGGGTTTACGAAGCAAGCAGATATAGAAACATAAAATAGATAAAAACTTTTCTTGTGGACTAGAAAATATTACTGTTATAATAATTTGGGGGCCAATCAGGTGGTATTGCCATGAATTCCCCCAGGCTTGAAAAAGAGCAAGGGTAATGAGTATTTTCCAGGTTGGTTGGTCTCCTTTAAATGGAAATAAACAAAAAAATACTCGCAATTAAATATAGACCTCAGATCTTTGAAGACTTGATTGGTCAAGATATTATAGTTGAGGCGTTAAAAAAATCTATTAAACAAAACTCCATACCAAATGCTTACCTCTTCACTGGCATTAGAGGTGTTGGTAAAACTACTGTTGCAAGAATTCTAGCAAAATCTTTAAATTGTCTTAATAGACAAATTAATGATTGCAAAACTAACAAATGTAATAATTGTGAAGAAATTTCAGAGTCAAGACATATAGATGTTTTAGAGATTGATGCAGCAAGCAAAACAGGAGTAGAAGATGTTAGAGATTTAATTGAATTTTCAAGATACCCGCCCACATCATCCAAATTTAAAATTTTTATAATTGATGAGGTACACATGTTAAGCAAGCAAGCGTTTAATGCATTATTAAAAACTCTTGAAGAGCCACCTAAATATTTAAAATTTATTTTTGCAACCACCGAAGTTACTAAAATACCAATTACTGTTCTTTCGAGATGCCAGCGATTTGATTTAATGAGAGTTGAATTTGATATACTCTTAAAGTTTTTAAAAGATGTTTTGAATTTTGAAAAAAACAACTTACCAGATGATGTTATTAAATTGATAATTAAAATTTCCGAAGGCTCTGTAAGAGACGCGCTGTCGCTAATGGACAGAATTTTATTAAACACGTCAGAAGATAATAAAAATGTTGATTTAAAATTGGCTTATGAAGTATTTGGTTATCTAGATAAAAGCTATTTGATAGACTTGTTAGAAAAACTATTAAAAGGTGATGAGGCTAATGTGATATCACAGTATAGAAATATTTATAACAAGGGTATTGAACCAAAACTTTTTTTAAATAATTTTTTAGAAATTATCTATTATTTAAAAAATTTAAAAAACTTTAAGAAAGAGTCATTTAGAGAATTAAATAATAATGAGTTCGAAAGTTTAGAAAAATTGTATGAAAGAGTTGATAATAAAACTTTATTTTTATTCTGGCAATTTACTGTTGATGCTATAAGTGAAATTAATCTAGTATCTAATCAAAATTTGTCGGTCGAAATGTTTTTAGTAAGATTATTATATCTAAAAGATCATAATAAAAGTCCAAATGATAACTCTAATAAAATAATAAAGGGGATCGAAAATTTGGAAAAAAACAATCAAACTTTAGAGACAGATAAAAAAAAAGAAAATTTAATGAATAATAACCAAGCCATAAATCAAATCAAAATTTCATCTCAGAAATTGACCGAAACTGATTTAAAAAAAAAAAATTTTGAAAGTAAAAATAAAATACAATCTATGTCTGATTTAATTGAAATATGCTCAAAGAAAAAAGAAATTGGGTTGAAATTTGAATTAGAAAATAACGTAAATTTAGTCAGTTTTAAAAGTAATCAAATTGAAATATCGTTTAATGATAACCTTGACAAAAATTTCGTAAAAAATTTAACGTCAAAATTGTCGGATTGGACTGGCGAAAGGTGGATAATTACTTTATCAAAAAAAAGGGGCTCTCAATCAGTTAATGAAATTAAATTACAAAAAGATAAAAAAAAAATTAAAGAACTCGAGCAAAATAGCTCTTACAAAAAAATGTTAAAATTTTTTCCAGATGTTGAAATTGTAACAATTAAAAGTCTAGAAGAGGAACACGATGAATGATTTTAGTAAAATACTAGAAAAGGCAAAAGAAATTGAAACTAAAGTTAAAGAGAGTCAACAAAAAATAAAAAATATTAAAGCAGAGGGAGTGTCAGGAGGTGGATCTGTAAAAATAATCTTAAATGGCGATGGAGAAATAGAAAAACTTCAATTATCAGATCAGATCTTAAAAGAAGATAAAAATTTTATTGAAGATCTAATAGTAGCTGCACACAATAATGCAAAAAATAATTTAAAATCCAAAACTTCAGATGAACTTTCCAAAGTCACTGGTGGATTTGGTATTCCTGGATTTAAGTGGCCATTATAAATCATGATGGAACTGAAAGAAATTGAACTATTAATAAAAGCTATATCTAAATTTCCGGGTTTAGGGCCAAAATCAGCAAAAAGAATTATTTTAAAACTGATTAATAATAAAGATGAGATAATGAAGCCCACCATAAATGCTATGGCCAATGTATACAAAAATATTTCACGGTGTAATTATTGTGGTGCTTTAAAGTCTTTTAAAGATGGTTGTTCCGGCTATAAAAATTGTGAAAATTTACAAAAAAAATTTACTAAGATTTGTGTTGTTGAAAATGTTGCTGATCAATGGTGTATTGAAAGTACCAATATTTTTAAAGGTTATTTTCATATACTTGGTGGAACTATATCTGGATCTATCGAGAAAGAGCAAAGATTGATAATTGCCTCTTTAGTAGAAAGAGTGAAAAAACAAAATATAGAGGAAGTTATTGTTGCTACCAGTGCAACCGTTGAAGGCCAAACAACAGCCTTCTTTATAGAAGAAACTCTAAAAAACATAAATGTAAAAATATCTAAGTTAGCCCAAGGTTTGCCAGTGGGAGGTGAAATTGAAAGTTTAGACGATGGCACATTATTTTCGGCTTTTAAAAATAGGACAAAGCTTTAATTTTTTTTTATACAACGGTTAGCATGTAGTAATGGCTCAGTGTATCCAGACGGTTGATCTTTCCCTTTGAAGATTAAATCACAAGCTGTCTTAAAAGCAACAGATTTATCAAAATTTACTGACATTTTTTCATATTCTGGATCACCTTTGTTTTGATCGTCTACTATTTTTGCCATTTTTTTTAAAGTGTCTAAAACTTGAACAGATGTACATATATTATGGTGTAACCAATTAGCTATATGTTGAGAAGATATTCTTAATGTAGCCCTGTCCTCCATCAGTCCGATATTATTAATATCTGGAACCTTGGAGCAGCCTACACCACTATTAATCCATCTAACTACATAACCTAAAATTCCCTGGCAATTATTCTCGAGTTCGTTTCTAATTTCATCAACCGTCCAATTTGGTTTCGATATAATAGGAATAGATAGCAATTTATTTAAGTCAAATTTGATTTTTTTTTTAATTTTTTTGTGAATATCAAAAACATTTACTTTATGATAATGCATAGCATGCAATGTTGCTGCAGTGGGCGATGGTGTCCATGCACAATTAGCTCCAGATTGGGGATGGCCTATTTTTTGCTTTAACATATCTTGCATTTTATCTGGGGCAGCCCACATACCTTTTCCAATTTGTGCCTTACCAGAAAAACCACAATCCAAACCAGTTTTTACATTATTATTCTCATATGCGTTTATCCAGGCTGAATTTTTCATATCACCTTTTTTCATCATTGGTCCAGCTTCCATAGATGTGTGCATTTCATCTCCAGTTCTATCAAGAAATCCCGTGTTAATAAAAACCACCCTTTTTTTAACCTTTTTTATACACTGTTTCAAATTAACACTTGTTCTTCTTTCTTCATCCATTATTCCTATTTTAATAGTGTTTTTTTTCAGTTTTAAAACTTCTTCAACTTTAGAAAAAATTTCATCAGAAAATCCTACTTCATCTGGCCCATGCATTTTAGGTTTTACAATATAAATAGATCCAGCTCTTGAATTTCTCTTACTATTTATATCGTGTAGAGAAGCTGCAGAGGTTATAAATGCATCAAGTATACCTTCAGGTACAGGAGTTTTATCAGAGAATAGTATTGCTGGAGTTTTCATTAAATGCCCGACATTTCTATTAAGAAGTAAAGCTCTGCCATGTAATTTTAAATTTTTTCCATTTGAAGAAATATAGTTTCTATCTGAATTCAAAAATCTTTCATATTTTTTTCCTAACTTCGAAAACTTAACTTTTAAATTTCCTTTCATTAATCCTAACCAATTTCTGTAACCTAAAACTTTATCTTCAGCATCTACAGCAGCCACACTATCTTCATGGTCAACTATTGTTGAAACTGCAGACTCTATTACCAAATCACTTAGTCCAATTGGGTCATTATTGGCACTAAATGCATATGGATTAATAATTAACTCTACGTGAAGATTATTGTTTATTAACAAAACACCTTTCAATTTTTTCTTATCCGATCTGTATCCTTTATATTGCTTACTATTTTTTAGCTGAATGATTTTATTATCAATTTTTAAAACTAATTTATGATTTTGTATTTTAAGAGTATTTATTTTTTTCCATGAACCCGTTTTCAAAGGAAAAATTTCGTCAAGGAAATCTCTACAGTAACTTATTACTTTTCCACCCCTTATAGGATTATACCTGTTATCTAATTTTTCAGACCCTATGGCATCAGTTCCATAAAGCGAATCGTATAAACTGCCCCATCTAGCATTTGCAGCGTTTAAGGCATATCTAGCATTTGATATTGGGACAACTAATTGTGGTCCAGCAATTTTGGATATTTCTTCATCAACACTTTTGGTCTGAATTCTAAAATTAGCAATATTTTTTTTTAGATAACCAATATCTAAAAGAAATTTTTTATATTTATTTATATTAAATTTTTTTAATTTATTTTTTAAATGCCACTTATCTATTGAATTTTGAAATTCTTCTCTAATTTGTATTAATTTTTTATTTTTCTCTCTTAGACTATAAAACGACCTGTCTAAACCAACCCAAAACTTGTTCGGACTAACTTTCGTTTTCTTTAAAAGTTCTTTATTAACAAAATTAAATAAAATTTTGCTAACGAATAATTTGCCAATTTTTTTATAATTTTTTTTTATTTTATTCATAACTTATAATATTTTAGTTTATTCTATATTTACAAGGTTTATTTATATAAATATTACCACAATGATTATGTTGCCTTTTTTTAAATATAATGAATATTAATATATATGAAAAATTATTTAAAATTCGAAAATGAAATAAAAAATATGGAAGCGGAAATAGATAAATTAAAAGATCCTTTTAATAATGAGGGTATATCAACTGTTGATACTGTTAAAATTGATAAACTACAATCAGAACTTGATAAGAAGTTAAAAAAAATATACTCAAATCTTGATGCGTGGCAAACAACATTAGTGGCACGTCATGAAGAGAGACCAAAATCAAAATTTTTTATTGACAATCTCTTTGACAATTTTTTTCCGTTATCCGGCGACCGATTATTTGGAGAGGATAAATCCTCTATTGCGGGGTTGGCTAATTTTAACGGAAATTCAGTGATGGTAATTGGTCAAGAAAAAGGAGATGACTTAGATAGTAGGATTATAAGAAATTTTGGAATGATGAGACCAGAGGGATATCGAAAATCTATAAGACTTATGAAAATTGCTGATAAGTTTGGATTACCAGTGATAATGTTTATTGATACACCAGGTGCCTATCCAGGAGTAGGCGCAGAGGAAAGAGGACAAGCAGAGGCAATTGCTAAATCAATTGAATGCTCATTGTCTTTAGGAGTTCCAAATATTTCAATTATAATAGGTGAGGGTGGTTCAGGCGGGGCGATTGCGTTAGCGTCGTCTAATAAAATTTTAATGTTTCAAAACGCTATTTACTCAGTCATTTCCCCTGAGGGATGTGCATCTATATTGTGGAGAGACCCAAAGAAAACTTTAGAAGCTGCTACTGCAATGAAACTTACATCTAAGGATTTGCTAGAACTTGAAATTATAGATGAAGTTATTATGGAGCCTAGCGGCGGGGCTCACAGAAACAGAGATGAAATTCTATCAAAACTTAAAGAGTCTTTAATTAATAATTTAAATGAATTAACTATAATGTCCAGACAGGAAATAATAACTCATAGAAAAAACAAATTTTTAAATATCGGAAGAAATCAGACTATCTCTAATGGAAATTTATCGTCAGACGAATTATTTTCGGTGAATGTTAATAAAATTTTTAATATTAAAAACAAAATTAAAAGTAAAAAAATTTATATATTTGGACTAATTGTTGTAACTTTGATTTTATTTTTGTTGTTTATACAATCATAATTTAGATAAAGATCCACAACAATTTTTGTATTTTTTTCCAGTTACTTGACATCTATCATTTCTAGATATTTTTTGATTTTTTTTTAAAACTAAAAGACAATTAGGATTATTTGAAATTTTAGAATTTTTTTTGTGATTTTTTTTTAGATCATATCCCTCAGTCACTCTAATATTAAGCAATAAAGTTATTGTGTCCTGTCTAATTTTCTCTAACAAATTTTCAAATAGATTAAACGTCTCTTTTTTATATTCAATTAGTGGATCTCTTTGTCCGTAGGATCTCAATCCAATCACTTGTCTTAGTTGTTCCAAATATTGAATATGGTTTTTCCAATTAAGATCTATAATTTGTAAAAATATTTTCCTTTCTAGTTCATTGTTTCCAGCCTCAGTTAATACAGCTATTCTTTGTTTTCTTTTGTCATCAAATTTTTTTTTGATAATATTTATTATTTCATTTTGTTTTAAGGATAATATTTCATTTAGATAACTTTTATCTTGGTTTTGAAGCAAATTTTCGAACTTATTTTGAAGAACTTTATCTTTTTCAAGATTTAAGGAATCGTTTTTTTCTCTAATAATTTGATCAACTTCATCGTCAAGCAATTTATCCACAAAAATATATATATCTTTTGTGCTTAAAACTTTTTTTCTTTGGCTGAAAATTACTTGTCTTTGATCATTTAAAACATTATCAAATTTGAGCAGTGATTTTCTAATGTCAAAATTCCTAGCCTCAACTTTTTGCTGTGCTCTCTCAAGTGCTTTATTAATCCATGGATGGTCAATACTCTCGCCATCTTTTAATCCTAGTTTTTCTAACATATTATTAATAGACTCAGATCCAAATATTCTCATCAAATCGTCCTCTAAACTAACAAAAAAAACTGAGTTTCCTTCGTCTCCTTGTCTTCCAGATCTACCTCTAGCTTGGTTATCAACTCTTCGAGACTCCATTCTTTCTGTACCTATGACATATAGACCGCCAAGAGACTTAACTTTATTTCTCTCTTTATGTATTTCTGTATTTTTTAAACTGATATTATCTTTTTCTTTGCCACCAAGCTTAATATCTACCCCCCTTCCAGATATACTAGTAGTTATTATCACAGAATTTAACTTTCCTGCATTTGCTATTATTTCAGCCTCTCTTTGATGGTTTTTCGCATTTAAAACAGTATGCTCAATTTTATTCCTTTTCAAAAGTTTTGAATAAACCTCAGATTTATCAACACTAGATGTAAAGACTAATAAAGGTTGACCTTTTTTATTACACTCTACAATTAAATTAATAATTGCATTTTGTTTTTCCTTCTCGGTTCTAAAAATTTGGTCGTTAAAATCTTTTCTTATCATTGTTTTGTTAGTTGGAATTGATATTACTTTTAAATTATAAATTTCAAAAAACTCTTGGCTTTCAGTTAATGCTGTACCGGTGCAACCTGCAAGTTTATCGTATAATTTAAAATAATTTTGATATGTTATTGAAGCAAGTGTTTGATTTTCAATTTCAATGTCTACATTCTCTTTTGCTTCTATAGCCTGATGAAGACCGTCTGCGTAACGTCTACCTTCTAATATTCTACCAGAAATTTCATCTACAATTTTAATTTTCTTATCAACTAGAACATAGTCTTTATCCTTTTTAAAAATAAAAATTGCTTTTAATGCTTGGTTCACATGATGAACTATATGTAAGTTCGCAGGATCATAAAAATTATTATTTTTAAGAATAGCAGATTTTTTTAAAGTATTTTCTATATTATCTATTCCATCATTTGTTAAAATTATAGATTTGTCCTTTTCGTCAATTTCATAATCTGAAGATGATAAATTTTTTACAACATTATTTATTGATTTATATTGCATGCTTGTATCCTCAGCTTGCCCAGAAATTACTAAGGGGGTTCTTGCCTCATCTATTAAACAAGAGTCGATTTCATCTACAATAGCATAATAACGTCCATTTTGAACAATTTGATTTAAAGAAAGCTTCATATTGTCCTTCAAATAATCAAAACCAAGCTCACTATTAGTTGCATAAGTAATATCACAACTGTAATTTTTTAATCTCTCATTATCATTTTGATTATTATTAATGTAACCGCAACTTACTCCTAAGTAGTTATAAATTTTCGACATTTCATCACAATCTCTTTTAGCCAGATAATCATTTACAGTAACTATATGCACGCCTTTGCCAAAAAGTGAATTTAGATAAGCTGCTAAAGCAATTGTTATAGTTTTTCCCTCGCCTGTCTTCATTTCAGCAATTTTTCCTTGATGTAAAACTATCCCACCGAGTATTTGTACATCGTAGTGTCTTTCTCCCCTTTTTCTTTTAGAAGCCTCTCTTACTAATGCGAAAGCCTCACAAATAATATCTTCTGTTAAATTACCTTGTCTTAATTTTAATTTTAACTCTTTGGTCTTCTCAGGGAATTCCTCGTCATCTAGCTTTTCAATTGTTTTCTCAAGGTTATTTACTTTTTTTAAAAGATATTGAATTTTATCAATTTCATTTTGGTTACTACTCTTAAAGATTTTACTTATAAAACTTATTGGATTTAGCATTTTCTAATTTTTCGTATACATTAGTATTTAAATAATTATATAGTTATAAAATAATTAATTTAAATATCATGGCCATAAATTTAAGCAATTTCTTGATTTCCAAAAAAGACAGCTCAAAAATGGCTGACTTTCAAGACTTAGATCATTTAGATGGACTATCAATATCTGTTACATCTGCAAATTTATACAATAATAATAGGGACGATCTTGTCCTATTTTATTTTAGAAATGGAGCAGAATATGCATCAGTCTATACTCAGTCAAAAGTAATATCTGAAAATATTAAATGGAATAAATCAATCAAGGGTAAAAAAATTAAAGCACTTATAGTAAACTCACGTAATGCTAACTGTTTAACTGGCTCAAGAGGTTATAACTCCCTAAAGGAAATTGCTGAGGAAACTTCAAAGTTATTAACCGATAAACAAAAAAAAGATGAAGATGACCCAAAAAAGATAAAATCTAGTGATATCATATTCGGTTGCACCGGAACCATTGGTGAGCCTTTCCCTTTAAATAAAATAAAATCGTCGGTTAAAGATTTAGTTGATAAAATAAAATATACTCAAAATAAATACATATGGATTAAAGCTGCAATGAGTATTTTAACAACTGACTTAAAACCAAAGCTAGCTATGGAGGAGTGTAAAATAGGAAATACAAAAATTAAAATTTACGGTATAGCAAAAGGATCTGGCATGATTTTTCCTAATATGGCAACAACCTTAGCTTACCTCTTTACAGACGCAAATTTACCTTCAATAACTCTTAAAAAAATATTAAAAAAAAATATTAATAACACCTTTAATGCAATCACTTGCGATGGGGATACAAGCACTAATGATATGATTACATTCTTCTCTACTGGTAGCGCAAAAAATAAGCAAATAACTAACACCAACGATAAAAAATTAAAAGAATTTGATAAATGTGTAAATAGTGTACTTTTGAATTTAGCTAAAAGAGTAGTAAGTGATGGTGAAGGAGCATCAAAATTTATTCAAATAGATGTATTAAAATGTAAAAGTGAGAATGATGCAAAAAAAATAGCTTTTTCAATAGCTAACTCCCCTTTAGTTAAAACTGCTTTTGCTGGAGAGGATGCCAATTGGGGAAGGATTATGATGGCAATTGGAAAAACAAATATTGATATGAACTCTGATAATATAAGTTTATCATTCGGTGACCATAAAATACTAGAAAAAGGACAGCAAGTTAAGTTTTTGTCCGAGGAAAATTTAGGGAAGTATATGAAAAATGATAACATTCATCTAGTTGTCGAGATGAATAACGGAAAAAAAAGTTTTACATGTTATACGATGGATTTTACAAATAATTACATCAATATTAACAAAGATTACAGAACGTAAATGATTAAATATAAATTAGATTGCTCAGATTGTAATAAAGATTTTGACAGCTGGTTTTCAAATTCAAAGGAATATGAGAGATTAAAACGGAGAAATTTAATCAGCTGTCATTTTTGTGGATCCAAAAAAATTAATAAATCTATAATGGCTCCGAATGTAAATAATATTATTAATAATAATAAAACTGAATTGTTAGCATCAAAAAGAAAGAGGGACATTAAAAGAAAAATTGAAAATTTCCAAAACTTTATAAAAAACAATTTTGAGGATGTAGGAAATAATTTTGCTTATGAAGCTAGATCATTGCACTATAATACGAAGGGATATAAAAAAGGCATTTTTGGTAGTGCTTCGAAAAAACAGATTAAAGAGCTTAATGATGAAGGTATAACGACTCAAATATTTCCATGGATTGAAAAAAAAGATAACTAAAATTTTTTAAATTTTGCTAAATAATTAACAGAGGTATCATTTGAAATTTTCCACTCTCTAGTAATGACATTAAATTTAACACCTTTTAAATCCTCTAACCTTAATAGGTTCTTTTTGCATATATTTATTAAGTCAATAGGCTCTACAAACATATTCCAATTATGTGTACCTATAGGAAGCCATCTAAGAACATATTCGGCCCCTACTATTGCAAATATAAAAGATTTAAGTGTTTTATTTAACGTTGCTATTATCATTATTCCATTTTTTTTCAGGAATTTTGAACTTTTATTTAAAAATAAATCTACATTATCTACATGTTCAACTATTTCCATATTTAGTACAACATCAAATTTTGACTTAAATTTGAAATTTTCAGGGGTTGCACAATAATAATTTATTTTAAGCTTACTTTTTTTTGCGTGAGCCTTGGCTATTTTGATATTTTTTTCTGAAGCGTCTATTCCAATTACTTTTGCACCAAGTTTTGTTAAAGGCTCACATAAAAGGCCACCTCCACAACCAATATCTAAAATTCTAACATTTTTTAATGGCCTACTATTTGGCTTCATATTTTTGTTCATTAAAGTGTTTTTAATATAACGTAATCGCACTGGATTAAACTTATGCAAAGGTTTAAATTTACCTTCAGGGTCCCACCATTCCGAAGCTAACTTTGAAAACTTATCAATTTCTTTTTTGTTTATAGTTATATTTTTCATTGGTTGTTGACTTTGCAAATAAGATGTATTTTATCTGAATATAAAAATTAAATAAAAATTATCAATGAAAATAATAGTTATTAAATTTGGTGGTACTTCAGTTGGAAATTTAAATAGAATAAAGAAAGTAGCAAACATTATTATTTCTTATATCAAAAGAAAATATAAGGTTATTGTTATTTCTTCAGCGATGAGTGGTGTGACAAATGAACTGTTACTTAAGATTGAAAAAATTGCAAAAGAATTTCCTGACGCTGAAAAAGATGTAATTTTATCTACTGGTGAACAAGTTGCTAGTGCATTAATTGCGGGCAAATTAAATGAATTAGGATATATATCTAGATCTTGGTTATCTTGGCAAATTCCTATATTGACCGAAGGTAAATATAATTCGTCAAGAATAACTAATATATACAAAAATAAAATTTTAAGTTATTTAAAAAAAGGTGGGACTCCTATAATTGCTGGGTTTCAAGGCGTTAATTCTGACAATAGATTAACAACTCTTGAAAGAGGTGGATCAGATGCAAGCGCAATAATGTGTGCAAAATTTTTTAAAGCCAAGGAGTGTATTATTTATACTGATGTTGAGGGTGTTTTTACTACGGATCCAAGATTAATAAAATCTGCAAAAAAAATTAAAAAAATTTCATACGAGGAGATGCTTGAAATGGCGTCATTAGGATCAAAAGTTATGCAACCAGCTTCGATTCAAGATGCAAGACTTAATAGAATTGATGTTAAAGTTAAGTCATCATTTAAAAAAAAAAGTGGAACATTAATTACCAAAAAAAAAAAAATTTTTAACAATAATGTTATTAGAGGCATCTCTTTTACTAAAAATGATGCAAAGTTCACATTAGTTGGAATTAAAGATAGACCTGGTGTAGCAGCGGCTATTTTTAAACCTTTATATGAAAATTCGGTTAATGTAGATATGGTTGTACAAAATATATCTGGAATTGGAAGAGAAACTGATTTGACTTTTACAATTAAAATTGACGATCTTTACAAAACAGAAAAACTAGTAAAAAAGAATAAATCGATTAAATTCAAAAAACTAATTATTGATAAAAATGTATCAAAAGTTTCTATTATAGGTGTCGGCATGATTACAACACCAGGTGTAACTTATAAAATGTTTCAAGCATTAGCACAAAAAAAAATAAATATTGAGGTAATTTCTACCTCTGAAATTAAAATATCTGTTCTTGTAAATAAAAAAAACCTAAAAAAATCAGTTGAAACACTGCATAAAGAATTTAAATTAGATAGCTTATGAGTTTACGACCTTATAGAGATATAATTAGAAAGAAAACTAAAGAGATTAAAGTTGGAGATGTTAAAATAGGAGGTCTTAATCCTATTTCAGTTCAATCTATGACAAACACAATTACATCAGACACTTTTTCAACCTTAAAACAAATTGAAAACTTGGTAAATGAAGGTGCCGACTTAGTTCGTATATCTTGCCCTGATAAAGACTCTACAAAAGCATTAAAAGAAATATGCAAACAATCAGAGGTGCCAATAATTGCCGATATTCATTTTCATTACAAACGTGCATTAGAAGCCGCTGATAATGGCGCAAAATGTTTAAGAATCAATCCTGGCAATATTGGAAGTAAAAATAAATTAAGTGAGGTAATTAAAGCTGCAAAAAATAATGATTGTTCAATTAGGATAGGTGTGAATGCAGGTTCTCTAGAAAAAGATATACTCAAAAAATTTAGAGAACCTTGTCCAGAGTCTTTAGTTGAAAGTGCTCTGAGAAATATAGAATTAATTGAAGAAAATAACTTTAATAACATCAAAATTAGCGTTAAGTCATCTGATGTCTTTTTATCAATAGCTGCTTATAGGCAACTGTCAAAAAAAACTGATTATCCATTACATTTAGGAATAACCGAGTCAGGAAGCTTTATACCTGGAAGTGTAAAGTCCTCGATTGGATTAGGTATATTGCTTCTAGATGGTATTGGAGATACTTTAAGAGTTTCTCTTTCAGATGATCCTGTCAAAGAAATAAAAATTGGTAATGAAATTTTAAAATCATTAAATCTGAGATCTAGAGGTGTTACTATAATTTCTTGCCCATCATGTGCAAGACAAGGTTTTGATGTTATAAAAACAGTGAAAAAACTTGAAGATGAATTATCGCATATAAGAACACCTATTACACTCTCAATTATTGGGTGTGTTGTTAATGGGCCAGGAGAAGCGGCCCAAACAGAAATCGGTATTACTGGAGGAGGCAACGGAAGTAGCATGTTGTACCTTAGCGGAATTCAAAATAAAAAAATCGATAACAAAGATATGATTTCAAAAATAGTTTCTTTAGTAGAAAAAAAAGAAAAAGAAATTAAAGATAAATAATAACGTAATCATGATACCTATAGATAAAGTGAGAGATATAGTCACTAAACATAGTGTATTAGAAAAAAAATTATCATCAAAAACAATAGATAAAAAAAACTTTGCTAAAATTTCTAAAGAATATTCGAATTTAGGTTCAATTCTGACGGTCGCAAAACAATATTTATCTTTTGATAAAACTAAAGAAGATTTAGAAAGGATTTTGTCAGACGATGATAATGATCAAGAAATTAAGGATTTAGCTAATTTAGAGTTAGATCAGTTATGTGAAAATAGATCCATAAATGAAAAAAAATTAAAATTATTTTTACTTCCAAAAGATGAAGCAGATACGAAAAATGCAATTATCGAAATTAGAGCTGGAACTGGAGGATTAGAAGCAAGTCTATTCGCTGCAGACCTATTTAAAATGTATGAAAAAGTTAGTAACAAAAAAAAATGGTTTATTGAAATTATAAGTATTTCCAAAAGTGATGCAGGGGGATTAAAAGAGGTAATTGCAACAATAAAAGGAGAAAATATATACTCTTCTCTTAAATTTGAAAGTGGGGTACATAGAGTTCAACGTATCCCAGACACAGAAACCCAGGGCAGAGTTCATACTTCCGCGGCAACAGTTGCTGTTTTGCCTGAAGCTGAGGAGGTCGATTTAAAAATTGAGGATAAAGATTTAAGAATTGACGTATTCAGAAGTAGTGGGCCGGGAGGTCAGAGTGTTAATACCACTGACTCTGCTGTGAGGATAACCCATATACCCTCCGGAATAGTCGTTAGCCAGCAAGATGAAAAGTCACAAATTAGAAATAAAGAGAAAGGATTAAAAATCCTTAGGTCAAGATTATATGAATTAGAAAGAAAAAAAATAGATGAAGCAAGATCAAAAGATAGGAAGAAGAAGATTGGGACTGGAGATAGATCCGAGAGAATAAGGACTTATAATTTTCCTCAAGGAAGAGTTACTGATCATAGAATAAACTTAACACTTCATAAGCTAGATGAATTCATGGAGGGTGAGATATTTGATCAAATGATCGAAAATCTAAGTTTGCATGCCCAGGAAGAAGATTTAAAAAATTTGAAAGATGAATTTAGTAGAAACTCTTAATTTAGGTTATAAAATTCTAAAAAAAAAAAATATTATTTCTTATAAAATAGATTCAGAAATTTTATTATGTGGTATTTTAAAAATTTCTAAAGAAAAAATGATGCTTAATTTAGAAAAAAAAATTAATAACAAAAATTTAAATAATTTTATATATCTTATAAATAGACGTAAAAAAAACGAACCAGTTGCTTATTTGTTAAATAGAAAAGAGTTTTGGAAAAATCAATTTTTTATAAACAAGGATGTTTTAATTCCAAGACCAGAAACAGAACATTTAGTTGAAGCTGTTTTAAAATTAATTAACAAAAGAGAAAAAAAAAAGATATTAGAAATTGGAGTTGGATCTGGATGTATTCTTGTCTCTATTTTAAAAGAACGTGCTTTATGTAGTGCTATTGGGATAGATTGCTCTAAGAAAGCAGTAAAAATTGCACAAATTAATGCAAATTTACATCAAATTAATAATAGAATAAAAATTATCAAATCAGATGTTGACAATTTTAAATCATATAAATATGATTTAATAATTAGTAACCCTCCATATATTGATAAGCATAATTTAAAATATTTGGGTGTAAGTAAATATGAGCCCAAAGTAGCTCTTGACGGAGGAATTAATGGAATTGAAATGTTAATGAAAGTAATAAAAAAATCCTCTTTTTTATTAAAAAATAATGGTAAATTAATTATTGAAATTGGGATAAATCAAAAATACAAATTAGTAAATTTTTTAAAAAAGAATAATTTTTTTATTAATAATGTTATAAAAGATTTAGCAAAACGTGATAGATGTATTGTTGCAACAAAAATTCTTAAACAATGAGAACTTTTAAAAATAATCAAAAAAGATATAGAAATAGGGGTGTTCAAGATAGACCTTTTAAAAGATCCACAGACATAAACAGTCTTAATTCTGATTTTGGAAATAGAGACAACGGTTTCAGAAGAAAAAATAATAGAAATAACGGCAATGTAGAAAAATTAATAACCAAATACAATGAATTAGCTAGGGAGGCTCTGTCAAATGGTGATAAGATATTGTCTGAAAACTATTATCAGTTTGCAGATCATTTTTTGCGAATATTTACTGAGCAAAAAGAAAAATTGAAAGAAAAAAATTCAAATATTTCTTAGATATCTTCAAAATTTTTCTATTAGATCCGACTTTAAAACATCTGTTTTTATTCTTACTATCTCAAAATATTCTCTATTCAATCCTTTTAAAGATTTCCCTGGGGGTAGCTTTAACAATTGTGAGTTTATTTTTTTTCCATTTTCAATAACTTCGTAGTGTAAATGGGGACCTGTAGATAAACCTGTGGATCCAACGTATCCTATAATTTGTCCTTGCTTTATTCTTTTACCAGGAATTGCAATTTTTGAAAAATTTTTCATATGAGCATAAATAGTTTGATAAGTTTTATTGTGTTTTATTTTTACACAATTTCCACCACCTCCACACCATCCAGCTTTAATTATTGTACCATCTCCTGACGCCATTATAGGTGTGCCTTCAGGTGCAGCAAAGTCTGTGCCTCTATGCATTTTATTATAACCTAGTATTGGGTGCTTCCTCATTCCAAAAGATGATGATAATCTAGCACCATTAATTGGTGTTTTCATCAACGCTTTTTTTATACTTTTGCCGTTTTCATCGTAATGTCCAATAAAATTTTTTTTTTGAAAATAGTAGAGTTGATTATTTTGCCCGCTCAACATTAAATTCGCATAAATTATATTCCCGTTACCATAAACTTTATTGTTTTTATCAACTAAAACTTCGTAAACTATTTGGAAAGTATCATTTTTTCTTATATCCCTTTGAAAATCTACTTGAAAACCGTATAATCTAGCAAAATCTACTATAACATTTGGACTTATATTTTGATCTGTTGCACTTTTGTATAAACTCGATTTGATTGTGCCTTCCTTAAAAACTATTTTTTTAATTAAATTTGTAATTATTATATTTTCTACGAATTCATCAAGTAAATTATCTCTTGATATTTCTAATTGTCTAGTACTAGATAAAGGAATAAGAACTTTCAATATTTTAATTTCTTTACCAGTATTTTCTAATTTTAAACTTAGTACTTGATTTTCTTTTATTTTATTTGTTTTAATTACTTCAGAAATTTTCTTTGTGTCTTTTTCAGATACTGAAAATTTTCTCAAAATCTTAACTATGTTATCCCCAGGCTTTACTTGATATTCTATATCCTTATATTTTGGGTTAAGATTTGAAAACCAAAAATTTAAAGATTTTTTAAAATAAGTATTATTTATTACTTTAATATAATCGTTTTGTACCCTTTTTAGGTTGAAATTGTAAATTTGGGTTATAAATATTGAGATAATTAGTAAAAGAACTAAAAAAAATATCTCCAGATTACTTTTAAAAAAATTGACAATTTTAAGTTGAATAAATTTCATTATTTTTTAATTTTTTATTTCATTTTAAAAATTATGCAAAAAAACCCAAAAAATATGGCTTTTTTAACTGTTTTTTTAATCAAAATTCTTGATTTAGGTTGAATTTGTACTATAAGCACTTTCTCCAAACAATATAATTATTGTTATTATTAGGGCTTTACCTAATTAGCTATTTTAAAAGTAAATTTAAGAAGAGAAGTGTGGACGGTTAAGGTTACCAAAATTTGTCGTACACACTTTAAACACATATAAATTATTCTTAGTTTATATGAAAGCTAGTGTGCGCCGTTTTTAAACTTGAGAGTTTGATCATGGCTCAGAACGTACGCTGGCGGCACGCCTAATACATGCAAGTCGAACGAAGTAGCAATACTTAGTGGCAGACGGGTGAGTAACATGTAGGTATCTTCCCTTTGGTGAGGAATAACACGAGGAAACTTTTGCTAATACCTCATAAGTCTTTACAGAGAAAGCTTTATGCGCCAATGGATGAGCCTGCACTTGATTAGTTTGTTGGTGGGGTAATGGCCTACCAAGACAATGATCAATAGCTGATTTGAGAGGATGATCAGCCACATTGGGACTGAGACACGGCCCAAACTCCTACGGGAGGCAGCAGTAGGGAATCTTGCACAATGGGGGAAACCCTGATGCAGCGATGCCGCGTGAGTGAAGAAGGCCTTTGGGTTGTAAAGCTCTTTCGTCGGGGAAGAAAATGACTGTACCCGAATAAGAAGGTCCGGCTAACTTCGTGCCAGCAGCCGCGGTAATACGAAGGGACCTAGCGTAGTTCGGAATTACTGGGCTTAAAGAGTTCGTAGGTGGTTAAAAAAGTTGGTGGTGAAATCCCAGAGCTTAACTCTGGAACTGCCATCAAAACTTTTTAGCTAGAGTATGATAGAGGAAAGTAGAATTTCTAGTGTAGAGGTGAAATTCGTAGATATTAGAAAGAATACCAATTGCGAAGGCAACTTTCTGGATCATTACTGACGCTGAGGAACGAAAGCATGGGTAGCGAAGAGGATTAGATACCCTCGTAGTCCATGCCGTAAACGATGTGTGTTAGACGTTGGAAATTTATTTTCAGTGTCGCAGCGAAAGCAATAAACACACCGCCTGGGGAGTACGACCGCAAGGTTAAAACTCAAATGAATTGACGGGGACCCGCACAAGTAGTGGAGCATGTGGTTTAATTCGAAGATACGCGCAGAACCTTACCAACACTTGACATGTTCGTCGCGACTTTAAGAGATTAAAGTTTTCGGTTCGGCCGGACGAAACACAGGTGCTGCATGGCTGTCGTCAGCTCGTGTCGTGAGATGTTGGGTTAAGTCCCGCAACGAGCGCAACCCTCACTTTTAGTTGCCATCATTTAGTTGGGCACTCTAGAAGAACTGCCAGTGATAAGCTGGAGGAAGGTGGGGATGACGTCAAGTCCTCATGGCCCTTACGTGTTGGGCTACACACGTGCTACAATGGCATTTACAATAGGAAGCAAAACGGCGACGTTAAGCAAATCCTAAAAAAATGCCTCAGTTCGGATTGTACTCTGCAACTCGAGTACATGAAGCTGGAATTACTAGTAATCGCGGATCAGCGCGCCGCGGTGAATACGTTCCCGGGTCTTGTACACACCGCCCGTCACACCATGGGAGTTGGTTCTACCTTAAGGCAAAGGTTAAAATCTTTGACCACGGTATAGTCAGCGACTGGGGTGAAGTCGTAACAAGGTAGCCGTAGGGGAACCTGCGGCTGGATTACCTCCTTTCTAAGGATGAATAAAGTTTCAAAAATTTTATTCTAAATATTTAACAGGTTAATGTTGACCGTCCGCATTTCTCTTCTTACATTTTTTTGTGTTTCTCTTAAATACAATGAGGGCCGGTAGCTCAGTTGGTTAGAGCACACCCTTGATAAGGGTGGGGTCGATAGTTCGAGTCTATCTCGGCCCACCAAACTTATCTGGGGGATTAGCTCAGCTGGGAGAGCGCCTGATTTGCATTCAGGAGGTCAGCGGTTCGATCCCGCTATCCTCCACCAAGAAACACTTAGCTATTTTATTTGTAAATTTTTATAATAATTATCAATATCTATATCCGATTGTTCGAATAGATGAACAATCATGAATGTTCATTTAAATGAACATTCTAAAAAATTTGATTCAAACACAGAATTTTTTTCTGTGCATAAATCAAGCGTTTAAGGGCGTGTGGCGGATGCCTTGGCACTAAAAGACGATGAAGGACGTGGTATACTGCGATAAGTTTCGGGGAGCTGTATGCGAGCTTTGATCCGAAAATTTCCGAATGGGGAAACCCTACACTTTATGTGTAACTTTAAATTGAATTCATAGATTTAAAGAGATAACCTGGAGAACTGAAACATCTAAGTAACCAGAGGAAAAGAAATCAAACGAGATTCCGTGAGTAGTGGCGAGCGAAAGCGGACTAGGCCTGTAATAAATTTAAGAAAATTTGAATAGTATGGAAATGCTAACCAAAGATGGTGATAGTCCAGTAAAAGTAATGCTTAAATTTATTCTTGAGTAAAGCGGGACACGTGAAATCTTGCTCGAACATAGGGGGACCACCCTCTAAGCCTAAATACTCTTTAGTGACCGATAGTGAACTAGTACCGTGAGGGAAAGGTGAAAAGAACCCCTATTAGGGGAGTGAAATAGAACCTGAAACCGCATGCCTACAATCAGTCGAAGCTCTTTTTAGAGTGA
>CACIDN010000001.1:115000-181756 GCA_902585415.1 uncultured Pelagibacteraceae bacterium
TTAAAAGTAAAAAAATAATTTTTCTAATCGAAAAGAAACCTTTAGGCACAGCTGGTTGTTTAAAATTACTAACTAAAGAAATCAAAAATTTACTAATAATAAATTCTGATATAATTTTTAATTTCGATTTAAATATACTTTTAAAATTTCATTACAAGATGAAAAACTTTTTAACTGTTGCTTGTCAGCAAATTGAGACCAAAATCCCATTTGGTGTTATAAAAAATAATAAGTTTCAAATAAAAAAAATCAATGAAAAGCCATCATTTAATTATCTTATTAATTCAGGAATTTATTTAACAAATTCAAAAATTACAAATTTTCTCAACAGAGGTATTCAAAGTTTAGATATGCCTGACTTAATAAATAAATTAATTCATAAAAATGAAAAAGTAGGTCTTTTCCCTCTTAAAGAAAATATTATAGATTTTGGAACCCAAGAGAACTTGGAAATAGCAAAAAAAGATTTTAAAAAATATTTTTATGGCTAAAATACCTTATTTTGTACCTGATATAAGCGCAAAAGAGATTGGAGCAGTTAATAAAGTACTTTGTTCAAGATGGATTTCAGCTGGAAATATTCTATCAGAATGTGAAAGAAAGTTTGAAAAAAAACTAAATGTTAACAAAGGTCATTGCGTAGGTGTTTCTAGTGGTTACTCAGCACTTTACCTATCAATGTTATTAGCTGGAATAAAAAAAAATGATATTGTTTTAATGCCAAATATAAATTTTGTAGCATCCATGAATGCCGCTAAGCAACTTAATGCAAGAATTAAGCTAGTTGACTCTGAAAGTAAATTTAATCCAAATATTTCAATTAATGATTTAAAAAAAAAATTATCTAGTAAAGTAAAAGCAATAATTGTTATGCATTATGGTGGCTATCCTTGCGATATGCATGAATTATTAAAACTAAAAAAAAAATATAACTTTATTTTAATTGAAGACTCATGCCATGCAATATTCAGCAAATATCAAGGAAAAACATTAGGAAGTTTTGGAGATTTTTCTGCATTTAGCTTTTATGCTAATAAAAATATAACAAGTGGTGAGGGCGGAATGTTGTACTGCAAAAAAGCTAAAGATGTTAAAAGAGCCAAGCTTCTCAAAAATCATGGCCTTAACACAAATAGTTTTTTGCATAAAAATCAAAGCTTTCATGCTAGGTACGATATAAAAGAAACAGGTTTTAATTTTAGACTTGATGACTTAAGAGCTTCCTTATTATCAACTCAATTAGATAATATAGAAAAAAAAAATAAAATTCGTTATAAGATATTTTTAGAATATAAAAAAAATCTAAAAAAAAATAAAAAAATAAATATACTATTTTCAGAATACTCTACAAATGAATATTCTAGACATCTATTTGTTATAAAAACTAATTTTAAAAAATTACTTGAGAAAAAACTGAAAAAAAATGGTATTAGTTATAGTTGTCATTATAAGCCGATTAGTTATTTGTCAGCTTATAAAAATAAGGAAAAATTTCCTAATTCAAAAAATTTGTTTGAAACAATTATTTCGCTCCCAATTTATCCAAAACTAACAAAAAATAAAATTAGTAAGATTTGTGATATTATTAATTCAATCTAAAAAGATTGTTAAAGTCTGATTTAATATATTTTATATTTAATCTTAAATTTTTGTTTTTAATATTTTTAGTATTTAAATTTAGTAAATTTACTATATTTGCTTTAAATGAGATTTTATTATTATAAATTTGAATAATTTTTTTTTTTAATAAAAATTTTGCGTTAAGAATTTCTTGAGAATTAGATGGGAATACTAAACATTTCTTTTTTTCCACTACCATTTCTAACATAGTATTACCTCCATTTGTAATAATATTGTTGTGGGTGTTGATTAAATTTTTTAAAGTTTTTTCATTATTTTTATGAAAATAAAAATTATTATAATTTTTATATTTTCTTATTATACCGCGTCCTAAGTAAAAATTAAATTTATATTTTTTATTAATATTTTCACGATTCATTAAATTTATTATTTTTTTAAAATTACCTTTTATATCAGAACCACCTAAAAAAATGAGAAAATTATTTTTTTTTATCTTTTTAGAATTAAGTTTCATATTCAAAAATTTTGATAGCCTAAAATTTGCTGAATTAACATGATTATTTGAATATTTTAAATAACCTAAATTGGTTGTTATTCTTAAGTATTTTTTTGAATTATTATATTTATTAAAGTCGTCAAAAATAATAATTTTTTTTGCTAATTCAAAATATTTAAATTGGCGCTTAATGTATTTAAATTTGTCAAAAATAATAATACTTTTGTCAATTTTAAACTTATTAAAGAATAATTTATTTAAATTTAATGATTTAAATTTATGTTTTTTAAGAATTTCTCTAACATAATTTGGATTTTCTAAAACAAAAAAACATTTAAATCCTTTTTTTCTTAGAAACTTTGCTATTTCCAAACATCTAAAGAAATGACCGAAAGAAATATTTTTTTTTGGCTCAGCATGAGTTATAAAATAAATATAATTATCCACTTTCGTTATGTTATAGTAAAAAACATGAAAAAAGATATAGTAATTTGCATTCAAGTAAGGTCACTTTCAAAAAGATTGAAAAACAAGTGGAAAAAAAAAATAAATGGAAAATCAATTTTGCAATTAACTTTAGATAGATCAAAATTAATTAGTAAAAAATATCCTATATACGTTCTTACTTCAAAAAATAAGTCTGATGACAAAATTGAACTATACTGTAAAAAAAAGAAAATAAAAATTTTCAGAGGCGATCATAATAATGTACTTAAAAGGTATATAAGTTTCTTAGAGACTCACAGTTTTAAAACAATAGTCAGGATGACGGCGGATAATATATTTACCGATATATATAACACAAAAAAACTCATTAAATTACACTTAAATCGGGGTGCACACTACAGCTCTAATCATAATGAATACTTACCTAAAGGAATGGGGGTAGATATTTTTGAAACGTCGAAATTAATACAATTAAAAAAATATAATTTA
This sequence comes from uncultured Pelagibacteraceae bacterium, assembly GCA_902585415.1. Classification (GTDB taxonomy): domain Bacteria; phylum Pseudomonadota; class Alphaproteobacteria; order Pelagibacterales; family Pelagibacteraceae; genus Pelagibacter. Next base: position 118,014 of record CACIDN010000001.1, read on the forward strand.
ACAAAATATGATCAGGAGCATTTAAATTCATACTTTATTAGAAATAAAAAAAAATTTAAAACAATTTTTTATAAAGCAAATAGCAAACTGTATAATCTCAATTTATCAATCGATACATCTGATGATTATAAATTTGTTAAGAGAAATTATGCCTTACTAAAAAAAATAAAAACAAGCAAGGAATTAAAAAATTTAGTTTTTAAGAATTAACAAAGTTATATTAACCATTTCTCCAGGTATGATTTTCCCATTTCATAGTCTCTAGATTCCATTCATCAGGGACGTAAGTAACACCTCTTTTTTTCATACCATGTCTACAATTTTGACAACCTGGATTTATTTCACATCTTCTATTACTTTGGTGCAAACTTCGAATATTTTTTAATTTTGCACAATTCCATGCTTGCTTAAGAGTCATTTCTTCAAACTCTAACTCAAAGGACCTATGATTTTTAATTATCCTTTTCACAGGCGAACCTTTATATCTCCCCAATGTTAGACCTTCCTCTTCATTATGCGCACCTGTACATGGTAAAATTGTTCCATTTGCAGAAACCGTTAATCTTTGAAAAGGATATGAGCAAGCCCACTCAGGTTTGACTTCTTCATCTGGAACTGTTTCAAATCTAAAATCTAAAATTTCATTTACTGTTACCCAATTCACACCGTTTGAATACATATAATCTGCATATTCTTTATGATTTTTATAAATGGATGGGAAAATTGCATTCGTTCTTATTTGAGGAGTTTTAGAATTAAATTTTTTTTTAACTTTAGTTAAAATTCTTATACTTTTAGATACTTCTTCAAAAGCATTAAAACTTTTATCATTTTTTTTATTTCTTGGAGTCCTTATCTTATTGTACTCTTTCCCTAATCCATCAATTGAATAATTAATCCAACTTAATTTTGATTTAACCAAAGTTTCAGCTAATTTTTCATCTATTAACTGTCCATGGGTAAGGCAACTTTTTTCTAAAATATTTTTTTTATTTGCATACTCAATTGCATCACCAAATGTTTTTATTTTGCCATTGTCATCTTTTACTCTATATAAAGTAGACTCACCTCTCCAGCTGAATAAAATTGAAAACACACCTATTTCTGCACATTCATCAATTATATTTGTAACAATTTTCCAAGGTAACATCCTAGATGCACCAACAACACTCTCTTGAAATTCATCTGTAATTGTATAGCACATAGTACAACCCAAATTACAAGTACTCACTAATTCTATAACCACAGCTAATGGAGCATCGCCAGGGTCAAATTCTTTTGCTCTTCTGTACCATTCTTCTCTATAAAACTTATATTTGTTTTTATCTTTTGGATTAAGATTTAAACTATCAAAAAACTGTTTTTGTATATCTTCTTTACCAAAACTGTATTGAGACTCATTCACTGTTACTAAATCATTTATATTATCCCATTTTTTTTTTTCTGACTCCTCTCGAGGGTAAAGACCAATTTTAATTGCGGAGCCAAATTTTTCACTCATGATTTATTAATAATTTTTTTAGTATTTTTATAATAATTATAATAAGTTGTAAATAATATATGAGTAAAGTATTTATCCATCAACCTGATTTTTGTCCATGGCTTAATTTTTTTATGAGGGCCAAACATTCAGATTATTTTGTAGTGCTAGACAACGTCCAATTTAATAGAAGAGGCTGGTTTAATAGGGATATTATAAAAACAAAAAGTGGAGCCTACAAAATTACGATTCCTATAAAAAAAGAACCAAGAGATAGTTTACTCATAAAAAATGTTAAATTTAGTAATTATGATGATTGGAAAACAGTCTTTTTTAAAACTCTAGAAGTAAATTATTCAAAATCAAAATTTTTTCGTGAAAATATATTAATCTTAAATAATTTGTTTAATGAAGACTTTGTTTATTTAATCGATTTAAACATTAAATTAATAAATTATTTCTTTTCAATTTTTAGCATTAAAACTAAATTGATATTTTCTAGTGAATTAAGATTGAGTAGTTATAAAAATAAATTAATAGTTGATATTTGTAATAAATTAAATTGTAAAGAGTATATTACCGGAAAAGGATCTGATGATTATTTAGACCTTGATGAATTTAAAAAAAATAATATATCCTTAAATCAAGATGTTAATTTTAATGATAAATATTTACAAATCAATGGCACTTTTATGAGAGATTTATCGGTTCTTGACTTCTATTTTAATTGTTATGATAAAAAAAATAAAACAAATATAATTTGATAATGTTAAAGAAAGCTATATTTTTTGGTGCACACGATGATGATGTAGAAATAGGATGTGCTGGAACTGCGATAAAACTAAAAAAAAAAAAATTCAAAATTTATAAAGTTATTATTAGTAGCTCAGGTTTTAAGGATGAGTATGGGAAAACTCTTAGACAAAATGATATCGCAGAAAAAGAAGCTTTAAGAGCAAATAAAATTATTGGTTTTAACGAATGTATAAATTTAAATGAAAAAACAAATGAAATTATTGTCAATGATTTACTCAAAAGTAAAATTTTAAAAATTATTAATAGAATAAATCCATCTCATATATTTGTACATTGGTCCGGGGATGTTCATCATGATCATAGAGTTGTGAGTGAGTTAGTTCTTGGATTATCAAAAAGGATAGAAAATGTTTATTTGTATAGAAGTAATTTTTTTAAGAGCAAAAAGGAATTTAATGGAAATATCTATATTGATATAAGTAAAGAATATAAAAAAAAAATTAGCTCAATTAAACAATATAAAACTGAATTAAAAAGAGTTAAAAATTCCTGGCTTAAAATGGTTGAAAATGAAAATAAAATAAATGGGTATAGATCTGGTTGTAAGTATGCTGAATGTTTTGAAGTGATTAGGTCTAAGATTCTCTGATGAAATTTAAATTACCTTTTATTATTGCTGAAATAGGAATTAACCACGATGGAAAGTTCTCTTTAGCTAAAAAATTAATTAAGATGGCAAAAAAGGGTGGGGCCGACGCAGTCAAGTTTCAATTATTTGATCCAGGTGACCTTTATTTAAAAAAGTCACAAAACTTTAAAATATTAAAAAAATTTTCTTTAAATAAAAAGGAAATTAAAAAATTAAGAGATTATTCTAGAAAAATTAATATAAAATTTTTTTGTACCGCTTTTAGCTATGAGGGAGTTAAATTTTTAAAAAAAATTAATATAGATGCATTAAAAATAGCATCAATGGATAACATAAATCACAGTTTGATTAAGAAATCTCTTAAAATAAATAAACCTGTAATTATATCTACTGGAATGCTAAATTTAAGAAACTTAAAAAAAGTATTAAATAAATATTCTAAAAATAAAAATATATTTTTTTTACATTGTATATCAAACTATCCTAACAAAGATAAGGACAAAGGTTTTGAAGTATTCAGGCTTTTTAAACAGTACCAAAAAAGAAATAAGGCATTTGGTTTTTCTGACCACTCAGAGGGCAATGATTCATGTAAAATTGCAATTGCAAAAGGAGCAAAAATAATTGAGAAACATTTTACATTGAAAAAAAGAAATTATTTTGATCATTCTCATTCAATGGACTACGAGGATTTGATAAATTTAAATACTTTTAAAAATACCTATTTAAAACAGACTAATTTTAAAAATTATTTAAATAAAAGGTCTGATTTATTAAATCAAAAATTATATAGAAGGGGGATTTATGCAAAAAAGACAATAAATTCTGGGACGGTCTTATCCTTTAATAACATCAGTTATGTTAGGCCTCTTAATAATCAAACATACATGGATTTAAATGAAGTAATTGGAAAAAAAATAAAAAAAAAAGTTTTAAAGAATTCCCAAATAATTAAAAAAAATTTAATTAAGTGAATAAATTATTATTTATTACTCCAATTGATAAAAAAAATTTTAAGAAAACTTTGGGTATATTAAACAATCTTAAATATACATTTAAAAATCCAAAAAAAAAATTTGATGTTAAATTTATAAGTAAAAATTATAAAAAATTTAATTTCCTAATTAGTTATGCTAGTGGATTAATTATAACACAAAATTTAATTAATCATTTTAATCCTTTAAATATTATTAATTTTCATCCAGCGACTCCAAAGTTTAGAGGAAGAGATAGCCAGCATTTTGCCGCATATTTAAGAGAAAAAAAGTTTGGTGGAACAGTGCATTATCTTAAAAGTAAAATTGATAGTGGAAAAATTATAGATGTAAAAGTTTTTAGAATGAAAAAAAACTCAAGTCATTATGAATACCATAATAAAGCTCTTAAAGCATTAAATTTTTTATTAAAAAAAAATATTAAAAAAATTTTAGCAAATAAAAAATTTAAAAAAAGTAAATACAAGTGGTCAAAAAAAATTTATAAAAGATCTGATTTGTTAAAAATGCTAAAAATACCTTATGGAATAAAAAAAAAGGATTTTGATCATGTCTACAGATCTTTTTTTACTCATGATAAGTTGTCCTTGTATACTGAATTAAATAAAAAAAAATATTTTATTAATAATAAAAAATAATTAATAAAGCAGATAATCCACAGGTAAATTGAAAATTCTTGATTTACAAATAATTATTGACTATAAAAATAAATAGTATAAATCACTTCTAAATTAAGTATAATTAAATATATGTTTAATCTCAACTTTGGAAGAAAAGCCGAAACTCCTGTTCAATATACTTTTGAGAACTTTTTTGATCGTATAAAATACGAATTCAGAAGATCAAAAAATAAAAGGTTTTCTTATTTTATAAATAGATTGAAATGGAATTATTTCCCGCGTTTTAATATTGTACCTAAATTTCCTCTAAATATAGACATAGAAGCTAGCTCAACATGTGAATTAAAATGTGATCATTGCTTTAGACAATACATGGATATGAGAGAAAATAGATTCATGAAGTTTGATCTTTATAAAAAAATAATCGATGAATGTGCAGAGTATAATTTATTTACATTAAAGTTTAGTATGAGGGGTGAACCAACATCAGATAAGGAATTACCAAAAAAAGTTGCCTATGCAAAAGAAAAAGGGATAAAGGAAGTTTGGATAAATACGCATGGGGCAAATTTAAATGAAGAATATACAAGAGAACTATTAGAAGCAAAACCAGACTGGGTAACAATATCTATCGATGGACTTGATGAAATGTATGAGAGTATTCGTAAGCCTATGAAATTTAAAACGATAATGGAAAATGCAATTAGACTAAGAAGAATGAGAGACAATATATCACCTGATACATTTATAAATACCCAAGGTTTATGGTCCGCAATAAAACATGATCCAAAAAAGTATTTTGATACTTTCATTCCAATCTTTGATCGTGTTGCTTACAACATGGATATGAATTTTAAAGAAATTGATGTTATCCCAGACCCTGAATTTACTTGTCCAAGATTGTGGTTGAGAATGGCAATTACAAGTGAAGGTGATGTACTAAAATGTCCATCTGATTTTGAAAAAGATGAAGTTATGGGAAATGCAAAAGTTACCTCTTTGAAAAAAATTTGGGATAATGAGCAAGATAAAAATAGAAAATTGCACTTAGCAAAACGAAAAAATGAAAGTGTGCCATGTAAAAAATGCCATCATGGTGCGAAAATATTACCAAAAAAAAATAATCTAGGAATTATGGAAGCATCTGCAACGAATTACCAGTTTAGAAAAGAATTTGAGGGTGTTGGTTTAAACAGGCAGAAACAAATAACAAGAAAATAAATTGTACCTTAGCTTCAATTATAAAGAAGTAAACTATGAGGGTTATGGTTTAGAAATCGTATCTGATTCAAAAAAACATATATACTTATTTTACGTAGATACCAATATTTTACCAAGATTTACAAAATTAAATCATCTTAAAAATACAAAAAATCTTAAAAGCGCAGATGTCACACTTGAATATATCAAAACAAATTTGCCCATCCATAGTACTAATTTAAATCTCTTCACGTATGAAGGGAGACAGGTTATGGAAGAATTAAGAAGTAAACATAAAGAAATTTTTTTAAATTTTGAAAAAAAAAGAGATGATGACGAAAACTTTAATTTAAAAAAATATGCAAGAAAATAATTATAGATTTTTAATTTTATTCGATAAAAAAACGAAAATTAATGAAAAATTTTTCAATAAGAATATTTTTTTAAAAAAAATAAACAAAAATAGAAAAGTAATATTTGGTAAATTATCAGATATCAAAAAATTTAATCTAATCATTTTAATTGGTTTTACAAAAAAAATTAAGTTAAAAAACAACAAAAAATATTTTACGATTCATGAAAGCGATCTACCTAAAGGTAGAGGTTTTTCACCCATCAAACACCAAATTATGAAGGGAAAAAAAAATATAATTTGTTCATGTATAATATTAAATAATAAAATAGATGCGGGAAAAATTATTTTCAAAGATAAACTTAAAATTAATAAAAGTGATTTTTTTGATGAAATAAAAAAGAAACAAATGAATGTTACTGTAAATATGTTAGCTAGATTAATAAATAATTATCCAAAAAATGTAAAAGCAGCCAAAGATCAGAAAGGAAAAGCCTCATATTTTAAAAAGCTGACAAAAGAAAGTGATAAAATTAATATAAACAAAAGTTTGATCTCACAAATAGATAAAATAAGGTCAACAAATTATTTTGAATATAAAAATTTTTTTTATTTCAAAAAAAGAAAGTTTTTTTTAAAGATTTACTAGTTTTAAATATAAAAAATATAACTAGTATATTACCGAAGAAATCTTGCCATAAAGCCTTGAGCTAAATTTCTTACCATCGGAAAATACTATCTTATTTCTGTATTTATCAATTTTATTATGACTTGTTTTTTTTTGGGGCGAAATTGATTTTTTTATGTAATTTAAAATTCTGTTTGGATCATCACAAATTTTTATGTTGGGGAATTTGGTAACATCATTAAATTGCTCCCATATATCAATTAATCTTTTTTTGACCATTTCATTCTTTGGACTAAACAAAATAATATTTTTATAAAATATTGAAGCCTCTATGGTAACAGAACCAGCAGAAGTAAGAATAAATTTTGAATTTTTAATTAGACTTAAAGAATATTTAAAATCATCTGATGTCATCTTAGATTCTGGTAAATTATAAGTGTACCTACTTTTCATTTGTGGATCTAAAATTATATTTTTATACTTGCTAAAATTAATTATCTCCAATTCCTGATTTAAGGTATACGGATGAGGTCTAAAAATTAATTTAAAATTTTTATATTTTTTTTTATTTTCCTCCAAAAAGTTTTCAATTTTATCAAGTATTATTACGTTATCTTGTTTCACTGGATTTGCACAATCAAAAAAAACAGCATAGTTAAAATTATAAGGATTTTTAATTTTTTTGTTTCTTTTGATAAAGTATTCATCTAACCGGGGTGTGCCTATTGTAAAAATTTTGCCTTTGTAATTTTGTTTCTTTAGAGGTTTTTTAATTTGCTCTCCCCAAACACTGATAAAATCTGGATGGTTTATCATATATCTACCGAATAAGTTATCCCAATTTTCAGAAACCGTTAATACTTTTTTCATTCTTTTTTTTTTAAAATATCTAATAGTATCAAAGATTGAGATATGGCTCCCGTTAAAAGGAATTATTACCATGTCTGGATTTTCATTTTTATATAAATTTAATAAGTTATTATTTGGCAATATTAAACTCTTTATAATATCGTCAAAAATCTTGTGGAAAAAAATTATATGTAAAAATCTTTTAAATTTTTTAATTGACCAAATTAAGATTCTTTTAATTCCTAGAACTAAGTTTGGTTTTTCGTATGGATAAAAAAGCCTATTTAATTTTATGTTATTATAATAGTAAATTTGATATTTAATATTAGAGAGTGTATTTTTATGCTTATATTGAATTTTTTCGAATAAATATGTAAATATTTTTTTTTGAAAATTATTATACTTAAACTTAAAAATTATTTTTTTTTTAAAACTACTCGATCTTTTTTTTCCAACTATGTTTTCAATTCGTTTTTCTTTTATGTTGTCATCTAAAATATAAAAACAATTGTATTTTTTTTCTAATTTCTCAAATGCATTTGTATATACATAGTTTTTAATATATAGGAGATGATTAAGTACTATGAATATTTTTTTTTTCATATTTAAGATAAACTAAAACAATTCTTATTATCATTTGCTATTAATACAAAGAAATTTTTAAAAAGCAATAATATATAAACTTTACTTACAAAATATGATAAATGAATATTATAAATCATGATTTCTTTGATAAGTAAAAAAACCAAAAAATTAAAAAAAACAGATGTAATCCAAATTTGCAAACTAAAAAATACTGAGTGGAGATACGGTTTTAATTCTCAAAAAGCATGGTTTGATAAATATGTTAAATTAAATGATATTCACAATATGCTTCTTATTAATAAAAAAATTTATGCCTACACATGTCTAAGAAATCGAAGTTATAAAATTGGAAAAAATTTAAGTAAATATTTGTTATTTGATACATTGATAGTCAGAAATACCGTTAGAAAAAAAGGTTTTGGTAAGTTAATAATGGAATATAATAATCATATAATTAATAAACAAAAAAAACCGTCCTTTTTAGTGTGTAGAAAAAAAACTATAAAATTTTATATTAAAAATAATTGGAAGTTAATTCACAGTAAACATTATAAAATTATGGATAATAATTACCCAAATCAAAATGGAATGGTATTTAATGACATTAAATTTAAAAGATCAAAAAGGATATTATTATGGACAAACCAATAATGAAAAAAAGGAATAAAAATAAATTAGCAAAAGGACTGAAGCTTATAAATGAAATTGAGAAAGTAAGATCAAAAAATAATAAAAATTGGATGGATTTGTTAAAATTATCACTTAGTTTGGATTTTAAAAAAACAGCTAATATTTTAAATCGTATTGTAAAAGATGATAAGACAGTCTCTAGAATTGCCTCAAAAATAAAAAATCTTAAATAATTTTATGAAATTTAAATTGCCTTTTTTGATAGCAGAAATTTCAGCAAATCATAATGGTGATTTTAAACAAGCAACTAGATTAGTTAAATTAGCAAAAGAGAGTGGAGCTGATGCAGTAAAAATTCAGACCTATACACCTGATAGTATGACACTTAATTCAAATAAAAATTTTTTCAAAATTAAAAAAGGTCTTTGGAAAGGATATAAACTTTGGGATTTATACAATGATGCAAAGACTCCATATAAATGGCATAAAAAATTATTTCAATACGCTAAAAAATTAAATATTAAAATTTTTAGCACTCCCTTCGATGAAGATGCAGTTGATTTTTTAGAAAGTTTAGATTGTCCCATTTATAAAGTTGCTTCTTTTGAAATGACGGATCTAATTTTGATAAAAAAAATAGCACAGACAAAAAAACCAATTATTATTTCTACAGGAATGGCGTCACTTAAAGAAATTTCGGAAGCATATAATACAGCCAAAAGGTATGGTTGCAAGGATATCACATTGCTTTATTGTGTAAGCAACTACCCTTCAAATTTATCTGACTTTAATTTAAAAAACATTCCAATATTAAAGAAAAAATTTAAATGCCGAGTTGGTTTGTCGGATCATTCTACAAATAATATTGTTGCAAATACAGCTGTGGCGCTTGGAGCTGAAGTTATAGAAAAGCACATAGCTCTTTCTGATCAAAAAAAAGGTTTAGATATTGAGTTTTCATTAAAAGGAAAAGAAATAAAAAAATTTAAAGACGAAATTAATAATGTCTATAGACTTAAGGGAAAAAATTCTTTTTTTAGATCTAAAACTGAAAAAACTAGCAAATTATTAAGACGTTCAATTTTTGCAGTTAACTCTATTAAAAAAGGGGAAATATTCACAAAAAAAAATATAAGGAGGATTAGGCCAGGACATGGAATTCAACCAAAATACTACGACAAATTGATAAACAAAAAATCACCAAAAAAATTTTCTAAAGGTGAACCTGTAAATAAAAACATTTTAGAAAAACTCAACATATTGAAATAATATAGATGATTAGTTTAATAAATTCCTTCAAAGATTTCTATTTCGTATATCTTTTTTTTAGAATTAAAAAGTTACTTTTAATTTTTTCGTTATTTACTTTATGCACTATATTAGAGACTTTAAATATCGCATTAATCTTGCCACTCGTAAGTTTTATTTTTGGAGATCAAAATAATATAGAAAGTATAAAATTTTTGAGTTTTTTAGATTTAAAAAACTTAATTCAAAATGATAATTTTATTTATTATATATCTTTATTCATAATTATACTATTTGGAATAAAATCAATTATTCTAATTTTATCTAACAAAATTCAAACAAACTTTTTCGCACAAATAAGATATAAAATTTCAAATTTTTTTTTTAATTATTACATATCAAAGCCATACATTTATTTTTTGAATGAAAAGCAAAGTTCAGAAATAATGAGAAATACTACAACGTTGAGCATTAGTTATGCAGGATTTCTTGAAAGATTTTTAATGCTAGCAAATGATTTCTTTATTTTTCTAGGCGTTATAATAATAATGATTTTTTATATCCCTAAGGTATTTATTATTTTATTTTTATTTTTTTTGATATTGGTTCTTATTTATACTTTTCTAACTAATTCATATTTTTTTAGTGCTGGGAAAAGATTATTAAACCTTTCATCAAGTATGCTTAAGGATATACAAGAGTCTTTAAATAATATCATTCAGATAAAATTACAAAAAAAAGAAAGTTATTTTGAAAAAAATTTTGCTAAAAAAACAATAGAAAATAGTTATAAAATTGCTAATTTAGCTTTTTTGCAATCAATACCAAGAATATTAGTAGAATTTAGCGCTGTTTTGGTTTTATTCTCATTAATAACTTTTTTAGTTTATGACTCATACTCAAAAGAAGAAATAACTTCTATTCTTACATTGTTCACAATTACCATTTTAAGACTTTTTCCGTTTACAATAAAGTTAATGACATTTTTCAATACAGCAAATTCCTTTATACCTAGTCTAAACTTGCTTAAAAAAGAAATTTTAAAAATAGACAACGAAAAAGACGAAAGTAAAAAAACTAATGATGATTCAGAAAAATTAAATACACATAAAATCGATAAAATTAATTTGAATAATATTGATTACTCCTATCCAACCTCAAACTCAAAATTATTTGAAAATATTAATTTAGAATTAAATAAAAATTATATTTATGGTGTTTTAGGACCTAGTGGTTCAGGAAAAACGACTCTGTTAAACATTATATGTGGATTAATTGAACCCACAAGTGGAAGTGTTATGTATAACAATGAAGAATTAAAATCCAGCAAATTTTCGAATATTGCCTACGTATCACAAAATTCTTTTTTTCGAAATGATACAATAAAAAATAATATTGCCTTTGGTTTGAATGACTTTGAAATAGATGAAAGAAAAATTTATGAGTGTTTAAAAAAAGTCGATTTATATGAACTTGTAAACACTTTTGACAAAAAAATTGATACTTACATAAACGAATTAGGTTCAAACTTTTCAGGTGGGCAGTTACAAAGACTATCAATAGCAAGGGCCATATATTCAAATACCGATATAATAATATTTGATGAGCCAACATCTTCACTAGATCATAATACAAAAGTAAATATTTTACAGAGCATAAATAATTTAAAAGGCGAAAAAATAATTATTATAATCAGTCATTTAATAGAAGATATGAAAATTTGTTCTAAAGTTTATAAAATTGAAAATAAAAATTTAAAAGAAATTTATGCATTCAAATAAAACTGAAATAATATTTGAAATAGCAAATTCACACAATGGAAACTTTAAATTGTTCAAAGAAACTGTCATACAGTTTACAAAAATAAATTATAAAAATAAGTCTATTAAATTTCAAATATTTAAATATGATAAAATCTCCTGTAAAAATTTTAGTTGGTATAAGGTATATAAAAAATTATTCTTCTCAAAATCTCAATGGGATAAAATTTTAAATTTTTGTATAAAAAAAAAAATTAGAATTTATTTAGATATATATGATGAATATGGAATCTTTTTTCTCCAAAAATATAAAAAAAATATTAGAGGTATTAAGATACAATATAGTTCATTAAATAATTACAAAATAACAAATTACCTTAAAAATAACTGTGATAAGCATTTAGAAATAATTATAAACATTACCACATTAAGCTTAACAGATATAAAAAAAATATATTCAGAAATTAAAGCAATATCTAAGAATATTACTTTACAATTTGGGCATCAAGATTATCCAACCTTATTGTCAAATTCTGGTTTTAATAAAATTAAATTTTTAAAAAAAAATTTCAAAAATTCAAAGATAAGTTTTGCAGATCATTTAGATAGTCAATCTGAAGAATCAAAAAGTTTTTTTTATATAGCTAATATGTTAAAAATAGATCAGGTCGAAAAGCATTTTTGTTTATCTCGAAAATTATCAAAGTTTGATTATTATTCATCTCTAGAGTTGGGAGAAATAAATAATATTATAAAATCAAAAATAGATGATACTAAAATTAAAAAAATAAATAAAAATTTAAGAAAAATTTACAATAAAAATTTTTTATTAAAGTATGAAAAAAAATTAGTGAAAAACAATGCAGTACCTCATTATACAAAAAATATAAAAAAAAATGATATTTTAAACAAAAAAAAAATAGTCTTAAAAAGATGTAAAACAAAATCTTTATTTAATTTAAATGAAATAGATAAAAAATTTTTTAGAATTAAAAAAAATGTATATATCAATCAACCAGTTAGAAATTCTGATTTAGAGAAATTAAATGTTGGAGCTATAATTATTTCTAGGTCGGATTCTTCTAGGTTAAAAAATAAAGCTTTTTTAAAAATAGGCAATCTTACCTCTATTGAACATTGTATTAAGAATACTCAAAAAATGAAATATTTAGATGATGTTATACTTGCAACTACCAATCTAAGTATTGATAAAAAATATTCAAAATACGTAAAAAAAACTGGAGCAAAAATATTTTTTGGAGACTCTACTAATGTAATTGAAAGAGTTTATTTAGCGGCAAAAAAAAATAAACTTGATATAATTGTTAGAATTACTGGAGATTGCCCTTTTATATCAAAAGAAATTCTAGAGGAGCTTCTCATAAATCATTTAAATTCAAAATCAGATTTTACAGTTGGCAATAAGTTTCCCGTAGGAGCAAGTGGTGAAATTATAAATTTTAAAGCTTTGGAAAAATTGTATTTTTACATAAAAAAACAAAAAGACTTTAAGTACACTGAATATCCAAGTTTTTATTTTAAAAATAATCCAAGATTATTTAATTATAATATCTGCAATATAAATTCTAGATATCAAAAAAATTTTAGATTAACACTTGATTATATAGAAGACTTAAAAATGTTAAGACATCTAGATCTGAAATTAAAAAAACTTAAATTGGATCAAAATTTGGATAATATAATTAAAGTTATGAATAAATATAAATATATTTCTAAAACCAATTCACATAAAAAGCTTGCATATAAATCAATCAATTTTATAAAAAAAATGAAACTAATAACAAAAATAAACTATGATTAAAAAAATTCCTTATAGTCGACAAACAATCTCCAAAGATGATATATCAAGTGTTTCAAAAGTTTTAAATTCTACTTTTATTAGTCGTGGCCCTATCAATGAAGAATTTGAAAATCGGATTAGAAATTATGTAAAATCAAAATTTTGTGTAACAACCAATTCTGCTACATCTTCTCTATTTATAGCCTGCAAAGCTTTAAATCTAAAAAAAGGGGATATTGTTTGGACTTCTGCGAACTCCTTTGCTTCAAGTGCAAATTGTGCAGTATTATGTGGAGCAAAAATAGATTTTATAGATATAAATTTAGAAAACTATAATATCAGCATTGAAAAACTTGAGCAAAAGCTAAAGTTAGCCTCAAAGAAAGGTAAATTACCAAAAATAATTATTCCTGTTCACTATGCTGGTTTTCCGTGTGATATGGAAAAAATTTTTAAATTAAAAAAAAAATATAAATTTAAAATAATAGAAGATGCTTCCCACGCCATTGGTTCAAGCTATAAAAATTTTAAAGTTGGCTCAAGTAAACATAGTGATCTAACCGTATTTTCTTTTCAAGCAGTAAAAGTAATAACAACAGGTGAGGGTGGATCAATAACTACAAATAATAAAAATTTTTATGAAAAAATTAAGTTACTTAGACAACATGGTATTACTAAAGATAAAAAAAATTTTAAAATTAAAAAAAATTCCTTTTATCCTTGGTATTATGAGCAAATAGATCTTAGTTTTAATTTTATTTTGCCAGATATAAATGCAGCACTAGGATTATCTCAACTAAGAAAATTAAACCAAAATATTAAGAAAAGAGAAAAATTAGTCAAATATTATAGACAAAAACTTTCTAAATCAAAAATTAAATTATTAGATTTTCCAAAACATATAAAATCATCACACCATCTTTTGCCCGCAATGTATAATTTTAAATCATTAAAAGATAAAGCAAACTTTTTTAGATTTATGAGTAAAAATAATATATTCCTTCAGGTATTGTATATTCCAATATATAAACATCCTTTTTATAAAAAAATGAAATTTGATGAAAAAAATTTTGTAAATACAGAAACATTTTATAAAAATGCTTTTTCCCTTCCAATGCATTTACAAATTACTAAAAAGGATATTGATATTATATGCTCGAAAATTAACAACTGGATACAATAATGTTTAAAAAATTTTACGAATTTTTTTTATATAAAAAAATACAAAAATTTAACAAACAACAATTCACCAAAATTAATAATCTACCCCATGAAGGCGTCTTATTAATTGAATTTAATTCATTTCATATTTTACATATTATTTTTTCTTATTTATGTGATTATTTTAGATTGAAAAATAATCTCAAAATAGTTGCTTACTATAGTCACGTACTTCTCTCATATAAATTAAAAAGAACTTTTACTCAAAAAATTAAAAGTTATATTTCTGATAAAATAAATTTAGGTTTTTTTGGTATTTATAAGTCTTTTGGGGTGTCTGAATTTTTATTCCCTAAAACAGATGAAAAAATTAATAATCAGACAAATGTAAATTACAACAAAATTTTAAAAAAAATCAAATCTAAAAATGATATTTTGGATATTCAAATTAATAAAATTAAATTAGGTGACTTGATTTATGATTCGTATTTAACTAGAAATAGAAAACAAAAACCTACAATTGATATTGATAGTAATGATTTTAAAAACTTTTTAAAAGATTTTTTAAATTTATTTTTTTTCTGGTCTGAATATTTTAGAAATAATAAAATCAAAGTTTTATTGGTTAGTCATTCTATATATACAATGGGAATTCCTTACAGAGTTGCATTAAAAAATAAAATTGATTGTTATGAAGTAAAAGAAAATAGAATTAAAAGGCATCGGCAAGAGAATCCTTATCATTATTCTGAGGCATATGATTATCCTAAAATATTTAAAAAATTTGATAAAAAAATTCAAAAAAAAGCACTTATACTAGCAAACAATAATTTAAAAAAAAGGTTTGAAGGAATAAATCTTGACATGCCTTATGCTACAAAAACTGCATTTAATAAAAAAAAAATTGAAACAAATTTATACAAAACTCACAAATACACGATTTTAATTTTACCTCATGATTTTTTAGATGCCCCTCATATTGGAGGTAAATTTGCTTACGCTGATATGTATGAATGGATAAAAAATCTCTCTGAATTATCATTGAAGAAAAAAAATTATAACTGGTTATTAAAAACTCATAAAAAGCAAGGAGGAAAATTTACTTTTTATCAAAACTTTACTGAAAAAAATATTGATAAATTAATTAAAAGATCAAATATAAAAAAGTTAAACTCTGATTTAAGTCATAATCAAATTATAAAAAACAGAGTCGACTTGGTGCTCACAGTATTTGGGACAGCGGCACATGAATATGCATACAAAGGAATTAATGTTTTAAATGCCTCTAGAATTAACCCCCATGCTGGTTATAAATTTAATTACCACATAAGTTCTGAAATAAAATATAAAAATTTTTTTAATAATCTTCAAAACAAGAAAAAGAATATTAATAAAAAAAAAGTACTTGAATTTTATTACATGCATTATATTTACAATAGTAAAGATTGGTTTTTTTTAGATTATAATCGTATGTTAAAAAAATTAGGCAGTTATCATTATCAATGGTCAAGCAAATTCTATGATTATTGGTTGAAAAATCCAATGAACAAAAATTTCAAAAAAACTTTATATAAAAGATTAGACAATTTTATATACTCTAATGACTTAATACTAAATTTAACTCATATTAATAAATAGAAAATTATGTTTAATAATAAAAGTATTTTAATTACAGGAGGCACAGGATCATTCGGTAACGAATTTGTAAAAAAAATCATATCTAAATATAAAAAAATAAACAAACTAATTATTTTCAGTAGAGATGAGTTAAAGCAATATGAAATGTCAAAAAAATTTAGCGAAAAAAAATATAAATTTTTAAGATATTTTCTTGGAGACATAAGAGATAAAGAAAGACTATCCATTGCTCTTAATGGGGTGGACTATGTCATACATGCGGCCGCTTTAAAACAAGTACCAACCGCAGAATATAACCCCTTTGAATATATAAAAACAAATATTATAGGCGCTCAGAACTTAATTGAATGTTGTATGGAACGAAAAATAAAAAAATTAGTAGCATTATCCACAGATAAAGCTGCCGCACCTATAAACTTATATGGAGCAACCAAACTTTGTTCTGATAAATTATTTGTTGCGGCAAATAATGTTAAAGGTTTTGAGGGGACAATATTTTCTGTACTGAGATATGGTAATGTATTAGGTAGCAGAGGATCTATTGTAGATGTATTAAAAAAAAATCTATCAAAAAAAACATTTGAAATTACTGATAATGAAATGACAAGGTTCAATATACCACTTAGTGAAAGTGTTGACCATGTTTTATGGAGTTTAAAAAATTCACCTGGGGGTGATATTTTAGTACCAAAACTTAAATCGTATAAAGTGTTAGATTTAATTAAATCTTTTAATCCAAATTTAAAATTAAAGACAATTGGTATAAGACCAGGAGAAAAAATACACGAGGAAATGGTTACTGAAAGTGATAGTTTAAATACAATAGAATTAAAAAAATATTATGTAATTTTACCAAATACATTTTCTGAGAGCAAAATATTTAAAACAAAAGAATATTATAAGAGAAGATTTAAAGCAAAAAGTGTTAAAAAAGGATTTAGTTATAGCTCTAAAAATAATAAAGATTTTCTATCAATAAAAGAATTAAAAAGTTTTTTTAAATAATTTCAAAAACTTTAAATGCTAAAGAAAAAATTGAAAAAAGCATATATAAAAAACAGAAATTTCCCTCTTATATCAATAATAACTGTAGTGTTTAATAATGTCTCACATATACAAAAAACACTAAATAGCATTTATTCACAAAAATATAAAAATTATGAAATTATTATTATAGACGGGGGTTCAACCGATGGAACTTTAGAAATTATAAAAAAAAATAAAAAAAAAATAAGCAAATGGGTAAGTGAAAAGGATAAAGGTATATACGACGCATTTAATAAAGGGATGCAATTAGCGAAAGGTGATTATATTGGATTTGTAAATTCAGATGATATTTTGCTGCCAAACGCTCTTAAAATATTAAAAAAATATATTAATTTGTATCCAGATGTAGATTTTTTCTTTGGAGCGGTTAAAAAGCATTGGGGTGTTTTACACGGTTACAGACCATGGAAAATAAAATTTTCATGGGGCTTTTACAGTAGTCACTCTACTGGTTTTTTTATAAAACTAAACTCAGCAAAAAAAGTAGGGAATTACAATTTAAAATATAAATACTCATCAGACTATGATTATTTTTACAGAATGATTGTGAAAAAAAAATTGAAAGGGATTGGAACAGAAAAACATGAAATATTTGGTATTTTTCAAAGAGGTGGCTATTCCAGCTCCATTAGTTTTAAAGATCATTTTATTGAGGAAATTAAAATAAGAAGGGATAATGGACAATCTGTAATTACGTTATTAATTATTATTTTGTATAAATCTTTAAAAAATTTTAGAAAAATATTTTTTTAATTATATTTTTTATAATTTAATAGAGAAAAAAAATTAAAGTTATTTGTAAACTGAAAAAATATCATTTTCCTTACATTTTTCTTTAAAAAAATATTTCTCTTATGAAAACCATTTGTAAATGAAATTATCAAAGAGTTTTCTGGGCAAATAGTACTAACTTCATTATTTTTAAGATCCAATGTAAGATGCTCATCATCTATAAAAAATTTTTTTGAATTTAAAGTAAAGTTTCTCATAAACTCATTATTTAACTTATGAGTCTTTTTGATAAAACCAAATGGAGCACTAGCTTCGTTAATTTTATTAGGTGTATAGATTATTTTAAGACACGGCAAGTATCTATCTATATGAAATTTTGTATCTTCGTAACTATCAGGTGTTTCGGTATCGATACATTCATGTAAAAAAAATTCTGCAACAGTATTTATTTTTTTACCAAATATTTTTTTTGTGACATAATCATTTAATCTTGAAAGGCTAGGCAAGTATTTGATATTTTTTTTCATACAAGAAATTTTAACTATATTGCTGTCTTTATATTTTATTGATGATGAGTCGATTATGCTTTTATCTATCCAATCTGAAAAAATATTTTTTTTCAATTTCACTAAAAAAATTCAAAACTTTGTGTTTTTCCTCCAAACTTAGTACGTTTTCAACTATAACTATACCGTTATGAGCCAAAGATTTAAATAATAAATTATTTTCATTATATAGTTCTTCAATTTTAAAATTTATTTGATTGATTTCATTTGAGCCATCTAGAAAAAAATTTTTTAGATTTTTTTTTTTTTAACTAAATTAAAATAATAATTCATTAGCATCAATCTAGTAGTTCTGTTGTTCAATTTAAGCAAATTTTGTAACCTTGGGTATTGTTTGAAAAAATTAATATATTTTTTTGGATTTAAGTATTTAAACATTTTTAATATCAATAGATTTTGTCATTTTAACAAAATTAATAAATTTACATTTAAAAATTCTTATAATATATAAATAATAATATATATATCTAAAATACCAAGCTAAAATTTATGCATTAAATATGTTTAAAAAATATTCAAAAACAAAATTAACATTATTTACATTATTGTTTTTTTTCTCTTTTGGAATATTTCTCCTTTTTTCAAAAAGTGATTTAGCTTTAAAATTTAAAGGAGTTTTTCCCACATCATTTAAAGATAATTTGAGAGATACTGTATTCATTATCCTTTCAAAAATTCGTGATATTCAAACTTTAAAATATAAATTGCAGGGATTTTGAGTGAAAACTAAATTGACTAAAAATATATTAGTCACAGGAGTGGCTGGCTTTATTGGCTTTAGTTTAGCTTTAAAACTACTTAAACAAAAACATATAGTAGTTGGAATAGATAATTTAGATGATTATTATTCAGTTAAACTTAAAAAAAAACGTTTAATTGAACTTAAAAAATATAAAAATTTTAAGAATAAACTAATTAACATAGAAAAATCTACTTCATTTGATTCTTTACAAAAAGAAAATTTTGATCATATATTTCACTTTGCAGCTCAAGCTGGTGTTAGACACTCTGCTATAAATCCTAATAAATATATAAAAACAAATATTTTAGGAACAATTAATTTATTTAAATTTGCATCCACAAAAAAAATAAAATCAATTTTTTTTGCATCATCAAGTTCTGTTTATGGTGATAGTAAGAATTTTCCACTTAAGGAAAATGATAAATTGAATCCAAAAAACATATACGCAACTTCAAAGGTAATAAATGAAATAACAGCAAAGTCATTTTCCAAAAATTATAGCATGAAAATATTTGGATTAAGATTTTTCACAATATTTGGGGAATGGGGAAGACCAGATATGTTATTATTTAAAATGTTTAAAAATTCTTTAATTAACAAAAAACTTGAACTTAATAATAATGGGAATCATTATAGAGATTTTACATATATTGATGATGTTGTTGAAATTTTATATTTATTAATGAATAAAAAAACCGCTAAATTATATGATATTTATAATATTTGCTCTAATAATCCCCAAAATATAAAAAAATTAATCACCTATTTCCAGAAAAATTTATCGACTTTAAAAATTTTGAAAATACCAAAAAATAAATTAGACGTATTCAAGACGCATGGTGATAATAAAAAAATAATAAAATTTTTAAAGTTTAAAAAATTTTCAGAATTTGAATCTGCTTTTAAACGAACCTTTCAATGGTATAAAAAATATAACAAAAAATTAATTTTTTGATTTGATTAAATCATTTTTTAGGCCGTAAAAATTTGTAGGTAAGGTTTTTTTTATAAACCATAGAAAAGTTGATATAAATTGATTTCTAGAGTTAAACCCATTAAAAATTTCGTACAAATTTTGTTCTTTATCTGAAAAAAAATTTGCAGCATTTATTATATTGGATCTCACAAACAACAAACTTGAACATTTAGATAATATAAGAGCTTCTTTAATTGACTCATCACCTAGTAAGTATCTATGATGTTCTCTATTGTATTTTTTGAAAGCATCATTTTTATCAGATCGATAAGTATTTAAATACAATAGTTTATCTTTATAATTTTTTATAAAAAAATCTAAATAATTTTTTTCTTCAGAGCATAAAAATATCTTATCAAAATTTTCTCTTGATAATATTTCGTCAACATTTTTTTTCATCTGACTTTTTGTTGCAGGAAAAATATGACCCCTACTTGTTTTATAACTTGTCCCTCTGAAATGAATACCTAAAATTTTTTTATTTTCTAAGTTATTTTTTTCAAAGTAATCTTTGACATAATCAATGTATATTTGTTTCAATTTAATTTCTTTTCCTTTAAATACCCTAAATTTTGGTTCCAGATGTATCCTGTAGTTCATATTTTTGTTGAAATCATTTCTTGAAAAAACAACGTTTTTACTATTATAAACTTCTTTTAAATCATAGTTTGATGTTTGATTAAAATAATATTCCCAAGAGTTTAAAGTATTTATTATTTTATCTTTTTCATTATAAGGATTTGTAAAATTTTCCATATCTACTACTGGAATAAAATTGTACTGTTTAGCAATATTTAAATGATTTAATACAAATGATAAATATGAAAAAATTCCAGCATGAGATGATCTGTTTATCACATAAAAAGTCTTATCTTTATTTAGATTCCCGTATTCGCAATATTCAAAATCATTTTTATTTAGTTTAATAATAGGACTTAAAAGTTTTCTTGAAAATAAAGGTTTTGGACCTTCATCAACAAGCAAAATTTTTTTTATAAAGTCTTTTATTCTTTTCATTTCTATAAATTAATATATTAAAATAAATCTTAAAATGGTCATTAAAAATTGTAGATTTTGTAATAGTAAAAAAATCAACAAATTATTTAATTTAGGAAACTTAAGTTTTACTGGAAAATTTGCAACATCAATTAATACCAACATTCCTAGCGCGGATTTATCTATGGTTAAATGTGCCAAATGTCACTTAGTTCAATTAGGACGAAACTTCAATATGAAGTATCTTTATGGAAGTGATTATGGTTATAGAACAGGAATAAATAGCACAATGACTAATCATATGAAAAAAATATGTGCTATATTAAAAAAAAAAGCTAATTTAAAAAAAGGAGACGCAGTTTTAGATATTGCAAGCAACGACGGTACTTTACTTAATTTCTATAGTAAGAATTTATTTAGGGTTGGTATTGATCCAACTATAAAAAAATATAAAAAATATTATTCAAATATAGATCTTTCTATTTCTGATTTTTTCTCATTTAACAAAATTCGCAAAAATACGAAAAAAAAATTTAAAATAATATCTGCCCTTTCAGTATTTTATGATATGAAAAATCCAAATATTTTTTTATATGATGTAAGCAAATTATTAGACGCAAATGGTATTTTACTTCTAGAACAGGCAGATTTAGCCTCAATTATCAAACTAAAAATGTTCGATACAATTTGTCATGAACATTTAGAATATTATTCTCATGATGTGATATTTAAATTGGCAAAAAAAAATAATTTGAAAGTTTTTGATATGATGGGGAATGATATTAATGGTGGAAGTACACAATATTATTTATGTAAAAAGAATTCTAAAATTAAGGTAAATCAAAAAACAATTGATACTTTTTTATGTAAAGAAAATAAATTAAAACTTAGGAAGATAGAAACCTATAAAAATTTTTTTAAAAGTATTGAGGTTGTGGGTAAGAATTTGAGAAACTTATTAATTAAACTAAAAAATCAAAAAAAAATCATTCATGGCTATGGCGCATCTACAAAAGGAAATGTTTTATTACAATATTTTAAAATAGGAAAAAATTTTATCGACTGCATCTCTGATAGGAATCCAATTAAAAATGGTCGATTTACACCTGGAACTAAAATTAAAATTGTAAGTGAAAAGATTTCAAGAAAACTAAAGCCAGATTATTATTTAGTATTGCCATGGCATTTTAAAAACGAAATATTAAAAAGGGAAAAAAAAATAATCAAAATTGGTACAAAATTTATTTTTCCACTTCCGAATATAAAAATAGTCGGTAAATGAGGATAGCATTTTTCATTGATAGTTCGTCAGTAGGAGGTGGATATTATCATATGCTTAATTTTGTTAATTTAACAAAACAAATTAAATTGGAAAAACATTCTATAGTTTTTATAACAAGAAATAGGTCTATCAATGAACTCTTAAATAAAAATGGTATCAAAAATTACTTTTTTAGCTCAAACTTTTTCAATAAAGTAACTTTTAGACTGTTAAAAATTAGAACTATATCTAAAATATTTGAATTAATTAATTATTATAATCCATTTTATAAATTTATAAAAAAAAATAAAATTGACTACATAGTTTTCAATGAACCTTCATATTTTACATTGTATTGCAAGCATATAAATTTTATTTCATACATTTTTAATACCGAAATAGATTATGTCCGTTATTTTAAGGAGTTTAAAAACGGGAATTATGAGGTACAAAAAAAAATTATTTCATTTTCAGTAAAATATGCAAAAAAAATATTTGTTTTTACAGAGAGAAATAAAATGGACTTAATCAATAAATTTAATTGTGATAGCTCAAAAATACTATTGCAAAATTTAATTCCATTTTTACCGGAGATTTATGAAAAAAATAAAATGGTTGATTTTAAGAAAATTTTTAAAACCAAATTTAATTTATCTTTGAATAAAAAATATTTATTTTATCCGGCACAATTTTGGGAACATAAAAACCACATATTAATTATAGAAATGGTTAAATATTTAAAAAAAAATGATTTTAATCAAATAAATATTCTTTTTTCGGGGGATGATAAAGGCAACTATTCTAAAATTAAAACTATGGTGGAAAAAGAAGGACTTGAGTCGTATATAAATTTTTTAGGAAAAATCAGTGAATTAGAATTAATAGCAATATATAAATATTGCGATTATATTATAATGCCTACATTTATTGGTAGATGTAGTTTGCCATTATTAGAGGGTTTATATTTCAAAAAAATTATATTCTATAACAAAGATGTTTTGGATCCTGATCTTTTAAACTACGTAATCGGAATCGATCCAAAAAACGCGAGAGAATTATTCTTAAAAATTAAAAAAAATGTAATAGACGAAAATAATTTAGAAATTGACCCAAAAAATTTAATAGGAGCTTATGAACAATTATGCGATAAAAAAAAATTTGTGAACAACTTTGAAAATTTGCTTAAAAATATATAAATATTTTAAATAAGACATATATTTATTTTAATTATTTTTTTTTACTGAAATGATATTTTTGTTAGAAGTTATTAGAAATAAGCAATATAATTAAGAAATAGAATTATTAAATTTAATCTGTAACAATATGGTAAAAAAAATTGCTTTAGTGTTTGGTGCGTCTGGTCAGGATGGAACCTACATTTGCGAATTGTTGAAACAAAAAAATTACGAAGTAATTGCAATAAGTCGTGGATCAGATTTTGAAAATCACAAAAAAATTAACTTAAAGGTAAAAATAAAGAGAGTCGACATATATAATATACATAAAATAGAAAAAATAATTAAAAACACCAAATGTAACGAAATATATTACTTTGCTGGACAATCTAATTATCAAGATTCTTTTGCAAATATATTGAGTACTTTTAAAAGTCATAATTTACCGCTTTATAATATTTTATTTTCAATTAATAAATTAAGGAGAAAAATAAAAGTTTTTAATAGTTGTTCCGGGCTAATATATGATCCTAAAGAAAATATTATTAATGAGAATTCAAATTTAAACCCTAATAGTCCTTATGGATTCTCAAAACTTGTGTCATATTTTTTAATAAGATATTTTAGAGAAAATCTGAATATTTGGTGTATGTCTGGTATATTCTTCAATCATGACTCAATTCTTAGACCAAAAAATTATGTTATTCCAAAGGTTGTTGATTTTGTAAAAAGAGATAAATTTAAAACTAAAAAGTTATTATTAGGTGATATTAACATCAGAAGAGACTGGGGTTGGGCTCCAGAGTACATGAGGCTAGTTTATCTTTTAATGCAAAAAAAAAAACCTAAAGATCTTATAATAGCCACAGGTAAATCATTTGTGTTAAAAGAAGTTATAAATAAAATATTTAAGACAAAAAAATTGGCTTGGAAAAATCATATTAGAATTAGCAAAAGTATTATCAAAAAAAATAAATTAAATTATATGTCTTCACAAATACAAACTATAAACTTAAAAAAATATTTAGGTATAACGCCAACTAAAAATATAAATGATGTTTTTAAGTTAATGATTAAATCCAAATTATTTTAATAAAGAAATATTAATATATATGATTTTGAATAAAAAAGTTACATCAACATTAGTCATTACCTCAATTAATAAACCTAATAATGTTATAAAAAAATACGAAATACTGTCCAAAAAAAAAAATATTGATTTTATCTTTGTCGCAGATAAAAAAACTCCAAAATTTAAACACGAAAATTATTTAAATGTTTTGTCAATTAAATTACAAAAAAAACTTCCATATAAAATATGTAAAAAAATACCATTTAATTCATACTCAAGAAAAAATATTGGTTATTTATATGCAATGCATAAAGGAATTAAAAAAATATATGAAACTGATGATGACAATTATCCAAGAGAAAACTTTTTTTCACAAGATATTTATAAATTAAATCATTACAAAGTAAAAGAAACTGGATTCATAAATATTTATAAATATTTTTTAAATAATAAAATAGATATTTGGCCGAGAGGTCTTCCACTATCAGAATTGAATAATTCAAAAAAATTATTAATTAAAAAAAAAAAAGTAAAACAAAAATTTAGTGTTGTCCAAAGACTTTGTAATAAAAACCCAGATGTGGATGCAATTTATAGATTAATTAATAAAAAAATTAATATTAAATTTGCAGAGAACAAAAGTTTTTTTGCAAATAATAAATCTTATGTTCCATTTAATAGCCAAAATACAACTTGGAACGATGAAGTATTTCCTTTAATGTATTTACCAACCTATTGCACTATGAGAGCAACAGATATATGGAGATCATATATTGCAACGCACATTATGAATAAACTAAATCTAAAAATATTATTTACTAGTCCAACTGTATACCAAGATAGAAATTATCACGATTTGTATAAAGATTTTGATTTAGAAATATCAGTATTCAGAGATGTAAAAAAATTAGTAAAAGTTTTAGACTCAACAAAAATTTATAAAAATAAAAAATATATTTTAGTAAATCTTTTTAATTGTTATCAAAATCTTGTTAAAAAAAAAATATTAGAAAAAGCAGAACTTGAAATTTTACATGCATGGTGCGAGGATATTCATCACTTAAAAAAAAAATTGGTAAAAATTTAGTGCTTAAATTATTAAAAAAAAAAATTAAAAATTTACTTTTTAATTATGGATGGGTTATTAAAAAAATTTATAAAAATGAATCATATACAAATTTACCTCCCAATGAAGATGTATTAAGTCAACTTTATAAAAGTAATGGAATAATTCATATGGGAGCTCACAGAGGTACTGAAGCAGCTGTTTATGATTGGCTTAATAAAAAAACTATTTGGATAGAAGCAGATCCAGATATTTTTATAGATTTAAAAATTAATATTTCTCAATTTATAAATCAAATTGCTTTTAATAGTGTATTATACAATGAAGACAATATTTTAATTGATTTTTTTATCTCTAACAATGATGGAGCATCATCTTCACTCTTTCAATTTAAAAAGGGGTCAGAAAAAATTAAAATGGTTAGTAAGAAAAAATTAAAAACTATATCTCTGGACTCGTTGTTAAAAAAAAATTCTATAAATGTAAAGGAATACAACTTTTGGGTTATAGATTTACAGGGTGCTGAATATTTAGTTTTAAATGGAGCAAAAAATTCTTTAAAATTATGCGATTCAATACTTATTGAAATAAGTAAAGAAGAATATTATCTAAATGGTGCAAAATGGGAGGAAATAAAAAATTTTTTAAACGAGAATATGTTCTTTCACAAAATAGAACCGAATGAAACTCATCAGGATGTACTTTTTATAAGAAAGCAATAATATGTATGTTACTTAATTATCTTAGAAAACAATTATTAAAAAAGCAATTTTTCGCAAGACAATCCTGGGAGCCTAAAAATAAAATATTTAAAAAAAATAAGTTTAGTCATCTAAATTTCGAGTATAAAAGTTATGGAAATAAAAATCCAAATAAATTCTTTTATGTTATAAGAAGGCATCCGGGGGCTGGTTTTTTTTCTAATTTAAATTTTGTAATTCACCATCTTTTAATTTGCGACGAGCTTAAAATGGTACCAATTATTGACATGGAAAATTATCAAACATTTTATAACTGCAAAAAAAAAATTAAAAACACATATAATTCTTGGGAGTATTATTTTAAACCAGTCTCAAAATATAAATTAAAAGATGTTTATACTAGTAAAAATGTGATTTTATGTGACAATCGAACATCTAAAAAGGGTTTTTCTAAGGAAAACTACATTTCCAGTTTTAAATATTTTAATGGATTTAACAATCTCAATAAAAGACACAAGTTAATTTGCAAGAAATATATAAAAATAAATAAAGATATAATTATCAAGGCCGCAAAACTAAAGAAAGATTTTAAGGGTAAAAAAGTATTAGGTATTTGTTTTAGAGGATCAGATCAAAAGAAAGCAGCTTATCAACCTTACACACCTACTGAAAATCAAATGAAATATGCAACAGATTTTTTGTTAAAAAAATATAAATTTAATAAGATATATTTATGTACTGAAGATGAAGATTATTTAAAATTTTATAAACAATATTATAATAAATTCTTGTTATATCAAGATACTTATAGAACCACAGATAAGTTTGATTTGTTTGATAATAAAAATCCTATTCACAGGTACCAAATCGGTGAAGCAAATATTATAGATATGTTAGTTTTAGCAAGCACAAATTATATGTTATTTGCGTCAAGTAATATTCCAAGTTGCGCAATGTTTTTTTCAAAAATTAAAATTCCATATTCAATTATAGATAATGGGATGAAAGGTAACATATTCATATCCCAATTTAGTTGGTATATTAAGAAAAATTTACCCAAATATTTAGGTGGTTTTGAAAATAAATTAATTGAAAAAAATAAGTAAAGTAAAAATATTTGATTACTTAAATATTACTTTTCGTAAATTTACTAATGTTACTACCAGAAATAGATTGATCGTAAATCCATTTGTATGTTCTTTTAAGACCTTCTTTCAAATTTATTTGCGTATCCCATCCAATTTTTTCTCTTATCAGTCGATTATCACTAGTTCGACCTCGCACACCTTTAGGTTTGTTTATTAAATAATTTTTTGAAACTTTAAAATTAGCTATTTCTTCAATATACTCTACTAATTGATTTATTGAAACTTGCTCCTCACTTCCGACGTTAAACGGCTCTTGAAAATTACTATTAAATACTTCCATAGTACCTTTTATACAATCATCTATGTACATAAAACTCCTAGTTTGCTCGCCATCTCCCCAAACATCAATTGTTTTCTTATTATTAATTTTAGCGTTTATAATTTTTCTGCATATTGCAGCAGGAGCTTTTTCTCTTCCGCCATCATAAGTTCCTAAAGGTCCATAAACATTATGATATCTAACTATCCTTGTATCAATTCCGAAGTCTTCGCTAAAATGTCTACACATTCTTTTACTAAATAATTTTTCCCAACCATAACCATCCTCTGGTTCAGCAGGATACGCGTCTTCTTCTTTTAATCCTGGCACAAAAGTTTTTTTTTGTTTCTCAGCATTATAAACACAAGCACTTGATGAAAATAAATATTTGGAAACTTTATTTTCAACAGATGCTCTGAGCAAGTTAGTATTTATTAATACCGACAACATACATTCTGCTTTGTTATTCTCTATAAAACCCATTCCTCCCATATTACAAGCCATATTAAAAATAAAATCTATATTTTGAGACACCTTTAAGCATGAATGATAATCTCTTAGATCTAAGGATAAGTTTTTTGTTTCATCAAAAATTTGAAACCAATATTCAAAGGGCTTAACGTCAACACAGACAATCTCAAAATTTTTTTTTCTATGAAATATTTAGTTAAATGACCCCCGATAAATCCACCAGCACCACATATAAGTATTTTTTTCATGTTTCAATTTAAGTAATTTTGAATTAATTTTAGGTATTTATCGCAATTTTTCTTATATTCAAACCTTTTTGTACTTTTATAACCCTCATGAATTTTATTATTAACTTTTTTAGAAAATTTAAAATTATCAATAAACTTTGAAATATTTCTATGATCACCAACCTTAAATAAAGCTCCATATCTGCCATTTTTCAGTATTTCTTTAGGACCCGTAGGACAATTTGTTGACATAACAAATTTTTTTAAAAAAAGCGCTTCAACTAAAACATTAGGTGATCCTTCAAATTTTGAGGTTAAAATAAATATATTCGCCTGTTTTAAATATGGAAAAGGATTTGATTTATACCCCAAGAGCTTAACTTTATCATTTAAATTATTTTTTAATATATAACGTTTTAATCTAACTTTTTCCAATCCTTTACCAATTATTACAAGCTCGACTTTATTCCTTTTTAAATTTTTCATACTTTTTAATAAAGTCATAAAATCCTTTTGAGATGTTAGCCTTGCTAAAGAAATAAGTTTTAGTGAGTTTTTATTATATATTTTTTTTACTTTTTTATTCGATAATTTCCTTATTTTACTAAATTCAAAAGGGTTTAAAATACATTCAGTATTAATCATGTACTTTTTGTCCATCTCTTTTTTAAAATCATAACTGTTAACAACTATTTTATCGGCTTTTTTGAAATAAAGTTTGAAAATATATTGTTTGATGTAGTTTTTTGACCATCCTACAGAAGAAGAATTTGACCTAGAAACAATTTTTACATCAAAAATTTTTGCAACAAATATTGCAAAAATATTTGCTTGAAATGATAATATTAGATAGTTTCTGTTTATCAAAAGCATCCTTATTAAGGATAATAAACAAAAAAAATATTTTAAGTATCTTCCTTTGATATTTAAAAAATTAAACCATGGATTAATGATTTTAATATTATGTAAAAATTTCCTCTTTTTCGAACTTTGGTAGGTTATTAAAATAATATTTTGAAATTTTTTTGATAAAAAATTTGAAATTAAATACAAGTTTTTTTCAACACCACCATCTTCAATTGATGGAATAAAAATTATTAATTTTTTACTTTTAACCATAATTTCCTAATTAAGTTTTTGAAACTATGCTCTCTTGAATTTAATTTTTCTGAAACTTTCAAAATATCATCACTTTTTTTTTTAATGATTGCCAATCCAGAACTTTCAAAAGAAAAGTTTAAAGTGAAAGACTTGTGATTGTAATAATAAATTTGCAAAAGAGTATCGAATGTTTCTCTATTATTGATTTCGCAATAGAAATCTGTTTTACGATCATTTTTAATGTAAGGTAAATGTGATATATCATCAACAAATATTAAACCTCCATTTCTTAAATTATTATAATAGTTATAAAAGATTTTTTTTACATGTTTTGCCTCATGAAGAGTATCAATAAATATTACATCTAATTTTTCGGGTATCTGAGATTTTACAAAATTAAAATCATCATCTCTACTTTTAATAAAATTCCATTTTGGATCATTAACGACGTTACTGCAGTCATTAACATCAACAGAATATAAATTTCCATTATTTTGATTACATATCTCAAGAAATTTTTTTGTTGATATACCACTTTGAACACCGAGCTCTAATATTTGGGGATTTTTAATTTTTCTAATTAATGGAAAAAGGTTTTTTTCAATTTTTTCTTCATAACTAAACATAATTTATTATATTTTAAGAAAATTTAATATAAACTTAGCATATATAAATTCAACCAACTTTAATAAAAAATTGAACAACGAAAAAAGTAAAATATTTTATTGGTCACCTTCTTTAGTGAATATAGCAACAACAAAGGCAGTAATTAATTCTGCCCATTCATTACATTTATATAGCGATGATTACGAATGTTCGATAATAAACTTTTTTGGGGAATTCTCTAACACAAAATTTCAGATTGAAAAAAAAGAAATTAATTTAATAAATTTCTACAATAAAAATATAATAAACTTTTTACCTAAATATGGAAAAATTAAAAGTAGATTATCTTTCATTATTATTTATATACTATCTTTCTTTCCATTGAAAAACTTAATTCAAAAAGAAAAACCTAAGTATTTAGTTATACATTTAGTAACTTCACTTCCTTTAACTTTATTAATTCTATTTAGTTTTAAAACAAAATTTATATTAAGAATTTCAGGTTTTCCAAGATTAAATTTTATGAGAAAATTATTTTGGAAAATAGCTCTTAAAAAAATACATTTAATTACTTGCCCAACTAGAAATACTATGAACTATATTAAAGATTTAAATTTAGCAGATTCCTCAAAAATAAAATTATTATATGATCCTGTTATTTCGGTGAAAGATATAAATAAAAAAAAAAAAATAACACTTGAAAAACATTCAAATTATTATTTTTCTGCAGGAAGATTAACTAGACAAAAAAATTTCATGTTTTTATGTAAAGCTTTTAAAGAAATAATTAAAGAAAATAATGAAATAAAATTATTGATTGCAGGAGAGGGAGAAGAGGGTTTTATTCTTAAAAAATACATAAACAAAAACAGATTAGAAAAAAATATAATTTTATTAGGTCATATACAAAACATTTATCCATATTTAAAAAATTCAAAAGGATTTATTTTAACTTCTCTATGGGAGGACCCGGGGTTTGTTTTAATTGAAGCTTCTTATTCAAGAACATCTATTTTATCTGCAAACTCTTGGCCAGGTCCTGCAGAGTTGATTAAAGATGAATTTAATGGCATTGTTTTTGAAAATAACAACATGGAAAGTTTCTTAAAAAAATTTAAGCATTTTGCAAATTTAAAAAATTCGCATTATTTAAAATTAAACAATTTAAAATTGAGTAGAAAATTTACTTTATTTAGTCACTATAAAAAATTTGCAGAATTAATATAATAATAGATATTATGCAAAACGATTAAATGAAAAATATAGAAAAGATAAAAATAAATATCCCAATAATATTGTTTTCTGTCTTACCTATATCAATTATTATAGGTGCGAGTTTTTCATTAATCAATACAGTTTTATTAAGTTTATGTTTCATAATTATATATTTTTCAAATAACGACATTAAAATAAATGATTTTAAACCAGTACTCTTATTATTTATCTTATATTTATATCTCATATTCAATTCATTAATCTCTGTTGATATAACATCGGGAATTTATCGGAACTTTGGTTTCATTAGATTCATTCTTTTTTTTTTGATGGTAAATTATATTTTTTTTATTAATGGAAAAAACTCAATTATCTTAAAGATTTGGACAATAATTTTTCTTATAGTTTTGGTAGATGTGTACATAGAAAGGTTCACTGGAAGTAATATTTTCGGATTTGGAAAATTAGAAATTAATGGAGTACCACAACCTTATGGCAATAGAGTAATAAGCTTTTTTAGAACTGAGCCTATAGCAGGGGCATTTTTATGTGGTTTTTGTTTCATAGTAACGGGATACGTTTTAGATTTTTTGAAGTCTAAAAAAATTTTAAAAATACTAGGGTTTCTTATCATTGTATCATGTTTGCTTGGAGTAATACTTACAGGTGAAAGATCAAATAGTTTAAAATCTTTAATTGGATTTGTAATTTTTATTTCTATAATTGATTATGTAAATTTAAGAAGTAAAATTATAATTTTTCTATCTATTTTTATAATTTTTATTTTCACTATAAACTTATCTGACTATATTAAATTAAGATATATCGGTCAATTTTATAACGAAATAAAGACCAAGGATCAAAGAGAAAAATTTTTAGAAAACAGTTTATATATAAAACTTTATAAGTCAGGTTTCAGTGTATTTAAAAATAATCCATGGTTTGGAGTAGGAAATAAAAATTACAGAATTGAAACATGTGATAAAAAAAAGAATTCTATTCATACAGAATATCTTTGCTTAACTCATCCGCACCAAGTGTATATAGAGATGTTATCTGAACATGGAATAGTTGGGACGATAATAATAACGTCAATAATTTTCTACCTAATGTTTCGTATAATTAGAAAAATAATTGTAAGTAGAAATTTGATTCAAGCTGGTTGTTTTGCTTATTTATTAATAAATTTTATTCCAATACTGCCAAGTGGCTCATTTTTTAATAATTTCAATATAACTTTATTTATGGTCAACTTTTCTTTAATATATGCAGCAAATAAAGAAACAAATATTTTTTCAAAGAAATGAAAAAAATATTAAAATATATTTTGGGCCGTTAGCTCAATAGTAGAGTACTGCATTGACATTGCAGGGGTAGTTGGAGCGTAACCAACACGGCCCACCATTTAGTGAAATTTAATTTTTTTAAATTTCTCAATATTCATTGTTGAGTTTAATGGAAGATTCTTTTTCGTTTTGTTTAAAATTTTTTTTTTTATTTTTTTGTTGTTTTTTTTAGCAAAATTGTAAACAGATTGAGTTGGACCCCCTACATTGATTACACCTTTTTTACTTATTAACTTGAAAAAAATTTTTGCTAGATCTTCATGAAACATGAAATTTGTTTTTAGGTTTGTGTAAGCATACTTGTATATAAAAGGTTTTTCAGTCATGCATATTCTTAAAATTAGTGAATTCTTCAACATTTTAACTGCACACTCGCCTCCCATTTTCGACCAAGCATAGTTATTAATTGGAAGAACAGGATGATCTTCTTTATAATTTCCTTTTTTATAAGGATAAATATAGTTTGTTGAAAAATATATAAGTTTTATCTTATACTTTTTACAGACATTTACAACATTTGACGTACCGATTATGTTTGTATTTATACTTTTAATAATATTTTTTTCATGTAATTTCATCGGTTTTGAAATTGCAGCAGCATGAATAATAATTTTTGGTCTAACCTTTTTAATAAATTTTTCCATACTTTTTAAGCTTGTTACGTCAAAAATTTTTGAAGATGGGTAAAAAATATTTCTTTTATTTAAATGAAATCTTTTAAATACTTCTCCAAATTTTCCATTTCCGCCAGTAAAAATTATTTTTTTCATTTTATATTTTCTCTAAAATTCTTAAATGGGAGAGCAAATTTATCTTTTTTTGAGATTATTGGATTTTTTGTACCCCAATCTATTTTTAAATCCGGATCATTCCATTTTATAGATACTTCACTTTTTGGGTCCCTGTAATTTGAACAAGCATAATGAAGAATATTTTCTTTTTCTAATCCCAAAATTCCATGAGCAAAACCTTTAGGAACAAATAAGTGCTTACCATTTTTTTCACTAAGAATAACTTTAAAATGTTTACCGTAAGTTTTAGATTTTTTTCTTAAATCTACAGCAACATCAAGAATTCTCCCTTTGACAACTGACAGAAATTTATCCTGAGGGTTCTTGGTTTGCATGTGCAAACCTCTTAAAACGTTTTTTCTAGATTTTGAAACAACTGTAAAAACCAACTCTTTATTTACAAATTTTTTTTTAAATTCTTCTTTTAGCCACCCTCTTTTATCCTTAAATACTGTAGTTTGGATGATAAATAAATCTTTAAATTTACTTTTTATTTTTTTCATTTATGAAATCAATTTTTTCAAATAGTTGCTATAATTGCACTTTCCATAAAATTGGATAGCATCTACAATTTCCTTTTTTCTTATCCAACCATTGTTAAAAGCAATTTCTTCAATACAAGCAATCTTAAAACCTTGTCGATTTTCAATCGCAGATACAAAAGCACTAGTCTTATAAAAATCCTCTATGGATCCAGTATCTAGCCATGCACCACCTCTTCCCAAAATATCTGATGTTAATTTTTTTTTTTTCAGGTAAATTTTAAGCAAATCAGTAATTTCTAACTCATTTCTTGAGGAAGGTTTTAATTTTTTTGAATATTCAACAACCCGTTTATCGAAAAAATAAAGACCAGTGATTGCTAAATCTGAAACATATTTTTTCGGTTTTTCCTTAATCAGTGTAATTTTTCCTGATTTTGAAGTTTTTGCAACACCAAATAGTTCTGGCCTAATTACTTTATGTAAAATTATCTTTGCACCATTTTTAAGTTTAGTGCAATTTATCAGTTTTGAAGTTAAGTTCTGTCCATAAAAAAAATTATCTCCAAGAATTAGTGCAACATTTTTATTATCTATGAATTTTTCACCCAGAAGAAACGCATCAGGTAAACCTTTAGGGTAGTTTTGTTCTTTATAAATTATACTCATACCGAGACGTTTTCCATCTGGCAAAATTTTTTTATATTGGTTTAGTTGTCCTTTGTTAACTATGATTAAAATATTTTTTATTTTTGCCAACATCAGAATTGAAAGAGGATAAAAAATTAATGGCTTATCATATATTGGTAGCAATTGTTTATTGACAGCCTTGGTCAATGGACTCATTCGAGTTCCCGTACCACCTGCTAAAATAATTGCTTTATTAATCATTTAATTACTCCAAGTCTATTTGTGATATCCTTTTTTTTTAAGTATGTATAGTATTTCATATTTTTAAAATACCAGTCAAAAGTATTATTCAAACCCCTTTTAAGACTTGTAATAGATTTCCACTTAAGTTTTTTTTTAATTTTTTTACTATCAAGTGCGTATCTAATATCGTGACCTGGACGATCTTTAATAAATTTTATTTTTACTTTTTTTCCTACTTTAATTTTCTTTTTGGCAATTTTTATTAATAATTTCGCAATATCTAAATTGTTAATATTTATATTGGATCCAATATTATAAAATTCTCCTTTAGATCCATTTCTAAAAACCTTTAATAAAGCTTCACAATGATCATCTACAAAAATCCACTCTCTCGAATTTTTTCCTTTGCCGTATAAAGGTAAGGGTTTGTTATTGATTATATTGTAAATCAATTTAGGAATTAATTTTTCTGGGTGTTGATTAGGACCATAATTATTTGAACAGTTAGTTATAATTGCATTAAGTTTATATGTCCTCACATAAGAATATACTAAATGATCTGATGATGCCTTAGACGCAGCATAAGGGGAACTTGGTTTATATGTATCAGTTTCTTTACTACGACCTTTTAATACATCACCATAAACTTCATCAGTTGATATATGAATTAACTTAGTCTTTTTATTTTTTTTTGTGAATTCACGAAATGTTTCTAGTAAATTAAAAACCCCAACAATATTACTTTTTATAAACTCTGCAGGACTATCGATTGATCTATCTACATGTGTCTCAGCTGCTAAATTATATATCGCAACCGGTTTATATTTGTTTAAAATATCTTTAAATCCAGACCTATTATTGATATCTAATTTAAAAAATTTATAATTTTTTTTGTAAGAAAAATTTTTTATATTGTAAAAATTTGAAGCGTAGCTTATTTTGTCGACATTAATCACAAAATAGTTTCTTTCAATTAACAGTTTTATCAGATTACTACCAATAAATCCTAAACCTCCGGTTACAATTATTTTTTTCATTATTTTTTTTACAATAATAAATTTTTTAAGTATACCTCATTCTTATATGGAATTCTCAAGTAATAATCTAACTTTTGTAATAGTCACCCTTGACAGCAGAAAACTAACTTATGGCTTTCTAAATTTTCTACCAAAAGATTTTCATAAAAAATAATTGAAAATTCATCTGGTGAGAAATTAAAAAAAGAATTAGAGCAGAATTATGATAAACTAAGTTAATTTTATATAATAGTATATGGGTGGGAGTTGAAAAAATGTATTTTTATTAAAATAATGTAATATAGAAAAATTTAATGCTTTTCTTGTATTGAATTAAAAATTAAAACAAAGTAAACATCTTAATCTTAAGGGCCTGTAGCTCAGTTGGTTAGAGCAGTACACTCATAATGTATTGGTCCCAGGTTCGAGTCCTGGCGGGCCCACCATTATTTACTGTTTATTAAATTTTTTTAAACTAGAAAATAAAGCATGGACATCTCCATTATTATTTAAAATTATTGAATTAAATTCTTCTCTCTGAGTTCTAGCAAGGCTAAGACCTTCAATTATGAGATCCCTTATTAAAGGTTTCAAAGGATCTTTAGTATAAACTCTCCAGTCTATAGTTATTTCTGGTCTTGATGAAGTGGCAATTAATTTGCTTTTTACAATTGTATATTTTTCATTTTTCACTTCCTCGGAAATAACCACAATTTTGGCCTCTTTGTACTCAACAAGTCTGCTGGAAAAACTTTTAAGAAAATATTCACGAAAGATTTTTTTATATTCCTCTTTTTCATCCTCATTTAAACCTTTTCTATGTTTACCTAAAGTATATAAACCAATTCCATCAATATCTACAGATTGCTGTCCAATTTTAATTAATTTTTCCATTTTAAGTTTTTCAGATTCTTGGCTAGACAGTATATTAGAAGCCTTTGATGCTATATTATTAATAAATTCAGACGATATATTTGCGATAGAGTAATTATAACTTAAAAATAAAAAAAATAACGTTGAATATGCTAATAATTTTGAAATTTTCATTTGCAGAACTAATTTTCTAAAGAGTCCCAATCACTATCGTCTAACGTATCAGTTTTTATATTTTGATTCTTAATTTTTCTATCTCTATCTTGTAAATATAAACTTCTAACAGTCGCATAAAAATCTACTGAATTTTTTTCTAAACTATCGAAAGCTTCTAAATTTTTTGCTCTGAAATCTACACCCTGCCCAAGTTTTGAATAATAATAATCAGATTCCTTTAAATACTGAGTGTCATTTTTTACAGTAACATTATACCATGCATCTCCTCCACTCATTGATATTAAAGATCCAACAGCATCCCTCACAGTTGATGGGCCAAGAACTGGTAGCACTAAATAACATCCCTCTCCAACTCCCATTGTTCCGAATGTTTGACCAAAATCCTCTTTTTCCAATTTATCTAAACCTAATGATTGTGCTGGGTCAAATATACCCACAATTCCAACCGTAGTATTTATAATAAATCTTGCAGAATTAATTCCAGCTGCTCGAAAATCACCTTGCAAAATATTATTAGGAATTGTAACTAAGTTTGAAAGGTTATTAAGTGCATTACTAGTACCATATCTAATAGGCGAAGGTAACTTTCTGTAACCAGTTGCAACTGGTCTAAACAAAACTTTATCAAGGGCCATGTTAAATGCAAAAGTAGCTCGATTGATTTTTTCAAAACAATCTTTAACTTCTTTTTCCTCAGCAATACTGCTGCTTACAACCATTAATTGAATTATTAATATTGTTATTAAAATTTTTAATCTTTTAAACATAGTAATTTATATATTATACCTTCTATCAAAGTAAAATAACAAATTAAACACAAATTATGTGTTAAAAATGCCTCAAAATGCAGAAAATATTAAACAATTATTCTATCAACTTTAGCACTATTAAAAGAAAAAAAGAAAAAATTAAATATTTAGTATTTCATTATACTGGCATGAAATCTGAAAAATTAGCTATTGGAAGACTTAAAGATAAAAAAAGTAAAGTGAGCTGTCATTACTTTATTAAAAAGAATGGTACAATTTTAAATATGGTTCCAGCAAGCTATATTTCTTGGCACGCAGGAATTTCGAACTGGAAAAAATATGATAAAATAAATAAAAATTCGATTGGTATTGAAATCCAAAACCCCGGACATAAAAACAATTACTCAAATTTTAGTATAAAACAAATAAGATCAATCGAATACCTCTCAAAAAAATTAATTAAAAAATTTAATTTGAATAAAAAAAATTTTTTAGGTCATTCAGACGTCTCACCAGATCGAAAAAAAGATCCAGGAGAAAAATTTCCTTGGAAAGCATTGTCAAAGCATAAAATTGGCATATGGCATAATTTAGATAATAATTTGTTGAAAAAAATGAGATCAAAAAAAATTGATCATAAACAAAAAATATTGTTTTTAAAAAGATTGATAAAAATAGGATACTTTTTAAAAAAAAAAAAATTAGAACGCTCTTTTTTTGTAATTAAAGCTTTTCAAAGAAGATTTAGACCACAAATTATTAATGGAAAAATTGATTTAGAGTGTTGTGAAATAGCAAAAAATTTAGTTAAATCTGGGTTAAATTAGTATTGAAAAATTAATTAACTTAATATATTAAATGTTTGCCAGATAAATGACTTATCGCTTTTAATTTAAAGAGGAAAGTCCGGGCTTTGCAAAGACACAGTGCCAGGTAATACCTGGCGGGGGAAACCCTAGGGACAGTGCCACAGAAAATATACCGCCTTATCAAGGCAAGGGTGAAAAGGTGTGGTAAGAGCACACCGGCTTTATTGGTAACAATTAGCGCATGGAAAACCCCACTGGAAGCAAGACCAAATAGAGATGACATTGTTAGTAACTAAAAGCAGTCTTTGGCTAGTCATCAGGGTTGGTTGCTCGAGCTTTAAGGAGACTTAAAGCCTAGATAAATGATAGGTTTAAACGACAGAACCCGGCTTATAGTTTATCTGGCGTGTTTACAAATTACCCTTATTTCTTTTTTGTTTAATTTAGATTATGAAAATCAACTATTGACTGTATTATAAAAAACCCATAATATCCCATGTATTCCCAATTAAAGAGTGTGGAATATTATGAGATATGTTTTTATCTACTTATTTAAACAAACTAGACAAAAAAGGAAGGGTATCAGTGCCTGCTAATTTCAGATCTTATTTGTCAAATTTAGGTTATAATGGAGTAATTTGTTATCCATCTTTCAATAATAATTGTATAGAGGCATGGCCTCAAGATAGGATAGAAAAGATTTCTAATGCCATAGATTCACTTAATCCATTTGAAGAAAAAAAAGATTTTTTTGCTACTTCAATACTTTCAGAAAGTACTAGTTTACAATTTGATAATGAGGGGAGAATTATAATAACAACAAAACTTTTAAAACATGCAAAAATTAAAAATTCCATGTTGTTTGTGGGTCAAGGAAAAACTTTTCAAATATGGGAGCCTTCAAACTATGAAAAATTTAAGGTAAATGCAAAAAGAAAATCAAACATTTATAGAGCTAGCCTTAAATGGGAGCGTCAATTTAATAACTAAAAGGGGTAAAATATGACTATAAATTTTAAAACACCGGATATCAAAGAATTGAAACCAAGAATACTTGTACTTGGTGTAGGAGGTGCTGGAGGAAATGCTATAAATGGGATGATTGATAGCGGATTGCAAGGAGTAGAATTTATTGCAGTAAATACTGACGCCCAAGATCTAAAACATAGTAAAGCAAAACAAAAAATTCAAATAGGATTAAATTTAACAAAAGGATTAGGAGCTGGATCAAAATTAGATATTGGTCATGCGGCAGCAGAAGAGTCTTTAAATGATATTATTAATGTTTTGCAAGGAGCAAACATGGTCTTTATTACCGCAGGAATGGGAGGCGG
Source organism: uncultured Pelagibacteraceae bacterium (assembly GCA_902585415.1). Taxonomy (GTDB): domain Bacteria; phylum Pseudomonadota; class Alphaproteobacteria; order Pelagibacterales; family Pelagibacteraceae; genus Pelagibacter. Next base: position 158,177 of record CACIDN010000001.1, read on the forward strand.
CACTGGCACAGGTTCTGCTCATGTAATAGCAAGAGCAGCGAAAGAATTAAACATACTAACTGTTGGAGTAGTAACTTTACCTTTTTTATATGAAGGACCTTCAAGAATGAGAAGAGCACAACAAGGTTTGGAAGAGCTAAGAAAACATGTTGATACAATTATCGTAATACCAAATCAGAATCTATTTAAAGTTGCAAGTGAACAAACTACTTTTGAGGAGTCTTTTGAGCTTTCAAATCATGTTTTATTACATGGAGTTCAAAGTATCACAGATTTAATGGTAAGGCCTGGTCTCATAAATTTAGATTTTGCTGATGTCGAACATGTGATGAGCTCAATGGGCAAAGCGATGATGGGGACTGGAGAGGCAGAAGGAGAAGGAAGAGCAGCTAAGGCTGCAGAAATGGCCATTACCAATCAGTTGATAGATGACTATACTTTAAAAGGTGCAAAAGGTTTATTAGTCAACATAACCGGTGGAAAAGATCTTAAACTTTTCGAAGTTGATGAGGCAGTAAATAAAGTAAGAGCTGAAGTTGACCCAGAAGCAGAATTAATAATAGGTGCCATAACTGATCCTGTTTTAGACGGTTTAATGAGAGTTTCAATAGTAGCAACTGCATTAGATGGTCAACAACCAGAGTCAAAATCAGTAATTAATATGGTTCATAGAATTCAAAATAGAAATCCAGGATATTTTGATGTTTCCACTATACAAAAAAATAATCAAATTAATAATACTAATTTCATTCCAAGCACTAGTGGAGCAAATGCTTTAAAGGTTGATAACGAAGACATTAAGGAAACTGAGAATGAATTATTAAATTCAATGGTTGATGAGAATATGGCTTTAAAAAGTTTTTCTAAAGAGAATTACAAAGATGAAGCTGCAAACAATATCATAAATGAAGCACCACTTAACTTAGAGGAAAACGTGAACCAAGATCAAAACAGTCATATTTCTGAAAATTTAAATGGGCTCGAAAATTTTGAATTAAATGATGAGACTCCTCAACTTTTTAACGTCGAAAATGATATTGAAAGTGAACAAATAAATGATATTGCTAAAGTTGATAATGAAGAGGACGATCTAGAAATTCCAGCATTTTTACGAAGACAAAAAAATTAATGGTTTTTGAAAAAATAGATGAGTACCACCATCTTACCGGAAAATAAGTTACATTATCCGGTACTACTTAAAGAAGTATTAAGTATAATTTCCCCTCAAAGTGGCGGCACTTTTATAGATTGCACTTTTGGTCAAGGAGGTTACTCAAGAAAATTATTAGAGTATCCAAAAGTCAAAGTAATAGCTTTTGATAGAGACCAGAAATGCAAATCAATAGCAATTAAATTTAAAAACAAATTTAAAGATAGATTTGAGTTTTATAACAAAAAATTTAGTGAGATAGATATAGTTAAAAATGATGATAAAATTAAAGGTATAATTTTTGATTTGGGGTTTTCATATAATCAAATTAAAGATCAATCTAAGGGACTTTCTTTTAATTATAAGGGTAGATTAAATATGAAAATGGGGCAAAATAATTTTTCAGCTCAAGATATTATTAAATATTTATCAGTAAATGAATTAGAGAAAATTTTCAAATATTTTGGTGAAGAAAAATATTCAAAACTAATATCAAAAAAAGTAGTTAATGAAAGAAAATTTAAAGATCTTCTTACTGAGGATCTTGTGGATATTATAAATTCCTCAAAAAAAAATTTTACAAAAAAAAACAAGTCTACCAAAGTTTTTCAAGCACTAAGAATTTTGGTCAATAATGAGATAAGCGAACTAATCTTGGGTTTGACAAAATCATGTAATCTAATCTCAAAAAATGGAATAATAGCGGCTGTAACTTTTCACTCAATAGAGGATAGAATTTGCAAATTTTTTTTTAATGAAATATCAAGTCAAAGAAAAATTTCAAGATATTTGCCAATAAATAGCATTGATCAAATTTCTTTTAATTTAATTAAAAAGAAGCCAATAGTACCTACTATAAAAGAAGTAGAGGAGAATCCTTCTTCTAGATCTGCCAAATTAAGAGCCGTAAAAAGAGTTAGTAAAAAAAAATTAGATACAAAATTTATTTTTGAAAAATTTAAATATCTTTTAGAAGTAGAAAAAATAGCATCAAAGTTATGAAAAATTTTCTTATTATTACATTTGTATTGATATTGGTCATTTTAACTTCTGTAGTTAAAACCTCCACTAGAAATCTTGAAGGAAAAATCTTTGCTATCGAGGAAGAAGTTAAATTATTATCTAATAAAAAAGAATTAATTTTATTAGAGAATAATTATCTAAGTTCACCTGAAAGATTATTTGAATTAAAAAACACATTATTTAAAAACGATTTTGACTCAATTAATTTAAAAAAAATCATACTTTTAAAAAACAATGAGCGAGAATCGAAATAATAAAATTATAATCAATATATTAAATCCAAATTTAATCGACTTTAGTCAAAAAAAATTCAATATAAATTTAAACCGAGTAGCTTTTATTTTTTTAATTATACTTTTTTTTATTATTTTATACTCGACTAGGGTTATATATTTATCTTCAAAAACTCTGCAAAATAATTCATATAAATTTAATGTAATTAGTAGAGCTGATATTACAGATAGAGATGGAAATTATATAAGTAAATCTGTTTTTACCTCTAATCTTGGAGTAGATCCAAAATTAGTAAAAGATAAAAAAAAAATGTTATTAAAACTAAAATATACTTTTCCGGATAAAGATTTTACAGATATAAAAAAAAAAATTTATGGACAAAAGTTCTTTTATATTGAAAAAAAATTGACACCTGAGAAATATCAACAAGTTAAACTCTTAGGGGAAAAATCTATAAGGATGGAACAAAAAATTACTAGAATATATCCAGACAAAAATCTTTTTTCACATGTAGTAGGTCAAATTGATGACAATAATTACGGTATTTCTGGACTTGAAAAGTCTTATAACAAAAAATTAATAGATGGTAGAAATAAGCTTACTCTTACTCTTGACAAAGAATTACAATTTATAATTAGAAATGAATTACTAAATTCACAAAAAATTTTTAAAAACGTTGGAGGGGCAGGAATATTAATGAATATAAAAAATGGTGAAATTTTGTCTTTAGTTTCCGTGCCAGATTTTGACTTAAATAGCAGGACGGATATATCTAATATTAAATACATCAATAGAGCAACAAAAGGTGTATATGAGTTAGGATCTGTTTTCAAATCTTTCACAATTGCAGCTGGGTTGGATTATGGATTAATTTCGCCAAATGATATGTTTTTAAATCTTGAAAAGAAATTGAGATGCGGAGATAGAGTTATATCTGAGTATGACGAGAATTTACCAAAAGATTTAAGTGTCGAGGACATTATGATCTATTCTAGCAACATAGGGTCAGTTAAAATAGCGCAGATTATTGGGCAAGAGAAGTTAAAGAAATTTTTAGAAAAAATTGGTGTTTTAAGTCAATTAAATTTTGATATACAGGAGACTGGAAAGCCTTTATCTTTCAAATGGAGAGATTGTAAATTAAAAACAGTTTCTTACGGCCACGGTATTACTACAACTCCTATTCAGTTAGCCAAAGGATATGCAATTTTAGCGAATGGAGGTTATGACATTAGACCAACTTTGATTAAAAAAGAGTTTTATAATTTCCAAAAAAATAGAATTTTAAACAAAGATGTAAGTTCTCAAATTAATAAAATTTTAAGAAAAGTTGTAACACATGGAACTGCCACCCTTTCGGATGTAGAAGGTTATGAGGTTGGAGGAAAAACTGGGACTGCACAAATAGTAGAAAACGGTGTTTACACTAATAAAAAGATTAATACATTTGCATCCGTTTTCCCCTCCTCAGATCCGAGATTTGTCCTAGTAATACTTTTAGAAGACACAAAACTTTCAAAAGATTATGTATATAAATATAGAAATAAGCCTGGATCTTTTAAAGGCACACCATTCAATACTGCTGGCTGGACATCTGTTGAAATAACTGGAAAAATTATAGACAAAATAGGGCCAATTTTAGCCACAAAGTACTAAGAGTTTAAATTAATGTTATTAAGCAAAGTTTTCAAAAATATTAATAAAAAATATAGAAGCATTAAATTTGAAGATATTAAATTTAATAGCAAAGATTGTAAGCCAAATGATATTTTTTTTGCAATTAGTGGAAATAATGTCAACGGGAATAAATACATTAACGATGCGATAAATAATGGAGCAAAAATAATTGTATCTAATCTAAAATTCCAAGGTTTTAATGAAAAAAAGGTCCTATTTTTACACAACAATAATCCCAGAAAATTGTTGTCCTACATATCCAGTCAATTTTATAAATTAAAACCAAATAATATTATTGCTGTGACCGGTACGAATGGAAAAACTTCTGTAGCAAATTTTTACCAACAAATTTTAGCTTTAAATAACAAAAAAGTAGCTTCAATAGGGACACTTGGTGTTTTGTCACAAAAATTTAATTTAAAAACAAATAATACAACCATGGATCCTATTAGTATTCATAAAATATTACAAAAACTTAAAAAGCTAAAAATTGATAATGTAATAATAGAGGCTTCTAGCCACGGATTAAAACAACAACGATTAAATAATATTGAATTTAAGACTGCTTTATTTACAAATTTGTCTAGAGATCATTTAGATTATCATAAAACTATTGATGACTATTTAAATTCAAAACTAATTTTATTTGATAAATTAGTAAAACCTAAAGGGAATGTTGTATTTGATGAAAAAACTAAGTATTCTAATAAATTAAAAATTATATCTAAAAAAAGAAAACTAAAAAAATATACATTTGGATCACTAAAATCTTTTATTAAAATTACAAATATTCAAAAGACTGGTGGTCGAAATAAAATTGATTGTATAATTAATAAAAAAAATTATTCGTTTAAAACCTCTCTTATTGGAAAAATTCAAATTAAGAATTTAATGTTTGCAATAATAGCAGCGTACCTTTCAAAATTAAATATAAATAAAATTTTAAGATCAATTCATAAAATAAAAACAATAAAAGGAAGATTTGAAAAAATTGGAAATCTAAAAAATAATGCAAAAGTTGTGCTTGACTATGCGCATACACCAAATGCGTTAAAGACCTCAATATTAGATATTAAAGAAGAATTTCCTTTAAGTAAAATTTCTCTAGTATTTGGATGTGGAGGCAACAGAGATAAAAAAAAAAGATTAATGATGGGATCTATAGCAAAAAAGTATTGTGATTTTATTTATTTAACTGATGACAATCCAAGAACAGAAAATCCAAACTTTATAAGGGCTCAAATTAAAAAAGGGCTATATAAAAAAAAATATTTTGAAATTCCATCGAGATCGAAAGCAATTAATCTTGCAGTTAAAAAATTAAGTTCTGGTGACGTTTTAATAGTTGCTGGCAAAGGTCATGAAAATTATCAGGAATATAAAAAAAAAAATTTTTTTTCAGATAAATTAGAAATTTTAAGATCAATTTACAAAAAAAATAGACGTCTATCAAAATCAGTTAAAACAAATATTTTAATTGAAACGTTAAAATCTAAAATCATTAACAAAAAAAAAATTGTTGACTCAGCATCGATAAACTCAAAAAAAATGTCAGATAAATCGATATTTATTGGCATTAAAGGAAAAAAATATGATGGCAACAAATTTGGAGATGAAGCGGTAGGTAATGGTGCAATTTTAGCCATAACTAATAAAAGTAAAAAAAATTCAAAAATGATATTTCAAAAGAACCCACTAAAATTTTTTAATAAAATAAGTTCAAATTACAGAAAATCATTAAATGCCAACACGATTGCAATTACAGGCTCCTGTGGAAAAACTTCAGTAAAAGAGTTAACTGGTTTTTGCTTAAATAAACTGGAAAAAACTTCTTTTTCAAAGAAATCATTCAATAACAAGTATGGTGTTCCACTGAGTATGTTTAATACCCCTGAAAAGACCAAACATTTAGTTTTAGAGGTTGGAATGGATAAGAAAGGAGAAATTGATAATCTAACAAAATTAATTCGTCCAAATATAGGTCTAATAACTAATATTTCGTTTGCACATATTAAAAATTTTACAAACTTAAATCAAATTGCTAAGGCCAAGGGAGAATTAATTAATAATATTATTCACAATGGTACTATGGTTATAAATATGGATGATAAATATTATAAATATTTCTTAGAAAAAACTATTAATTGTGGAATTAATAAACTTACTTTCAGCAAAAAAAATCATAGCGCTGATATAACTTTTCTTAGTAAAAAAAAATTAAAAAATAATTATTTATTTAAAATAAAAATTAAAGGTGTTATTAAAAAATTCATAATTTCTAAAGAATTATCAAATTATAAAGAAAATATTCTTGCGTCCTTAAGTATAATTTCTAATTCTTTTAATTTTGAAAAATTGAAAAAAAACTTATTCGTAGGTTTTTGTGTTCCTAAAAGTAGAGGATCATTAATTAATTACACAAAAGACTCAAAAAATTTGATTGTTCTTGACGAAAGCTATAATTCAAATCCATTATCACTTAAATTTGCTCTAGAAAGGTTAAATACCTTTAATATTAAAAAGAATAAAAAATTTCTATTAATTGGGGACATGCTTGAACTCGGAAGGTATTCAAAAAAATTGCACATAGATATTGCAAAACATATAAATAATTTAAAAATTAATAAAACTTATGTTTTTGGCCATCATATTAAGCACACATTCAACAAATTAAGACCACAAATAAAAGGAAGAATACTAACTAATAAAATGGATATCCTAAATTTAATTAATAAAGATTTACCAAACAACAGCCTTTTAATGGTAAAAGGATCTAACTCAACAGGTTTAAATAAAATAATTCAGAAATTATAATGTTATATAATTTACTTACTAACTATTCAGATACTTATTCCTTTTTAAATTTTTTCAATTTTTTAACTGTGAGAACCGGTTTGGCTACAATTACAGCAATGTTAGTAGTTTTTCTAATTGGTGATAAGTTTATTAGCTATTTCTCAGTAAAAAAAATTATCAATCCTATACGAACAGATGGGCCTGAAGATCATCTTATAAAAAAAATAGGAACCCCAACAATGGGTGGACTTTTAATTTTAATTGGATTGTTTTCTGGTGTATTTTTATGGTCCGATTTCAAAAATCCATACAATTGGTTGTTAATTTTTATTACTTTTTCGTTCGGAGCACTAGGTGCATTAGATGACTACAAAAAAATAAAAAGTCGAACCTCTAATGGAATATCATCAAAATTTAAGTTTTTAGCTCAAATTTTTTTAAGTTTAATTTCATTAATTATTTTATATAAATTTATAGATTCAGAATTAACAAATAATCTATATTTTCCTTTTTTTAAAAATTTTGTAATTAACTTAGGTTGGTTTTTTATACCCTTTTATTTATTTGTAATTGTAGGTTCGTCTAATGCTGTAAACTTAACCGACGGTCTAGATGGTTTAGCAACAGTGCCAATTATTTTGGTCGCAGGATGCTTTGCTTTTATAAGCTATGTATCTGGTAATATTATTTTTGCCGAGTATTTATTAATACCTTATATTGAAGGTGTAGGTGAAATAGCAATATTTTGTGGCGCAATTATCGGAGCTTCAATTGGTTTTTTATGGTTTAATGCGCCACCAGCAAAGATATTCATGGGAGACACAGGCTCACTCGCTTTAGGTGGATCTTTAGGAGCTGTTGGGGTTGCAACAAAACACGAAATTGTTCTAGCCATAACAGGAGGTCTTTTTGTTTTAGAGGCAGTGTCTGTAATCGTTCAAGTTGTCTCTTTTAAATTAACAGGAAAAAGAATTTTTATGATGGCACCTATTCACCATCATTTTGAAAAAAAAGGGTGGGCAGAATCTACAGTGGTCATTAGGTTTTGGATTATTTCATTAATTTTAGCTATGATTGGATTAGCAACACTAAAATTAAGATAATGTTTAAGAAAAGTTTCGTAAACAAAAAAATACTAATTTATGGTTTAGGTTTGTCAGGCAACTCTTGTCTAAAGTATCTGTATAAAAACAATAACGTTAAAGTTTACGATGATAATATTAAAATAAAAAATAAATTTAATAAAAAATATTTTCTAAGTAAAAAACAAATTTTAAAACTTAAATTTGATTATGTTGTATTAAGCCCTGGAATAGATATCAAAACATGTTATCTAAAAAATTATCTATCAAAAAATTTGAAAAAAATAATCACCGAGCTAGATATTTTTTACCTATCTTATCCTTATAACAAAAAAATCACTATAACTGGCACAAATGGTAAATCCACTACATGCCAGATGTTATATAATATTTTAAAATTAAAAAATCTAGATGTTAGACTGGTTGGCAATATTGGAAACTCACCTTTAAAAGAGAAAAAAATAAAAAGAAAAACAATTTTCATAATCGAAGCGTCATCTTACCAAATATTTTATAATAAATATTTTAAAACCGATTATGCGGCTATTTTAAATTTAAATATTGACCATTTAGAAAGACATAAAAATATTAACGTATATGCACAAGCAAAGATTAAATTGATTTCTGATCAAGAAATAAATAAATTATCATTTATAGAGAAAGATAATATTATTATCAATAAAAATATATTAAAAAAAAAAATAAAATCTAAAATAATTAAAATAACATATAATAAGATTAATTATTTCAAAACAAAAATTCATAATAGATATTTATTGGATAAAAACAATTTAAATAATATCCACTTTGTTTATAAAATATCTAAGATATTTAAAACATCCAATTACAAAATATTTAAATCGCTAAATTCGTTTAAAGGATTAAAATTTAGAAAGCAGATTATATTAGACAAACCAAAATTGAAAATAATCAATGATTCAAAGTCTACAAGCTTTTCCTCTACAAATGGTCTATTAACAACTTATAGGAATATTTATTGGATAGTAGGAGGTAAATTTAAAAAAAGGGATAGATTTACACTAGAAAAAAAATATCATAAAAATATAAAAGCATATATAATTGGATTTGACAAAAAATATTTTATTAATCAATTAAAAAATAAAATAAAATTTAAATACTGTAAATACTTAAAAAATGCAGTTTTAACTTTAAAAAAAGATATAAAAAACGACCAGAGAGATAAAATAATTTTGTTTAGTCCTGCTGCTGCATCTTTCGATCAATTTAAAAATTTTGAACACAGAGGTTATTGTTTTAATTACTTAATAAAAAAAAATGATTTCAATAGAAAATAAAAACCATTATAGTAATTTTGTTTATGATTGGTGGAAAAATTTAGATAAATTTATTCTTTTTTTATTTATATCACTTATTATTTTAGGTTTATTCTTTTCTTTAGTATCAACGTCATTAATTGCATCATCAAAATTAGGTACAAATAATTATTATTTTTTTTTAAGACATCTTGTCTACATATTGTTGGGTTTAATATTAATTGTTTTTTTTTCACTTATTAGCGATAAGAGTATTTACAAAATAGCAATATTACTATTTTCTCTTTTCTTTATATCTTTATTGTTTGTGCCAATGTTTGGAGTAGAGATAAAAGGATCAAAAAGATGGCTAGATCTTCCTTTTTTTCCAAGATTTCAGCCGATAGAGTTTTTAAAGCCCTTTTTAATTATACTTTTATCACTAGTTATAGGCTCTAGATTTACCTCAAATAATTATATTAAATTTTTGCTGAGCGCGTTAATTGTTTTGCCGGTTTTAATTTTATTAATTCTTCAGCCTGATATAGGGCAAACTCTATTAATTTCCTCAGTATGGTTAAGTCTAATTTTTGTATCCGGTATAAATTTATATTTTTTAAGTTTTTTATTTTTTTTTTGTATGCTAATTTTGGGTAACTTAATCCTCTATTTTCCTAAATTTTCTTATATTAAATCCAGGATAACTAATTTTTTTGACTTGTCTTCAAAAGGTAATTATCAGTCACAAAAAGCAACTGATGCAATTGTTGACGGAGGTTTTTTTGGAAAAGGTATAGGTGAGGGTACTCTTAATACAAAAGTTCCAGAAGCTCACACTGATTATGTTATATCTGTAATATCAGAGGAATTTGGTATCTTGTTAATACTATCAATTTTGATGATTTTTTTAATTCTTATTTTCAAAATTTTTAAAAAAATTCCAATTGAAAAAAATAATAGTAACAAGCTAATTTTAATTGGCTCGATATTATTAATTATATTTCAAGTATTAATTCATGTTGGTGTAAACATAAGAATTCTTCCTACCACAGGTATGACTTTGCCTTTTTTAAGCTATGGAGGATCCTCATTATTGAGCTGTTCAATACTTGCAGGATTGATATTAAATTTTACCAAGAGAAAGATTTAAATTTATGAAAAAAATAATAATTAGCACCGGAGGGACAGGTGGACACGTAATACCCGCACAGGTTCTATATGATTATCTGTACGATAGAAATGATGTTATTATTATAAGCGACAACAGAGGATTAAAATATCTAAATGGAAATAAATATAAAATTAAAAGGATAGATGTACCTAAAATCAACAAAAACATTGTAGGTTTTATACCATTTGTAATTTTTTTTATTATATCCTTTATAAATTCATTTTTATTTTTAAGACAAAAAAAAATTGAAGTATTATTTTCTACTGGAGGGTATATGTCAGTGCCTTTTTGCTTGGCTGCTAGTATTTTAAAATTAAAAATATTTTTGTTTGAACCAAACTTTGTCCTAGGTAAAGCAAACCTATTTTTACTCAATTATTGTAACAAAATATTTACATACCATAAAAACATAAAAAATTTACCTAAAAAAATGAGATATAAAAATTTCGTAATCAAGCCTTTAATCAGAAAAGATATTTTTTTAGCTAAATCTCGTTTTGTAAAGAAGCAAAATAAATTTACTATGTTAATAATAGGCGGTAGTCAAAGCGCAAAGAAATTTGATGATTTATTCAAAACTGATTTAATCAAATTATCTAAAACTTTTAGAATTAAATTATTTCACCAAACAAGTAGTGAAAATTTAAAAAAGCTTAAAAAATTTTACCTAAAAAAAAAGATAAAATCTAAGGTATTTTCTTATACAAATAATTTACATAAAATTATAAAAAAATGTGATTTTATAATTACAAGATCTGGAGCATCAACAATTAACGAATTAGTATTTTTAGAAAAACCTTTTTTAGCAGTACCTTATCCATTCGCTAGGGATGACCACCAATATTATAATGCAAAATATTATGTGAGAAAAAAACTTGGATGGTTAATTAGAGAGAGCGAAGTTAAGCAAAATTTTTTATATAAATTTGTTAAAAATTTGATTAAAAATAAAAAATTACTTTTTCGAAAAAGAAAAAATATGAAAAATTTTATTAAGAGATATGACTGGAAAAAAAACTCCAATAAAATAAATAGTTTTATATAAAAATGAATATTAATTTAGCTAAATCTGAAATAATACATTTTGTAGGCATAGGTGGAATAGGAATGAGTGGTTTGGCTTTAATAATGAAGGGTTTAGGTTTTAAAATTCAAGGTAGTGACAAATCCTTTAATAAAAATATTGAAAGATTAAAAAAAAATAATATTAAATTTTTCTTAGGACATGCTGAATCAAATATTAATAAAGCAACTATTTTAGTTATTTCTTCTGCAATTAAAAATAATAATTTGGAAATAAAGGAGGCAAAAAAAAAAAATTTACCTGTATACAAAAGAGGCGATATGTTGGCGCATATAACTTCATTAAAAAAGAACATAGTTATTTCAGGATCACATGGCAAAACCACCACCACATCTTTAATTGCATCTATATTCTCAAAAGCTAAATTAGATCCAACAATTATAAATGGTGGTGTAATTAATTCGTTAGAAAACTCGGCCAAACTTGGGAAAAGCGAGTGGAGTATTTTAGAGTCAGATGAGTCAGATGGAAGTTTTGTAAAAGTCCCTTCAACTTATACTGTGGTTACAAATATTGATAGAGAGCACATGGATTATTACAATTCTTTAGATGATTTAAAGGATCATTTTGTAAGATTTATGAAAAAAGTACCATCTTTTGGTAAGACGTTTATTTGCCTTGATGACAAAAATAATAGGGATGTTTATAAATTAAGTAAGATTAAAAATATACTCACCTACGGAATTAATAAAAAATCAAATTTCAGGATTAAAAATATTTCTTACTTTGAAAATAAATCTTTTTTTGATATTGAAATGAATCTTCCTAATAAAAAAAAAAAAATTTTAAAAAAGATTGAAATTCCTTTAATAGGATCCCACAATGTTAAAAATGCAACTGCAGCAATATCTGTATCATATTTTATTGGAATATCCGCTAATATTTTGAAAAGTAGTTTGAAAAATTTTAAAGGTGTAGAGAGAAGATTTAATAAAATATTTAATTATAACGGGGCAGATATTTATGATGATTATGCTCATCATCCTACAGAGATAAAAGAATTAATTAATGGTGTTAAAAATAGTTACAAAAAAAAAAAAATAATTTGTATATTTCAACCTCATAGAGTTTCAAGATTAAATGATTTAAAAAAAAGTTTTTGTTCGGCATTTAGAAAGGCAAACTCTGTTATATTATGTCCAGTTTATAAAGCAGGAGAAAATTTAAAATTGGATTTAAATTATTATAAATTTTCAAAACAAATTGCAAAAAAATCAAAATTACAGGTATTTTTAGTTAACAATCAATATGAGTTAGCAAAATTTCTAAAACATTATTTAAACTCAGAAAATATAGTAGTCGGAATGGGAGCTGGATCTATATCAAGTTGGATCAAAGAATTACCCAAATTAATGAGACAATGACCTTAAAAAATTTAGATAATTTTTCAAAAAATTTAAAAGGCAAGTTGAGATTTAATTACTCGTTAAAAAACCATACTTGGCTAAATATTGGAGGATTTGCAAAAATTTTTTTTGTTCCAGAAACCCTAAAGGAGCTAAGAGATTTTCTATTTTATGTAAAAAATGAAAATAAAAATTTTTTTATTATAGGTGCAGGATCTAATTTATTAATTTCGGAAAATATTCAAAATCGAATTTTTATTAAATTAGGTAAAAACTTTAATAAAGTATCTATAACAAAAGATGATGTAATTATTGCTGGGTGTTCAATTTTAGATAAAAATATCTCAGATTTTGCATGCAAAAATCATCTCAGTGGTTTAGAGTTTTTATCTTGTATTCCTGGAACTGTAGGTGGTGGAATTAGAATGAATTCAGGATGTTTTGGCACAGAATTTAAAGATGTTTTGCTTTCAGTGCAGGTAATGGATTTTAATGGAAGCGTATACACGATTGATGCAAAAGATATAAATTTTGATTACAGACAAATAAACTTATCAAAAAATCTGATTTTTTTGAGCGCTTCTTTTAAGACATTAAAAAAAAATAAAAAAGAAATTGAAGAAAGAATACATGGTTTGAAAGAAAAAAAAAAAAATTCACAACCTTTAAAGGTCAAAACTGGAGGTAGTACTTTTAAAAATCCACAAAATCAGTCAGAAAAAAAAGTATGGGAATTAATTAGAGATAATGTTGATGGTGAAGTAAGTTTTGGTGATGCAAAAATCTCGAATAAACATAGTAATTTTTTTATTAATTCTAAAAATGCATCTTTTGAAAATATGTATAACTTAATTAATTTTGTTAAATCACAAGTGAAAGCAAAAACAGGAATAACTCTAGAATTAGAGTTGGAAATCGTTAAATAGCATGAAAAAAAAAGTATTAATTTTGGGAGGTGGATATTCTAAAGAGAGGACTATTAGTCTTAAATCAGCAAAAGCTGTTATAAAATCTATTAACAAATTCTACAAATTAAAATTTTGTGATCCTAGAAACGATTTATTAAAAACAATTGAAAATTTCAAACCAGATGTCATTTTCAACGCTTTACATGGTAGATTTGGTGAAGATGGCTATATTCAATCTATCTTAGAAACGCTGGGTATAAAATATACGCACTCAGGTGTTATTTCATCAATGTCTGCAATGGATAAAGAGATATCAAAAAAAATTTTCATCAAAAATAAAATATTAACACCAAAGTTTATCAAAATTAAAACTAAAAATAATGATATCAATTATAAAAAGATCAAGAATTATTTAAATTATCCTGTTGTTGTAAAACCAATAAATGAAGGATCCAGCTTGGATGTATTTATATGCAATAATAAATCAATATTATCAAAAAAAATAAAAAAAATGAAAAATTATAATGAAATACTTATCGAAAAATTTATTCCTGGTAGAGAAATACAAGTAGCAATTATGGGTAAAAAAAAATTAGGAGCTATAGAACTTAAACCAAGAAGAAAATTTTATGATTATAAGGCAAAATATAATTCAAATGCAAAAACTAAACATATAATTCCAGTAAATTTAACTAAAAAAAATTTATCTAAAATAAATGAAATTGCTTTAAAAGCACATAAGCTTTTGAATTGTAGAGGAATAACTAGATCAGATTTTAAATTTTATAATAATAAATTTTACTTATTAGAGCTTAACACCCAACCAGGTATGACAAACTTATCACTTGTTCCAGAAATAGCTGCTAATAAAGGTATAGATTTTAAGTCATTAATTAGGTGGATGATAAAGGATGCATCTAAAAATAGATAAAAAATTCAGATTTATTGCATACATAATAATAATATTATTTCTAACAACAACTACTAATTATAATTTTTATAATAAAAAAATATTTAATATAGAACAAATAGATATTAATGGTTTCTCAGAAAAAAAAAATTTATTAATAAAAAATGAAATTCAAAATATAATTGGAAAAAATATTATCCTGGTAAAAAAAAATGATTTCTACAAGATAATGAATAGAAATGACATAAGTGATTTGATCATAAAAAAAATCTATCCTAATAAATTAATAATCAATTTTATTCCTGCTAAACCGATATGTGTGATCTTATTTGAAAGTTATAAAATAGTATTAGGAGATAATGGTAAAAAATTAGAACTTGTGACAATAGATCAAAAATTACCAATTGTGTATGGTTCTAAAAATATTAGAAATATTTTTAAAGTTGCAAATTTATTAATATTATCAAATATAGATTATTATAAGATAGATAAGATTATTTTTTTTAAAAGTGGAAGATTTGACATCAGTTTAGACAACGAAATTTTAATAAAATATCCAATAAAATACTCAAAAAAAATAATAAATTATAGTAGTGAATTGTTAAATGATAAAAATTTTATTAATTCAAAAATCATCGATTTGAGAATAAATAATAAAATTATAAAATATGAATAAAACTTATAATGGAAATTTCTATTTTGGTATTTCAGATACTAAAATTTATATTTGTTTTTTTGATAGTGAAAAAAATAATTTAAAAAATAAAGTTTATTTTGAAATTCCTGGAAGTTTGAGTAATAATTTGAATTTTAAAGTTATATTAAATTTACTTCAAAAAAATATAAGAAAATTAGAAAAGGATCTGGGTCTTTTTTTGAATAGTGGAAACATATCTGTTCAATCTAAAACTTATCAAAGTATACAATTTAGTGTCAAAAATATTTTTGATGAAAAAAAGTTAGATAAAGAGGTTATAAAAAAAATCGTGACAAATGGAATACAACAATTTTATAATAATGATAAAAATTTAAATATACTTCACATAATAATTAACAAATATATAATTGATGATAAAGTTTACGTTTTTTTTCCTGATAATAAAAAATTTAAAAAAATAATTTTAGAAATTGAATTCATTTGCTTAGACAAAAATTTTATAGATAAAATAAAAATCTTATTTAGTGATTGTAAAATTAAAGTACAAAAAATTGTGTCATATGACTATGCTGTAAGGTTCTTAAATTATATTAAAGATGATACAATGTGTGTATCTGCTAACAAAATTCTAAATGGAGCAAATCGTTCAGAAATTGTACTTATAGAAGATACATCAAAAAAACTTGGATTATTTGATAAAATATTTAATTTTTTTGATTAATTACTTGTATTCTTTTGTAATAATACTTGTTTTTTCATTAGATTATTAAGGAATTATAAGAATTTAATGTCAATCTTGAATCAAAAAACAATAAAAAAATCTATTAAATTTGTGGGCATAGGATTACACTCTGGAAAGAAAGTCGAAATGATTTTACTTCCAGCGCAACCAAATACTGGAATAATATTTAAAAGGTCAGATTTAAAAAATCATAACCTAGTTTATACAAGCATATTTAATGTTTCAAAATCGTCTTATTGTACAAAGTTAAGCAATGATCATGGTGTTACCGTTTCGACAGTTGAGCACTTAATGGCTGCACTTTATGGTCTGGGTATAGACAATCTTTTAGTTGAATTGAATTCAGAAGAGCTACCGATTTTGGATGGATCTGCGAAAAATTTTGTAGAAAAAATTGAAAAAATTGGTTTCAAAATTAGTGATCAGCCAATCAGAGTAATAAAAATTAATAAAAAAATTACTTATGTGGATAACGAAAAATTTATTACATTCGAACCAAATAAAATTAGTTTAGAAATAGACTTTGAAATAAAATATAAACAAAATTCAATTTTAAATCAACGAAACAAAAAAAATATCTATATGGATAATTTAAAAGATATTTATTATTCTAGAACTTTTTGTTTGTTTGAAGATGTTGAAAAATTAAAGAAGATGGGACTTGCACAAGGTGGCAGTTTAAAAAACGCTATTGTTTTAAGAGGTAATGAAATACTAAACGATGAGAAACTTAGAAATTCTAAAGAGTTTGTAAATCATAAAATTTTAGATTGTCTAGGTGATATATATTTAGCCGGTTATAGAATGGTAGGCAAAATTACTTCAAGTCAAGGTGGTCACAACGTTACAAACCAAGGTTTGAGAGAATTATTTAGTAACAATGATAATTTTACAATAGTCGAATTAAAAGAAAAAAATATTCCACATTCATTTTTAGTAAAAAATACACTAAAATATATCGCTTAAAGGCTTAAGCTTTTAAATTAATCTGATAATAATTTGTTATGAAAATCAATAAATTTATTTTGACTATTATATTCTCTATATTCATTATTTCTTGTTCTAAAAATGAGAAATCCTCGGTAATTACTGAAAAGAATATTGAATACCAAATGATTGAGGCATTTAAAGAAGGCTATGATGAATTAAAAAAAGGAGATGCATTGTTTGCTGCAAAAAAATTTAATGAAGCAGAATTATTATATCCTCAATCCGAATGGGCACCTAAATCTGCTCTGATGGCTGCATATGCTTATTATTCTCAAGATTATTATTATGATGCAGAATACGAATTAGAAAGATTTATCAAAGTATATCCAAATCAAGAAAATATTCCGTACGCTCACTATCTTTTAGGAATGGTGCATTATGAAAGGATAGTTGACGAAAAAAAAGATTTAGGCCCATTAGTTAAGGCAGAAGAAAAATTTAAATTCATAGAAAAAAATTATCCAAACACTGATTTTGCTCTGGACGCCTCATACAAGCTTGATTTGATAAATGATTATTTGGCATCTAAGGAAATGTATATTGGCGTGCATTATGTAAAAAAAAAAAAATGGATAGCTGCTATCAACAGATTTAAAAATGTTGTTGATAACTACGATGAGACTTCATTTATTGACGAAGCGCTTCATAGGCTAGTCGAACTTCACCTTAAAATTGGACTAACAGAAGAAGCACAAAAATATGCCTCTATACTAGGATATAATTACCAATCAAGTGAATGGTACTCTAAAAGTTATAAATTGTTCAATAAAGACTACAAATCTAAATCAGAAATAACAAAAGATAAAAAAAGTATTTTTAAAAAATTCAAAGAAATTCTTGAATAGATGAATTCAAAAAAAATATCTAAAAAAATATATTTAGAAAAAATAAAATTATTAGAAAAATGTAATAAATATTATTACCAAAAACAAAAACCAATAGTATCAGATCATGAATTCGATAGTTTAAAAGAAGAAATTTTTAACTTAGAAAGCAAGTATAAATATAAAGACCTAAAATCACCAAGCGTCAAAGTCGGATTCGAGCCATCTAAAAAGTTTAAAAAGTTTAAACATAGATTAAAAATGTTGTCTTTATCGAATGCATTTAGTAAAGAAGATTTAATTAATTTCCAAAAAAAAAATATTAATTTTTTAACTTTTAATAAAGATTACGAATTTGAATATAGTGTTGAACCTAAAATAGACGGCATCTCAGCATCACTTAATTATAAAAATGGAAAATTTGTTAAAGGTCTTTCAAGGGGAGACGGTGAAGAAGGAGAAGATATAACTGCTAACTTAAAGACTATTAAAGATATACCCTTGAAGATTACTTACACAGATTTTCCAGATGAGATAGATATAAGAGGTGAAGTTTTTATAGAAAATAATGATTTTAAAAAAATAGAAAAGGACTTTGCTAATCCAAGAAATGCAGCGTCTGGATCATTAAGACAAAAAGATCCAAAAAAAACAGAACTGATCCCCTTAAAATTTATTGCTTACACTTTTGGTTTTAGTTCAGAAATGACAATTGATAAACAGAGCGATTTTATAAATAATCTAAATAAATGGGGTTTCAAAACATCTGAATTAAATAAAACAATTAAAGGTATAGATAATTTAGTAAAACATCACTCTGACATAGAAAAAAAAAGATTTAGTTTGAACTATGATATCGATGGTATTGTTTATAAGGTTAATGACTTTAATCTACAAAAAAGATTAGGTTTTATGGCTACTGCACCTAGATGGGCTGTAGCTCACAAGTTTTCAGCTAATTATTCAATTACTAAAATTATAGATATTGATATTCAGGTTGGAAGAACCGGCGCTTTAACACCAGTTGCAAAAGTTAAACCTGTTAACATAGGTGGTGTAATGGTTTCCAATGCAACATTACATAATGAAGATGAAATAAATAGAAAAGATATTAGAATTGGCGATACTGTTAAAATTGAAAGAGCTGGCGATGTAATTCCTCATGTTATATCTGTAGATAAAAATCAAAGAAACTCAAATATAAAAAAATTTATATTTCCAAAAAAATGCCCTTGTGGTTATGACACTATAAAAGAGTTTAATAAAGTAACAAAAAAAATTGATGCAGTTAGAAGATGCCCAGATATAGGCTTTGATTGTAATAGAATAGCTAAGGAAAAACTTAAGCATTTTGTATCAAAAGATGCACTAAATATTGAAGGACTTGGAAAAAAAGTTATTGAAAAATTTTGGGATTTAAAATTTATAAAACTTCCAGATGATATATTTAATTTAAATTTTCAAACAATATCTAAACTAGAGGGATGGGGTTCACAATCAGCTGAAAATCTTAAAAATTCAATTAATAAATCAAAAAAATTAAAACTAGATAGATTTATTTATTCTCTTGGTATCAGACATATAGGCCAGGAAAATGCAAAGTTAATATCAGAATTTTTAGGTGATTATTCAAATTTTATCAAATTAAAAGAAAAAAAAAATATTGAGGATTTATCTAATATTGATGGAATTGGGGAAACACAAATCTCGTCTTTAAAAAATTTCTTTAAAAATAAACTAAACTTAAAAGTTGTTTCATCTTTAAGCGAAATTTTAACTTTTGAAAAGAATGTTGTAAAAAAAACAGAGGGAGTATTTTTCAATAAAATATTAATGTTTACTGGAAAATTAAATAATATTAGCAGAGCTGAAGCTAAATCAATTGTTGAAAATAATGGGGGAAAAATTGTTAGCAATGTGTCAAAAAAACTAGATTACTTAGTGGCTGGTGAAAAACCAACATCAAGAAAAATTAAGATGGCTAATGATTTAAAAGTCAAAATATTAAACCAAAAAGACTTTGAAAAAATTTCAAAATTGGGACAATAACCAAAATTTTTCTTCGTAGTTTAAATATTTTTCTACAGTTGAGTAAATTTCCAAATTATAATTTATTAGATAATCTTTCTCTTTTTTAGTAAGAAGTTTAAAATTGATTAATTCTTTATCAAAAGGAGCTAGTGTTAAATTTTTAAAATAAATTTTATTATTTGATTTTTTTACATAAATCATATTTTCTAACCTAATACCAAATTTACCTCTTTTATAAAACCCTGGTTCATTACTAATTACATTGCCGGGCCTTAGCATTATTTTATAACCTTTGGAAATTGCAATAGGTCCTTCATGTACATTCAGAAAATAACCTACACCATGTCCAGTGCCGTGGGGATAGTCTAAACCCTTTTTTTTTAAAAATTTTCTAGCTAGAGTGTCCAGCGAATGCGCGCTTCTTAATTTATTTAAATTTGCACTAGCGACAGCAATATGACCTTTTAAAATATATGAATAAATATTTTTAATTTTATTTGATTGCTTTCCTAAACATATTGTTCTTGTAATATCAGTTGTTCCATATTTATATTGACCACCTGAGTCAAATAAGAAAATATCCTCTTTTTTTATCAGTCTATTCGTATTTTTGTTTGCTCTGTAATGTATAATTGCACCATTTGGTCCTGAAGCGGATATTGTATTAAAGCTTGGAAATAAATAATTTTTATTTTTCTTCCTAAAAAAATTTAATTTTTTTTCAGCATCTAATTCTGAAATATTTTTTGTTAAATTTTTAATCCAGTACAAAAACTTTATTACTGCTACACCATCTAAGATATGTGATTTAATTATATTTTTAATTTCAATATTATTTTTAATAGACTTCAAATTATAAATAGGGTCATTTTTATTCGATATATTTATTTTGTTTCTTATTATATCCTCATAAGCTAAAGAACAACTCAATCGATCTAGAATAATCTTTTTAGAACTAAGTTCCTTCAAAAAAATATCTGTGTTTCTCTCATCAATTAATTTTATTTTTTTTAAATTATTACTCAAAAATAAGTAATTTATTTTTGATTTATTCGCAAATAAATATATTTTACCACTTTTTTTTAAAATCAACCTACAATTAGGCAATGGACTGTGTGGATTATCTTTGCCTCTTAGATTTAACAACCAAGCAACATTTTCGGGTGCAGTTATAAAAAGACAGTCTGACTTGTCGTTATGAAGAAATTTTAAAACTTTACTAATTTTAGATTTTGAATTTTCTCCCGAGATATTATCTTTTATAAAGTAAAATTTTTCATTAATTTTTTTTTGTTTACTTTTAATTATTAAATCACTGTAAATTGGTATAAGTCCAAAGTAATTTTTGAAATATTTTTTTAAACTCAAACTTGTAAAACAATATGGATTATAACCTATTTTGATTTTGTGTTTTAAAACTTTCCATGGTAATTTTTTGTGAATTTCAACAATACTAAAGTTTTTACCAGACTGAGATTTAGCCTGTATTGTATACCTTCCGTCAACAAATAGATAATTTTTGTCTCTTAAAATTATGGCTAAACCAGCAGATCCATCAAAATTAGATATTAATTTTAGTCTATCAGGTGACGAAAATTCATTAAAATACATATCGTTTTTTGGAACAACATATCCATCTATGTTAAATTTAATAAATTTATTCCTTAATTTCTCAATTTTACCAGAGATCATTTTAATCGTTTTTGATATCTCAACCAACCTGGGCTTCTATAAACATCTTCCTCATTTTCTATGTCTTGATTAAATTCAAAAAATTCCTCTTCCTCTTTTTCATAATTATTAATTTTTTTTATATATTTCTCAGGTAGCTCATCTATAAATCTTGAAGAAATACTATCTATCCAATCACCTTGGTAAAATCTGTTAAGTGAAAAAGATATGTATACCTCGTGTTTGGCTCTAGTTATTCCTACATATGCAAGCCTTCTTTCCTCCTCAAGACCTTTTTGACCTTTTTCATCTATTGATTTTTGATGAGGAAACAACCCCTCTTCCCAACCAGGAAGAAAAACTGCATCAAATTCAAGGCCCTTAGATGCATGCATTGTCATCAAGTTAACTTTTTCTCCATCCCAATCGTTATCTATTGATGTTGCTAGAGAGACATGTTCAAGAAAACTTTCCAAATTATCAAATTCTTTCATAGCATTTAACAGTTCTTTTATATTTTCAAGTCTATTTTCATTTTCTAAATCTTTTTTATTCTTTAATAATAGTGAATAACCTGACTCATCTAAAATTATTTGAAGCAATTTTACGTGTTCAATTTTTTTGTTGAAATGATCATTTCTCCATTTTTGTAATAAATTCAAAAAATTAAATAAACCAATTTTTGTTTTTGGTTTAACTTTATTTAATTCAATTAATTTCTTCGATGAATTTTCTAGGGATAAAGTATTTTTTTTTGCATGTTCACTTATCATTTTAAAAGAGGTATCACCAATTGATCTTTTAGGTACATTGACAATTCTCTCGAAAGCCAAGTCGTCTTTATTTTGATAAACTATTCGAAGGTATGCGATACAATCTTTTATCTCAGCACGCTCATAAAATTTGACACCACCTATTATTCTATAAGGTAATCCAATTTTTAGAAATCTTTCCTCAAATTCTCTGGTTTGATAAATTGCTCTAACCAATATAGCTACATTATTCAGCTTGTATTTTTTCGAAACTTCTCCCTCTATAATTTTCGAAACACATATTGCTTCGTCTTTTCCATTTTTAAAACAATTAAGGTTTACGAGTTCTCCTTGATTTTGATTTGAGACAAGTTCTTTACCCAATCTATCTTCATTTTTTGAAATTAGTTCAGATGCTACATTCAAAATATTTTGAGTTGATCTATAATTTTCCTCAAGTCTGATAATTTTTGTATTTTTATATACTTTGTCAAATTCTAAAAAATTTTTGATTTCAGCACCCCTCCAACTATAAATAGATTGATCATCATCACCGACGCAGCAAATATTGTCATGAGTTTTTGTTAATAGTTTTAACCATTTGCTTTGAATAAAATTTGTATCCTGATATTCATCAACCAAAATATATTTAAAATTTTTAGAGTACAATTCAATTATATCTGTGTTTTTTTCAAAAATTGACACACAATGCAAAATTAAATCTCCAAAATCACAAGCATTGAGATTTGTTAGTTTCGTTTGATAAATTTTATAAATTTTTAATAAGTTCCTCTCAAGACTTTCACTTTTTTTCAAGATCACATCATCAGGATACCAACCAAAATTTTTCCATTTATTAATTAATGAAATTACAAAATTTGGTGAAATTTTTTTTATATCTATATTTTCTGCATTACATATTGTTTTAATTAGTCTTAACTGATCGTCTTGATCTATAATTGTAAAATTTTGGTTTAAATTTACTGCATTTGAATGTCTTCTCAAAATCTTAGCACAGATAGAATGGAAAGTACCCAACCAAGGTAATCCAACCACCTTATTATTAAAAATTTTACTAACCCTGTTCTGCATTTCTCGAGCAGCCTTATTTGTAAAAGTCACAGACAATATTTGGTTTGGGAATGCCTTATTCTCATTTAAAATATGTGCTATTCTTGATGTGAGGACTTTAGTTTTTCCAGATCCTGCACCCGCAACAATCAATAGTGGACCAGAGATATGTAAAACAGCCTCTTT
>CACIDN010000002.1 GCA_902585415.1 uncultured Pelagibacteraceae bacterium
CAATTAATTTGCTAATTTTTGATAATAATCTTTCTTTTGAATTCACAGACTTTAAAAATTATAAATTCAAAAAAATATATTTAGTTTCTAACAAAAATGAAAATAGATCAATCAAACTCAATGAAAAAGTAATAAAATTTAAGCACCTTCTATTTGAAGATCAAGTAAAAAGATTAAAAGAACAATCAATTGATTGCGAAATAATTGATATAAGCCAAATTAAAAAAATTGACGAAAAAAACATCGGATTGTATCCAAATGTTGGGGAAAACTTAGATTATATAAATTTAAATAATTTAAAAATAAATTTTTTATATAGAAAACTTGATCAATATTCTTGGCAATATTGTAATAAAGGTTTTTTTAATTTTAAAAATTATATTCCCAAAATTATTTCAAACTTCACTTAATGTTGTTAAGTTTTATCTAGCAAGTTTTATAAAGATGTCACCCATACCAGCATCTAGTTCCTCTAGGGGTGTATTATTTCTTAATTCACAGTATCGACCAGTAATTTGATGATTTTTGACTAAATCGATATCATCATTTTTACATGTTCTTCCGTTATGTAATAATCCTATAACTATTCTATTATTTAGATTAAACACTTGATCGCTATTGATTTTTTTACCATCGCAAAAATATTCTTTATTTACTCTATTTGGAAAATCATTTTTGATGCAAGGGTTTTTAATTGTTATAACGTAGAATTCTCTTGAGCCATCTATAAATTTATATTTCATTTTTTGAACTTCTGAATACTTCATTACATCACAAGAACATGGAACGCAGCATCTATAATAATTACCACAGATTTTATTATTTGATTTACTCTCTTTAACAAATAAAAACTCAGAGTCACTATCAGGATCAATTAATGATCCAGATACAGCACAAAATAACTTATTATACTCGATGAAATCTTTATATGTATTTTCTTTGTCTATGATATATTTAAAAAATTTAGGTCCAGCAGCATTTCTATTTTTATCTGGAAATATTCTAGACCAATCAGTTATTAGCTCTTTATGATAATTTTTTTCTTCAGCAATTACTTCAATTTGAAATAAAATTGCCAATAATAGTAAGCATTTAACCAAAATTTTTTTCATTTTTGTTTTATAGTAATTGTTTGATTAATTTCAATTTTATCCATAAAATTTTTTTTACCATTTGTCCATTTAACTTCTATTTTAAAATCTTTTTCATTTTTTCTAATTCCATAATGTGCCACAGGTTCCATTTGGCATAAATAACCGGATCCAGCATCTATTGTTTTCGAATGCCTTCTTTGGTTAGAGATTAAAGTTACAGTTGCTCCCCTAGCAGGAGCTCCAAATTTATTGATGGGCTTGATCCTTAAATATTTATTATTTTTTTCTACTTTTGCTTTATACAATGTCAAAGGTTGTGCTTTACTTTCGCCGTGAGAGACTAATAATTCTAAAATACCATCATTATCAATATCAGCTACAGCTGCTCCAGTTCCAAATCCGTCACTTTCAAGAGCTGTTTTTAATTTTATTTCCTCAAATTTTCCATTTTCATTTATTTTAAATAATTTGTTTGGTTCTCCGATATTGTTCATAAAAACTTCATCAAAACCGTCGTTGTCAAAATCAGCGGAGATAATTGTTCTTATTCTAGATGGTTTATCGAAAGCTTTATTTCCTATGTCCTTAAATTCATTATTTTCTAAAACGTATGCTCTATGATATCCATTCCAATTACCACTCAAAATGTCTAATCTTCCTCTATAATAGATGTCGGCTAATGCCGTTCCCCTTCCATTCTGTATTACATCATCAACCCTATACTCAAATGCAACATCCTCAAATTTGCCTTTATTATTTTTTAAAAGAAAGTTGGCACCTCTTTCATTTGCTGCAAATATATCAGTTCTATCTGTTAAAATATGACCTGATACTACCGCTCTGCCGCCTGTAACTTTATTCAAATTTAGGTTTTTTGCTTTGTCTATTATGCTGTTATTTTCAATTTCATAGAATCTAGTCGGTCCACCATAATTAGCTACATAAATACCGTATTCACCATCACCTTTTCTATCAACACAAACTACAGATCTGCCTGCTGTTAGGTTTAAATTTTCTCTGTTTTTTTTTAACGCAAATAAGTCAAAATAATTATCGTTATTTTTATCAATTAGCCTATCAGTATATTTTTTTGTTCCGCTATAAGTATCTGTGTTTAAAAAATAAATTTCCTCAAAACCGTCTTTATCTATATCGCAAGCGGCAACACCAATAGTTTTTCTAGATTGATCTAAAAAAATCTCATCTTGAATTATATTTTTTAATTTTCCATCAATATAACTTAAGGCTAAGTTTGGATAGCCAAAACCTGTAACTATAAACTCATTATTTCCATCTTTGTTGATATCTGTAACTGAAACCCCATAACTTAGCCTACTTTCATTAATCGTTATAATATTTGAAATATCTTTAAAAAATTCTGCATGAGAACTATTAATTGATGGTATTAAAAAAAAAATAATTAAAAATTTGTATAAACAATTTATCTTTTTGACGAACATTTTTTTGAGCAATATTTCACTTTTTCCCAATTCAGCCTCCACTTTTTTCTCCATTTAAAGGGCCTTTCACAAACTGGACACAACTTAACTGGTAGGTTTTGTTTTTTCATTAAGTTGATGTTTGTTTTTTAAAAATAAAAAATAAGCTACAAATTCATAAGCGTAATGAAATAAAATAAACAAGGGTTTAAAACTCAAAATTTTTGCTAAAAAATTATATTTTGGTATTTTTGACCAGATAATTATAAATGCTTTTGCTCCCCCAATAACTTGTCCATTGTCAATCACATGTAATCTTCTTAGAAGTTCCTCTTTAGATTTTGATGTCAGATCTACTGCCTGCTGATTATTTGTAATATCAACCCATTCCAAGTTTTGATCAGAATTTTTTTTGTAATGGTCAATCTCAAGTTTACAAATATTGCATGAATTATTGAAGAAAACCTTAATCGTCATAACTGGAAATTACAATTTTTTTCATTAATTTGAAAGTACTTTAAAAGCCTTATAAGGAATCCTGTAACCTGGAAAAGATGCCACATCACCAGTCATAACTGTTTTAGGATTCCAGCCAAAACAGTAAATTACAAAAAGAAAAATAAATATTTTTCCTTTTAATTTGTTAATAAAATTTTCCTCAAGTTTTTTTTTGTTCAATAGAATTAAATTATTTTTATAAAGATAAAAGTATACTATTGCTGATAAAACATATGTAATATTAACCCACCTACCCCAATCATAGCCCATTGCAAAGAGCAATATAACCGGAACTAAGCTAAGAGAAAAAATGGAGTTAATTTTTTTGAATTTATTAAATAAAATTAAATTTTTATTTCTCAAGTATGAATTTTTATAGAGAATGTAAAGAGGAAAAAAACCAATAATAATTATAAGAAAATATCTTAAAAAAACCTCCAAAGAGTATTTTGATAAATTTCCCTGAAATTGATGAGCTATTGTTGATTTAGATTTCAATAAACTACATGACATGTAACAATTTTGTCCAAACTCATTTTTAAGCACTCCTGACATAATCATCCATTGCTCGTTTGAAATAGGTGATGTAATAAAAAATAATGCTACAAAAATACTTGGAACAAAATAAAAAAAAATATTAAAAAAATCTAAATTTATTTTTTCTATGTTTCTCTCTATAATCTCAAGTAAGAAAATTATTGGAAAAAAGAAAATAATTG
The DNA here is from genome assembly GCA_902585415.1 of uncultured Pelagibacteraceae bacterium. GTDB lineage: Bacteria > Pseudomonadota > Alphaproteobacteria > Pelagibacterales > Pelagibacteraceae > Pelagibacter. The sequence goes on from CACIDN010000002.1 coordinate 3,751, forward strand.
GTTCCCAAATAAGAATTGATAAAACCAAAAAAATAATTAAAGACAAATTTTTAAACTGAAAATCTCTTGGTATAAATAAATAAATTAAGAAAATTGAAAATACTATAATCTCTTTTCTTGCTAGTACCTCAATTTCAGCTACTGGGTAAAGTATAAATATTGGAGTGAATATTGATAAATATATAACTTTATTTGTTTTAATATTTTTAAACAATTTATATATTAAAATAAAATAAAGTGTACACACACCACATTGCATTAAAAATATAGATAGTCGTAAATCTAAATCGAAAAATCTTGATTGAATTAAAGCTAACTGACCAACAATACCTCTTTTCGTAAAACCACCCTCATAATTTATTAACCATTCAGAGATTGTAGAGTCATTTCCTACTTGGTGTTTGATGTACAAAAAAAAATAAGAAAATATTATTAAAATAGTAAGATAAATTAATAAATAGTTATTTATATTTTTTTTCATTTAAAAATATTTTTAAAAACCAGATACCAAATTGCTTTATGCCTCCGACAATAATTGAAATTTTTTTTTTCATATATATAATTTATAAAAAATGGATGGTGAAAAAAGAATATTAATATTTTCAGCATGTTACAACGAAAAAGATAACATTAAAAAGCTAATATTAGGTATTCGAAAAAATTTGCCACTATGTTCGATATTAATTGTGGATGATAACTCTCCTGATCAAACTAAGGAAATAGTAAAAAAACTTCAATCAAAAGAATCTCAACTTTATTTAGTAATAAGAGAAAAAAAGCTTGGCTTAGATACTGCTCACAAATTTGCATACAATTTTGCACTAAAAAATAATTTTGATTATTTAATTACTATGGATGCAGATTTATCGCATGATCCAAATGACCTAAAAGAGTTTATTAATAATTTACGAAATTCACCTTTTGTGATTGGCTCTCGATACACAAAAGGTGGGCAATGCTTAATGAAAGGATGGAGACTAAATTTAAGTAAATATGGGAACTTATTTATTAAGAAAGTGTCTGGTATTAATTGTAATGAGTTTACAACATCCTATAGAGGTTTCGACTTAAGAAAACTAACCAACTTTAATCTTAATAATACAAAAAATAAAGGTTATAGTTTTTTTATGGGAATTTTATTTGAAATTGAAAAGAAAAATTTTCCAATAAAAGAAATACCAATAACTTTTAAAGATAGATTAAAAGGTTCTTCAAAAATACCTAAAATAGAGATTTTAAGAACTTTAAAAAATTTATTTGTTTTAACAATTAAAAAATATTTTAGTTAGTTGTGTTCTTTTTTATAAATTTTTCAGCCTCTAGTAATATTAATTTTTTTCTTTCAGATTTCATTCTATCAAAAATTCTTACCATCATTGAAAGTCTAGGATTTTTCAAAAAGAAAGATCTGTTTCTATTTATAAATCTCCAATACAGACCATCCATAGTATTGCACCATTCGCCCTTTTTAAAATCCATCATTTTCAAAAAATAACTTGATCCACATATATAAGGTTTTGTAGCAAAAATTCCTCCGTCACTAAATAATCCCATTCCGTAAACATTTGGTGACATTACCCAATCGGAGGAGTCAACAAACATCTCCATAAACCATTTATAAACATAAATTGGTTTAATCTCACATAGATTCATAATGTTGGATAAAATCATTAATCTCTCAATATGATGAGACCAACCATGATCATTTGCGTTTTTAATTGCATAATCTAATGGTGGTAGACCAGTATTTGCTAAGTACCAAGATGATGTCATCTTACGATTATGTTTAAAAAAGTTGCTTGTCTCTAGTTTGCTATTAAAATTTTGATAAATTCCTCTCATAAATTCACGCCAACCTATAACTTGTCTTATGTAACCCTCTAAAGAATTAATTTTTATTTTTTTCTTTTTATGGCTTTCTAAAATTTTGTCCAAAATAATTTCTGGAGTTATTAATCCTAAGTTTATGTAAGGGCTAAGAGCGCTATGGAATAACACATTATTATTTTGATCAACAGCATCCTCATAATCGCCAAAAAGATCCGATTTTTCATTTATAAAAAAATCTAATAGTTTTTGAACATCTCTGTATTCAGTTGCAAACCAAAAATTATTTGTAGAGCCGGGATGTCCTGTAAACTTTTTCTCTATTATAATTTTCAATTTTTTTGTGTGCTTGGTATACTTTATTTTAGGAAAAGCAGGAACCTTTGTTCCCTTTGGTAATTTCTTTCTATTATCCTCATCGAAACTCCATTTACCACCAACAGGATCTTTGCCATTCATTAAAATATTCATTTTCTTTCTAGTTTCCTTATAAAAAACTGCCATGAATGGCTTTTTGGATTTAGACAAATACTTTTTAAAGTCATCTCTGGTGTTTAGGAACATTGGAGACGTGATTGTATTTAATTTTATTTTATTTTTATCACAAAAATTAATGAATTTTTTTTCAAATGGCTTATCTTCAATTTCAAAACATGAAAGTTCACTTATTTTATTTTTTTTTAAAACTTTTTGTATTTTTAATATGTAATCTTCTTCAAATGACGAATCTTCAATTTTTGAGTATGCTATTTTAAAGTTATTTTTTTTTAAATTTTCACTAAATGATCTCATGGACGAGAGAAATAGAAGAATTTTGAGTTTATGATGTTTTTCGTAAGTACATAAACCAGCATCTTCAGCCATAAAAAAAAGATGGTCTTTTTTGAAGCGGTTAAAATATTTTAATGGAAATAATTGATTACCAAGTATAATAAATAATTTCATAATTTAAATATAAATATTATTATACAATATGTCAGGAAAATATTTAATATTTGGTGCGACAGGTTCAATCGGTTCAAATTTATCTAAAATGATGGTGACCAAAAAAAAAGATATTCAGCTTATTGGACGAGATGAAAATAGCCTTAAATCATTATCATCTGAACTTAATTGCAAATATAGCGTTATAGATGTTTTGGACGAACAATCTATTAAAAGCTTAAAAAACGAATTTGATGAGCATGATATTTATGGTATTGCATATTGTGTTGGATCAATTGACCTTAAACCTGTTCGTGCTGTAAAAAAAGACGATTTTTTAAAATGTTTTGAGTTAAATTTTTTTCCAATAGTTGAAACGATCAAAAATTTTCAGGATAACCTTAAAAAAAATAGAGGATCAATAGTAATGTTTTCAACAGTAGCAGTACAAAGAGGTTTTGCTAATCATAGTATTATAGCATCTGTAAAAGGAGCTATCGAGGGACTAACGGTTTCTTTGGCAGCAGAGTTTGCTCCTAATATTAGAGTTAATTGTATCGCACCAAGTTTAATTAAATCTAAAATCGCAGAGCCAATTTTGAAAAATAAGTTAATTGCTGAAGGGGTGGCTAAAGCACACCCATTAAAAAGAATTGGTGAAGGAAAGGATGCTGCTGCAATGGCTCAATTTTTATTATCTGAGGAAAGCTCATGGATAACTGGCCAAATAATTGGTGTAGACGGCGGAAGATCGAAATTATCATAAAATATTTTTAATTTTTTCTTATAAGGTATAGTGTTATTCAAATAACAAATAATGTTGTGAATAAAATCTCTACAGAAGAACTATTTAAAACTGCCTACAATTATTTGCAAAGTAAAAATTACAGTAAATCTATTAAATTATTTAAAAAGATACAGCTTAACTATCCAAATAATTTATCAGTTTTAAGAAATTTATCACATGCATATGCCTTTTCGGGAGATTTTATTAATGCGGAAAATACGATAAGAAATATTATAAAACTCAACGAAAAAGAACCTTATATTTTTCAGTTTCTTGCATCTATATTAAGAAACCAAGACAAAATCGAAGAAATGATTTTTTTAATAGATGAAGGTTTAAAAAAAGGATTGATGAATCCAAAATGGAAATATCAGAAAGACCTTTTGTTTCCAATAATTGTTAAAGATAATAATCAAATTGATAAATTCAGAAATAAAGTTAGCAACTGTTATGATCAAATTTTAAAAAATAATGAAAAATTAAATTATGATAATGATCAAATAATTCAAACTCCCCACTATGAGATGTCTTATAATCAATATGACAATCTTAAATTAAATGTTAAAAGTGTAAAAGCTTTGAGAAAAATCTATACAGAGCTAAATGAAACCTGCGTAAAAAAGAAAAATAAAAATGAAAAAATAAAAATAGGTTTTATATCAGAATTTTTTACAAATCATACAATAGGTAGATTATTTAAAAATATTATTTTTAGTCTCGATCGATCAAAATTTGATATATTTGTATTTCACTCAAATAAAACTAAAACAAGTGAAATATTTAATGAATTTGTTAAAAAAGAGAAAGATGGCTATTTAAAAAATATTACTCTTCCTCAAAAATTAAATGAAAAAATAAAAATATTTAAAAAGGAAATGTTCGATATTTTGTTTTATCCAGATATAGGTATGTCTGTTGAGTTTTACTATTTATCTTTAATTAGACTTGCTAAATGTCAAATAATGTCATGGGGACATCCTGAGACAACAGGTAGTGAGAGTATAGATTATTTCCTGTGCTCAAAAAGTTTAATTACTAACGAAACTGCAAAGAGTTATTCTGAAAAATTATTACTAATGAACCAATTGCCTATGATCTACGAGATACCGAATTTAGAAAATAAACTTAATGATAAAAGTTTATCAAAAAATAACATTTACTCTTGTCCACAAACAATGTTCAAATTTCACCCTGATTTTGACCAAATTTTATCTGAAATTCTCAACAGAGATAAAAAAGGTATTTTATATTTGATAAAGGATAGCAATAAAGTTTATTATCATAAATTAATTGAACGTTTTAAAAAAATTAAAAATTTCGACTTAGATAGAGTAATTTTTATTGATCAATTGAATAGGGATGGATATATAAATCATCTTGGTTCTTCATCAGTTTTGTTGGATCCATTGTATTTTGGTGCAGGAAATTCATTTCATGAGTCGATGGTTTACGGAACTCCTACAGTAACAATGCCAACAAAATTTATTAAATCTAGAATTGTGACTGCTTCGTATATACAAATGGAGATTGACAATCCTCCAATTGTTAAAAATAAGAATGAATATATAGAGAAGGCAGTTGATTTTGCAAACGCCAAAGATTTATTAAATATTAAAAAATATTATAGAGAAAAAGCCAAGCAGAAACTATTTAACACTAAAAATGTGGGAGAGGAATTTAATAAAATCCTTCTCAACTTAAACTATTGACCTTTTAAAAGAGTCAATAGTATTTTTTAATAAACAAGCAATCGTCATTGGGCCAACTCCACCTGGTACAGGAGTTATTGCTTTTGCAAATTTAGATGCCTGTGCAAAATCAACATCTCCAATAATACCCTTCTCAGTTTTGTTTATACCTACATCAATAACTATAGAGTCTTTTTTAACCCAATCTCCTTTAACAAGTTTTGGTATTCCAACAGCAACTACCAAAATATCAGCTTTAAGGCATTCTTCTTTCAAGTTTTTTGTTTTTGAGTGTGCAATAGTTACTGTGCAATTTTCATTTAATAATAATTGCGTCATTGGTTTTCCATTTAAATTAGATCTACCTAGCACAACTGCTTTTTTTCCACTAAGATTTGGCTCAATACTCTTGATTAGTATGAGGCACCCTTGTGGAGTACAAGGTACAGGGCTTTCATGACCTGAGGATAAATTTCCTACGTTTTTAGGATGAAAACCATCTACATCTTTATCAGGATTAATTGCATCGATAATCTTTTTTGTATTGATATGTTTTGGAAGTGGTAATTGGACTAAAATACCTGAGACTGAATCATCTTTGTTAAGTTCGTGAATTTTATTAAGGACTATTTTTTCATCTATTGTGTTCGGATATTTTATAATTTCTGATTTTAATCCGATTTCCTTAGCTGATTTTTCTTTATTTTTTACATAGATTTTACTTGGGGCATCCTCACCAACAAGAATAACTGTCAAACCAGGAATTTTACTAAATTTAAATTTTAAATTATCTACTTCGTTTTTGAGTTTTAATCTAAGATCTGCTGCTGTCTGTTTTCCGTTTATAATAATCATGTTATCTAAAAAATTAATGGCGCTATATAAAGTTTCATACACATTTCTACAAACCATATCAATAAAAGAAGAATAACTGGGGATATATCAAGTGCGCCCAAATTTGGTAGAAAACCTCTAATTTTTCTTAAAAAAGGTTCTGTTAATCTGTATGTAAAATCTAAAACCAAATAAACAAATCGATTTGTAGTATTTAAAACGTTAAAAGCGACTAACCAACTAATGATAACATTTGCTATAACAACATAAGAATATAATTTCAACAATTGTAAAGATAAATAAAATAGAGCTATCATTTTTTTTCGACATAGATAGACTGGCTTGGAAAGGCAAAAGAAGCTTTATTTTTTTCAACTATCTGCTTAATTTCAATAGCCAATTTTTCTTTAACTTTTAGCCACTCGCTCCAACTATTAGTTTTAGTGAAGCATCTTACGTACATATCTATTGAACTGTCCGAAAATTTATCTACCCTGACCGCGAGACCCACTTTTTTATCGTAATCATCATTCTCATTAATATGATTTTCAATTTGATCTCTAATATTTTTTAATTGATCAATAGTAGTGTCATATTGCAAGGTAATTATCCAACTAATGAGCCAATTAGTTGTTTGGCTTACATTAACAACTGCATTTTCTGCAAACTGAAAATTTGGAATTATAGCTAATGATTTGTCAAATTTTCTAATTGTTGTTGATCTAAATCCTATTTTTTCAACAATCCCCTCAATTATGCCCTCTACTGATATCCAATCGCCCATTTTAAATCTTTTTTCTACAAGAACTAAAATTCCAGATATTAAATTTTTGAATAAATCTTGAGCACCAAGTGCAACAGCTACTCCAAAAAGTCCTAACCCAGCAATAATTGGTCCAATTTTAATTCCCCATAACTCTAGAACAGCGGCAGCACCTAAAATAAATATAAGAATTTTTAATGATTTAATTATCCATCCAATCAATTCCCTTGTAAGAATTTTATCTAATCCACTTAAAATATATGAAATTGGCTCAATTATTTGATGTATTATCCAAAATAATAAAATCGTTATCAGAGTTCTATTTATAGTATCTACAAAAGCTCTAGTATCCTCGGCAAAAGTCATATAATAACTTGCAAAAAAAAAACCTAAAACTATAGGTAAAAAACGTGCTGGCCCTAACATAGCTTTTACAAATGTATCATCTAATTTATTTGTAGTTTTTTTTGAAATTATTTCTAGTTTTCTAATTATTAATTTACTTATTAATCCTCTGAAAATTAAAAAAATTAAAAAAATTCCTAAACCAATTAATATTTGGCCAATATCAACTCCTAGAATGCCTTTATCCCAAACAGATAGAAATAAACTTTTTAAATTAACAAATACTTCCATTTTATTTAAATTTTATATAATAAAAATTCCTCCTCACCAGGATTAAATAAAAAAATTTTTTTCCACTTAATTACATTTAAAACCGATGATGTTTTTTCACCTATGCACATTAAGTTAGTATTCATCCAGTAGTCAACCAATTCGTATTTTTTTATCAAATTTAAAAAGCTTTTTGCACTATTTTCTGAGTAAACATATACTAAATCTGGCATATCTTTTCTTAATAAGTTTAAAAAAGACAAATCTAAATTTTCATTGTGTATTGCGCTATAATTCACCAGACGGTTAACATTATAACCTTTTGATAATAATTCTTTGTCCAAAGGGTATGAAACAATTTCACCACTCACATAAAGAATTTTTTTATTTTTTGATTTTAAGTTTTGCTCAACTAATTCTTTTAGATTTCTTACATTTCCGTCTGCAGCAAAAACTTGTTGAAAACCTCTTGATCTTGCAGTCTTCTCGGTTGATGAACCAACACAAAAACATAATATATTTTTATTGATATTTTTTAACTCTAAAAACTTTATTGCATTAGGGCTGGTAAATATTATTGCATCAAAACTGGAAAAATTAATTTTTTTATAACTCACTTTACTAAATTCTAACAAAGGTAAATTTGAGACTCTAAAACCACTAGATTTAAATTTTACAATTAAATCTTTAGAGTCTTCCAAGCTTCGTGTTAGTAAAATGTGCATTTTAAATTTTATATTTACCTTGAGATTTCTTTTTTAAATATCTCCCAACAATATCACCTATCTTTAAAGCTTTATTCAATTTATCAGAATATTCATAGTAATATCTTATTTTCCCATCATGAGAAAAAAGTTCTGCTTTTAAAGTTAATTTATTTTTATTAATAAATGAATAGACACCAATAGCTGTGTTACAATCACCTTCTAAAATTTTTAAAACTCTTCTTTCAGAACTAGCTCTAATACTTGTGTTTTTGTGATTAACTTTTTTTAAAAGCCTGTTAATTCTATTATCACTTTTTCTTGACTGAAGCGATATAATACCTTGTCCAGCTGATGGTATCATTTTATTGTAATCAAATTCCTGAGAAATAAATTTTAATAATTTTAAACACTTTAGTCCTGCCTTGGCTAATATTGTTGCATCAAATTTTTTATTAAAAACTTTTTTTATTCTACTGTCAATATTGCCACGAATAAGTTTAAATTTCAAATCAGGTCTAAGTAATCTTAATTGAAATTCCCTCCTGTAAGATGATGACCCAATAATTGAATTTTTTTTTAATCTATCCAAAGTCAAATTATTTTTGCTAATCAAAACTTCCTTAGGTGAATTTCTTTTAAGAACAGCATTAATAACTAATCCTCTTGTCTGTTTATATGGAATATCTTTTAATGAATGAACAGCTATGTCAATTTTTTTTTGAAATAATTCTCTTTCAATATTTTTAACGAATTCTCCTTTTCCTCCAATTTCTGAAGTTCTACGATTTAAGACACAATCTCCTTTCGTAACTATTTTTTTTAATTCAATTTTTCCCTTATAGAATTTTTTAATTTCTTTGATAGCAATTTCAGCATATTTAATAGCCAGTTTACTACCTCTCGCTCCTATAATTAATTTTTTTTTATTCATAATTCTTTAAATTTTTATGTATAAATTAAATTATTTATGAAAAAAAAAATACTTATAATGGGCATAGAAACCAGCTGTGACGAAACTGCAGTATCCATAATTCAAGATAATGGAAAAAAACCACCTAAAATATTAGCAAACGTAATTTCAAGCCAGGAAGAAGTTCATAAAAAATATGGAGGAGTAGTGCCAGAATTAGCGGCAAGAAATCACTTAGAAAAAATAGACACAGTTACAAAAAAGGCTTTAAAAAAAAGTAAGGTTAATCTATGGGATTTAGACGCTATATCTGCAACAGCTGGGCCTGGATTGATTGTTTGCTTATCCGTTGGTTTTAATTTTGCAAAAGCACTAGCTATTGGGTTGAATAAACCTCTTATAGCTGTAAATCATTTAGAGGGTCATGCCTTAAGTCCGATGTTTGAAAATGAGTTAGATTATCCTTATTTACTCCTGTTAATTTCTGGTGGTCATACTCAGTTTTTAATTGTTAATGATTTAGATAACTACAAAAGAATAGGAACAACAATAGATGATGCGCTCGGAGAGGCTTTTGATAAAACTGCAAAATTATTAGGTTTTGGTTTTCCAGGTGGGCCAAAAATAGAGGAATTTTCTAGAAAAGGTAATCCAAAAAGATTTATTCTTCCAAAACCTATTATAAATAAGGGAGGATGCAATTTATCTTTTGCAGGTTTAAAGACTGCAGTCTTAAGAAGTAAAAATTTAATAAAAACATTTAAAGATAAATGTGACTTAGCTGCATCTTTTCAAGAAACAGTTTTAGAAATTATTTATAAAAAAACAAAGTTAGCTATGAAAGAATTTAGGCAAAATACTAAGGGAAAAACATTTGTAGTTGCAGGTGGTGTCGCAGCTAACATGGAAATAAGAAAAATAATAAAAAAACTTTGTGAAGAAGAAAACTTTAAACTCTATTTCCCAAAAACTGAATTATGTGGTGATAATGCTGCCATGATTGCTATAACTGGATTAAAAAAATTTAAGAAGAAAAAATTTAATAAATTGGATTTTTCTGTTAACCCCAGGTGGGCTTTAGACGAGAAAGCAATATTTTTAAAAGGATCTGGTGTAAAATTATAAATATATATCGTCAGGTTTTTGATTTTCAATTTTCCTCTTATAAATTATTTCAAAAGCTTTTTCTAATTTTTTAGTATAAAATTCGCTATTAAATAATGGATTTGTATCTCTAGTTTTATTTAACTTGCTTTTTAAATTTTTTAAGTATTGTTTATCATTTGCAATTTTTATAGCTTTATCGATATATTCTTTGTCAGAGTAAGTTATTAATTCTTCTAAATTGCTTGTCTTTAATAAACTAGAAGCAACTCTACTATGGAATGACTTGCCTTTTTTAGTTAATAAAGGTACACCTGCCCAAATAGAATCACTGCAAGTCGTGTGAGCGTTGTAAGGGAAAGTATCCAAAAACAAATCTGCAAATTTAATCCTTGCAAGATGCTCATTCACTGATAATTTTTTACTAAATATAATTCTATCAGTGCTCACATTTTGTTTATTGAACTCGTTTTTAAAATTATTTATAAAATTTTCGTTTTTTGAGAGAAGCCAAAGTATGCTGTCAGGAGATTTTTTTAAAATCTCTATCCAAAGATTGAAGACATTTCTTAAAATTTTTTGATTAGAATTAAAACAACAAAAAATAAATTTATTTTCCGGTAAATTAAATTCCTTTTTAGTAAATTTTTTGTTAGATATAATACGATCCTTTTCACTTGGCTGATAAGAGTTTGGTAAAAAAATTATTTTTTCATAATAAAACTTTTTTTCATCCTCGTTTATTAAGTTTTTATCAGCAACTATATAATCAAATTTATTAGTTCCCAATGTCCCTGGATAACCCAAAAAATTTATTTGAATGGGAGCACATTTTTTTAAAAAAATTTCCATACGATTTTCAAAACCACCCGTGTGTCCCATTAAGTCTATTGCAATATCAATTTTTAAATTTCTTGATAAATTTACGATTTCGTCATGATTTTTATTTGAAACATCATGATATTCTTGGAAAGCTTTTTTCAACCTTAAATGATAATAGTCATTTTTTTTTTGTTTTTTTCCAAAATAGAACCCATGGATATTAAATTTTGATTTATCATGTAGCTCAATTGTTCTTGATATTAGATGGCCTATTGGATGATCTCTAAAATCTGCAGAAAAATACCCGATGTTTATTTTTCCTTTTTTTTTTTCATTTATGAAATGGTGTTCTTTGTTTTTACCAGGATTTTTAAACTCTATCCAAATTTTAGAGGATTCTCTTAAAGTTAGAGGTGAATCGGTTACATAAGATACAGTTAATGGGTCTGATGTCTGCTTTTTTTTTTTTATTTTAGAAGATATTTCCTCAAAATCTTCTTCTATTTTATCCCACTCACAATTCATGAGTTTATCAAAAACAATTTTGCCTAAAACAAAAGGATAGTCACGATCAAAAAAGTAAGTGTTTTTATAAGAATTAATTGCCTCTGTTTCTCGACCAAGCTCCGACAAAACTAATGCTTTTTCATTGTAAAGATAAGCATTATCGGGAATTTGAATAATCATTTGATTTAAGAATTTTAAAACATCTTCTTTTTTATCAATCAATCTTAGAATGTGCAATTTACTCTTTATTGGTGGAAGATAACTAGGTTTGAGATTTATAGACTTATTTAAATGCAAAAGTGAGTCCTTATAATTCTGCATTTTAAAATATACTTCGCTAACTCCATAGGATGCTTCAAAATAATCTGGGTTCAGTTTTAAAGCTTGATTAAAATAATTTAAAGCTTCCTCATGTTTATTTAATTTTGAATATACATTCGCTAAGTTATTTAGAGGAAAAATATAATCTGGTTTAATTTTAAGTATTTTTTTGTAAAGTTTAATTGCCTCTTCGTAGTTTTGAAGTTTAAATAGAATATAACCATAAATATTTAAAAATTCATAGTTTTGCTCTAAATTTTTCTTAATATCTTCTGCAATAATTTTTGCCTCTTTAAATTTGTTAAGTTTAACTAATTCTAAAATTTTATTAATTTTTTCTTTCATAAAGATAAAATGATTAATATTATTTTATATTAAAATAAAATAAAATAAGAAATATAAAATAATTTATAAAATGAAATATTGGTTATTGAAATCTGAACCCAATGTGTGGTCAATAGATCAACAAAAAGAAGCTGGTATTACTGGTACGGATTGGGACGGAGTAAGAAATTATCAAGCAGCTAATAATCTTAAAAATATGAAAATAGGTGACTTGTGTTTTTTTTATCACTCTAATATAGGAAAAGAGATAGTAGGAATAGTAAAAGTTACTAAAGAGGCATTTGTTGACCCTACTGATAGAATGAAAAAATTCGTAGCAATTAAAGTCAAGTTCGAGAAAAAATTAAAAAAGCCTGTCAGTCTTCAAAAAATAAAGGAAATTAAGGATCTACAACAATTACCCTTATTAAAACAAAGCAGATTATCAGTAATGTCTATTGACTCTAAAAGCTGGAAGATTTTAAATAGCTTGGGAGATTCCTAAAAAAATTATGGCAAAAAAATCAAAAAATAAAAAACAAAGAACAAAAAAAAAAAGTAAAGTCAAAAAAAAATACAGAAAAGTAACACGTAAAAGAAACCTTGGTAAAAAAAATATACTAAAATCTAAAACTAATAAATCTAGCGAGAAAATTTACAAAGTAAAATCAGAATGGTTGAAAAAAGCTTTGGTCAGCAAAAATATTTACGAAAAAAAATACAGTCAATCTTTAAAGGATAACGATGGGTTTTGGAGAAAAGAAGGTAAAAGATTAAACTGGATCAAACCTTATACTAAAATTAAAGATGTTAAGTATAGTAGCTCAGATGTAAATATTAAATGGTTTTATGATGGAACATTGAATGCCTCAGCTAATTGTATAGATAGACATTTAAAAAATAATAAAGATAAAACTGCAATTATGTGGGTTGGAGATGACCCAAAATCACAAAAGAAAATTACATATAAACAATTACATAATGAGGTTTGCAGAATCGCAAATGGTTTAAAAGAAATAGGAGTTCAAAAAGGAGATAGAGTTACTATCTATCTAACTATGATCCCAGAGCTAGCATATACAATGTTGGCTTGTGCAAGAATTGGTGCGGTACACTCTATAATTTTTGGAGGTTTTTCTCCAGATAGTATCGCTGGACGTATAAATGACTGTGAGTCAGATTATGTTGTAACAGCTGATGAAGGTGTTAGAGGAGGAAAAACAATCCCATTAAAATCAATAACTGATGAAGCATTGTTAAGTTGTCCTAATGTTAAAAAATGTGTGGTTGTTAAAAGAACTGGTAATGATATTCCGTGGGATAAAAGTAGAGATGTTTGGTATCACGATATAATTAAAAAAGTTTCATCGTATTGTGAACCTGAGGAAATGAATGCAGAAGACCCTTTATTTATTTTATATACTTCTGGATCTACTGGAAAACCTAAAGGTGTTCTTCATACAACAGGTGGTTATATGGTTTATGCGTCAATGACACACCAATATGTTTTTAATTATAAACCAAAAGACATTTATTGGTGTACAGCTGACATAGGCTGGGTCACAGGTCACAGTTATATTATTTATGGACCTCTAGCTAATGGTGCAACTACTATAATGTTTGAAGGTATACCAACATATCCTGACTCATCCAGATGGTGGCAAATCGTAGATAAGTATAAGGTAAATATTTTTTATACAGCGCCAACTGCTATTAGAGCCTTAATGAGAGAAGGAGATAATCCTGTTAAAAAAACATCAAGAAAAACATTGAAATTATTAGGCACAGTTGGTGAGCCAATAAACCCTGAAGCATGGGAGTGGTACTATAAAACTGTAGGTGACTCAAGATGTCCAATTGTTGATACGTGGTGGCAAACAGAAACTGGTGGTATTTTGATAAGTCCTCAAACTGGTGCAATAGATCTTAAACCTGGATCTGCTACCAAGCCTTTCTACGGTATTAAACCTGTCATAGTAGACAAAAATGGAAAAGTATTAAAAGGAGAAGCTCAAGGAAGATTATGTATTGCTCAATCCTGGCCTGGACAAATGAGAACAGTTTATGGTGATCATAAAAGATTTATCGAAACATATTTTTCACAATTTGATGGAAAATATTTCACTGGAGATGGTTGCAGGAGAGATAAGGATGGATACTATTGGATAACAGGAAGAGTTGATGATGTAATAATAGTTTCAGGTCATAACCTTGGAACTGCTGAAATTGAGAGCGCGTTCGTTGCGCACCCTAAAGTAGCTGAGGCTGCAGTAGTTGGATACCCTCATGATATAAAAGGTAACGGTCTTTATTGCTACGTAACTCTTAATGTCGGTGAAAAAGCAGATGGTGATTTAGAAAGAGAATTAAAGTTATGGGTAAGAAAACAAATTGGTCCAATTGCAACACCTGATTTAATTCATTTTTCACCTGGATTACCAAAAACCAGATCTGGAAAAATAATGAGAAGAATTTTAAGGAAGATTGCAGCAAACGAACATGATCAACTTGGTGATACAACCACTTTGGCAGATCCCAGTGTTGTACAAAGTTTAGTTGATGAGAGAAAAAATGTTTAAAACTTTATTAGTTTTATAAATTCATCTTTAATATTATCCCACTTAAGTATCATAGAGTTTAAAACAATTTTTCTGTCTAAAGTTTTCAATTCCTCCGCAATGGGAGCCCATTTATAAAGCGCTAGTGCACTAGGATTAAATGGAAGTGAGTTGTAATACTTTTTCCAATCAATTTTTTCATATCTTTCAAAAAAAGTTTTTTTTCCGTGGGCTGCTATGTCTTCTGGCATACCATTCTTAATTTCTTCATCAATAATTGTTTCGTAAATTCTTTTGGACTTTTCAAAATCATTAAGATTAAAATTATTATGGATATAAGAAAATGTGAAGAATGTTAAATCTTGTAAAGAAACTATATAGATGTTCCATTTTGCTAAATTAATTGAGTCAATAAAAACATCATTATCAAAATGTAAAACATATTTGGTACCCATTCTTGTTTTTAAATAATTGTACAAAGTTACTTGGGTAACCCAAGCAGATTTTTTTTGGATAAATTGTTCGAGATCCAAAAAATTTTTAATTTTTTTTTTAGGCAAAATTCCCTTAAACATTGCCAATAAATAGACCTTGAAATCCTCTAATTTTATATCTTTAAGATTGAATCTATATTTTAGAGCCATATATATACTAAAAGTTGTAATATATTATAAAATAACAAAAAATACGAGAATTTTAGGGGTTCCAATATTTTTCATAATGAGTAATCTTCCGTCTTTTAACCTATAGGGAGGGAAAAAAATGTCAAAACAAGCACAACATTGGGAAAAGACTAGAGGCCTGCTTTTTGTAACGCTAGCTATCTGGTTTGTTTTCTCTATTGGCATCTTCCTCTTCGGTGCCGAAATGGAAGCATCATCTATTAAACCTTTTGGATATCCATTGTCATATTATATGACATGTCAAGGTTCTCTTGGAATTTTCGTAATACTAATTTTTTGGTTTGCGGGAAGACAAGAAAAGATTGATGAAGAGTTCGGCTTTTCTGAAAGAGAGGATGACTAATGTTTAAGGGTAATTTTATAAACAATCTCCCCAAGATTTATGGAACATACACCGGTGGTTTCATAGTTTTCATAATCTTGATGGCGATTGGAGAACAAGCTGGAATGTCTGCAAAAGTAATTGGTATTTGCTTTGTAGCATTTACAGTTTTAATTTATGCACTAATTGGTTACCTATCTCGTACAATTCAAGTTGATGCATATTATCTAGCTGGAAGACAAGTTCCAACGGTGTTCAACGGTATGGCTACAGCAGCAGACTGGATGTCTGGTGCTTCATTCGTTGCGATGGCTGGAGGAATTTACTTCAAAGGCTATGGATATATGGCGCTACTTGTTGGTTGGACGGGTGGATACGTACTAGTTGCTTCGCTACTAGCACCATATTTAAGAAAATTTGGTTGCTACACAGTTCCAGATTTCATCGGAACTAGATATGGCGGAAACTTAGCTAGACTATCTGCGGTAATAGTCTTAACAGTTGCATCATTCACTTATGTGACAGCGCAGATTAATGCTACAGGAACAATTGCATCAGTTGCACTTGATATTCCTTTTAACATTGCTGTTTACGTAGGATTAGCAAGTATATTGATGTGTTCAATGCTTGGTGGAATGAGAGCGGTTACATGGACGCAAGTAGCTCAATACATTGTATTGATTATAGCATACTTGATACCTGTATTCTGGATCAGTAACAAAATGGGCGCTGGAGTATTTCCACACTTAATGTTAGCAGATGAAGTTGCTAGAATCGCTGAGTTAGAAGCTCAGTTTGGTCTTGGCAGTGTTAAAAATTCTGCAGCTGATTTAAAACAGGTTCCTAAAGGACTATCAGGTATAACCAAAGCGCACGCTGAAGTTAACACTACACCTTGGAAATTTATTTCATTAGCGGTTTGTATGATGGCTGGAACAGCTTCATTACCACACGTTATGATGAGATATTTTACTACTCCAAGTGTAAAAGCTGCTAGAAGATCAGTAGGTTGGTCACTATTCTTTATATTCCTACTTTATTCATCAGCTCCAATGTTAGCTACATTATCTAAACTATCGTTAATGGATCCAAACTTAGCAACAGGAATTATTGGTAAGTCAATTTCTGAAGTTCAAGCAATTGACTGGTATCAAAACTGGAACCAAGCAAACTTAATGTTTGTAAGCGACTTTAACGGAAATGGAACGCTCGAATTAAACGAGTTCTTCATGGGTGGTAAAGCCGTTGTATTGGCAACTCCAGAGATAGCAGGATTACCATATGTAATTTCTGGTCTAGTTGCTGCTGGAGGTATGGCTGCTGCCATGTCAACAGCTGACGGATTAGTGTTAGCGATATCTAATGCATTATCTCATGACATTTACTACAAGATGATTAACCCTAAAGCGGAAACAGCTAAAAGATTGTTGATCGCAAGGATATTACTTGTATTAATTGGTTTCGCTGGAGCAACAATTGCAGCTCTTGAAATTCAAGGTATCTTAGGTTCGGTTATCTGGGCTTTTGACTTTGCGATGTCAGGATTATTCTTCCCACTTGTACTAGGAGTATGGTGGAAGAGAGCAAATGCTCAAGGAGCAGTCGCAGGAATGCTAGGAGGACTAGCTGCTGGAACAGCATACTTAATTGCTGTAAGAAGCGGTTACCCTGGTTTCTTAGATATTACTCAGTTAACATTTGGTATAGTTGGATCAGTAGTAAGCTTAGTACTTATGGTCGTAGTCAGCTTGGCAACTAAAGCGCCAGACGCTGCAACACAAAAGATGGTAGACGAGGTTCGTGTACCAAGTGGTAAAGCGATACTAGGAAGACAACACTAAATATTTAATTTTTAAGGGGCGATAAATTCTCGCCCCTTAATTTTTTTCACTCAGAAATGTACGCAAACTTTCACCCAATGATTTATCTAATTGACTACGTCATGGGTATGATCATGTGGACTTTAATTGGAAGAGTTGCAATGAACATATTTCAAAGGGAAGACTCTAGTTTTTTCTTTATGAAAGTTTTTGTTAAATTAACAGATCCTTTTTTAACAATGTTTAGGTTTATAACCCCGTCCTTCATCATAAAACCTCTGGTTCCTTTATATGTTGCCTGGTTTTTCTATATGTTCAGATTTTACTTAATGCCCTACTTAATGGGTTATTCAGTAATGGGTATGCTTTCTTTTCCATTGGAAAGTGAAATTGCATCTCAAATTTATCAAATATTTGGTAAAAAATAATTCAAAAAAAAAACAAAAATTGATACTACTAAATAGGTATCAATGAAAAAAATAAAAATATCACCTTCTATTTTATCTGCCGATTTTAGCCAGCTTGGACAAGAAATTAAAAATTTAGAGATTAGCGGGGCTGATATGATTCATGTAGATGTTATGGATGGTCACTTTGTACCAAATCTAACTATAGGTCCTCCTGTAATAAAAGCTTTGAGGAAATATACTAATATTCCATTTGATGTTCATTTAATGATCAATCCTGTGCACAAGTATATAAAAGATTATGCAGAAAGTGGTGCTGATATAATTACAATACATCCTGAGGCAACTATATCATTACAACAATCTATCGATGAAATAAAAAAATTTAAAAAAAAAGTAGGCCTATCTTTAAATCCTAACATAAAAATTGAAGTGATAGAAAAATATCTAGATCAAATTGATCTAGTTTTAATAATGAGTGTTTTTCCAGGATTTGGAGGCCAAAAATTTATAAAAGATGTTCTAAAAAAAATTGAAAGAATAAGTGACATAAAAAATAAAGAAAATTTTAAATTTGATATTGAGGTTGATGGTGGAATAAATTTCTCTAATTTTAGAGAAGTTCTTGAAGCTGGAGCAAATGTTTTAGTCTCAGGTACAACAATTTTTAAAGAAAATAATGGAGACATAAAAAAAAATATAAATTTTTTAAAAACTATTTAGACATTGTATGGGTTACAAAGAAAATTCTATAATTAATCCTCTTTTATATATTACAAAACAAATCAGAAAAATTTATTTAAAATCAAATATTTATAATGCCAAAATTTCAAAAGTTTTTGATGGTGGTTTTGAATATATTCCACACCTTAAGATGTTCGATTGTATTGTAAAAGTTAAAGACCGAAAAGATAGAATTGAAGATTATAATATAGAAAGGATCTGGGAAAATCAAAATTTATCAGAAAAGGATTTTAAAAAACTACATAGTTTTTTTTGGTTATTTACTATTGATTTGAAATCGTCGAAACAGATTACCAGATCTGTAATCTCTAATTGGACAAATTTAAATGAAAACTACAGTTTCAAAAGCTGGGAACTAGACACGCTCTCAAAAAGAGTTATTTCTTGGATAGCAAATAGCAACAACTTCTATCATGAAGGTGATGAAAATTTTAAAATAAATTTTACAAAAATTATAAAAAAACAATTAAATCATTTAATTAACGAAATAGAAAATACTGAACATGTAAACGACAAGATGATCGGGTGTTCTGCAATTATTATGGGTGGTTTATGTTTTAGACATCAAATGCAATACTTAAACATTGGGTTTCAATTACTAAAGAAAATAATTAATACAATTTTTGATAATGATGGCTTTCCAAAATCTAGAAGTCCGAGACAGGTAATTTTTTATTTAAAATATTTTGTTTTTATAAGAGAATTGCTAAAAGATTCTAGTACTGATATACCAGAGTTTTTGAATGAAATTATTTTCTATCTTGGACAATCCTTTAGTTTTTATTTTGAAGAGAACGGAGGTACTTGTTTGTTTAATGGAAACCATAATTTAGATACCACTGACTTCAAAAAATATATTGAAGAGCACGGTTATAAGTTTAAGAACAAATTTAACAGTGTTGGGGGTTATTCAATACTTAAAAATAAAAGGGATAAAATCATAGTTGATTTTGGATCTACACCTGATAAGAAATTTTCTGCTGATTATCAATCTGGTGCTTTATCGTTTGAGATTTTTCATGATAAAGAAAAAGTAATCACTAATTGTGGATACTTTCAAGATTATAATCATAAATTAAATATTTTATCTAAATCAACAGCTGCACATTCTACCCTCTCCATTGATGATAGATCTTCATGTAAATTTAAAAAAAATAAATTAGGTCACTTTACGTTAGAAAATACTATCAAAGTAATAAATAAAAAAATTTATCACGACGATGAAATTTGGGAAATACAAGGAGCGCATGACGGTTATTTGAGACAATACGGCATTCTACATCAAAGAAATATTAAATTTTTTCCAAAAGAATTTAAGTACATTGGAGAGGACACAATAATTAGCAAAAATAAATTTCAAAAAGTTGGTTTTGACATAAGATTTCATTTACTACCAGCAACTAATGCAATAAAGACACAAGATAAGCTGTCTATTTTATTACAATTAAAAAAATCAGGATGGAGGTTCACTTGTAATCATAAAGATTTTGGGATTGAGACAGGATTATATTTTGGCCAAAAAAACTCTTACACTGAAAATAAGAATATTTATGTTAATGGAGAAATTACGAAAGAAGAAGAAAAAATTAAATGGGAAATCAGAAAAATATAAGGAGAAAAATAAAAACAGCTCTAATATCTGTTTCTGACAAGTCTGAGCTTATTAAAATTTTACCAACTCTAAGAAAATTTAAAGTTGAGATTGTAAGTTCTGGAGGTACTTTTAAACATATAAAAAAAAATAAGTTTAAGTGTTCTGAATTAAAAGATTTTACTGGTTTTAAGGAGATTTTAGACGGTAGAGTAAAAACTCTTCATCCTAAAATCCATTCAGGAATACTTTTTAAGAGAGACAATAAAAAACATTTAAATCAAGTAAAAAAACAAAACTATAAAAGTATAGATCTTGTGATTGTTAATTTTTATCCTTTCGAAAAAACAGTTCTTAACACTGAAAATGAAAATAAAATAATTGAGAATATTGATATTGGGGGACCGGCACTGGTAAGATCTGCAGCGAAAAACTTTAAAGACGTGGTTGTAATAACATCTAATTATCAATTAGATAAATTAGTTCATGAGATGGATGCTTATAAAGGCTCAACATCACTGAAATTTAGAAAAGAGTTATCACAAGAAGCTTTTAATGAAACTGCTTACTACGATTCAAATGTTTCAAAATACTTTAATAAAATTATGGATAATAGATATCCAAATAAAATTACTTTTAATGGAACATTAATTAGCAAATTAAGATATGGAGAAAATCCACATCAATCAGGAGCATTATACTCTAGAGAACACTTTACTGAGTTAGAAAAATTAAATGGCAAAGAGTTAAGTTACAATAACTATAACGATATTTATTTTGGACTTGATATTATTAACAGTTTACCAAGAGGGATCGGTACAACCATAATTAAGCATGCTAATCCATCAGGGGTGTCAATTAATAAAAATCAATTCTTGAGCTTCAAACAAGCTTTTAATTGTGATCCAATAAGTGCTTTTGGTGGAGTTATTATTTGTAACTATAAAATTAAATTAGAAACCGCTAAAGAGATAAATAATAAGTTCTTTGAAGTTGTGGTTGCAAAAGATTTTGATGATAAAGCTTTATCAATTTTAAAGAGGAAAAAGAACTTAAGAATTATCAAGAATAATCAAAAACCTGACTCAAATCAATTGATCATGAATACACTTTCTAGAAACTTTATTTTACAAAGTTCTGATAATAAAAATTTTAATAGAAAAATGTTTAAAGTTGTGTCAAAAAAGAAACCTAATAAAAAAACGTTTAATGACCTTATTTTCGCTTTTAATATTTGTAGGTTTGTAAAATCTAATGCAATTGTATTAACTAATAATAATTCAACAGTTGGTATTGGTTCAGGGCAACCTAGCAGACTGGATAGTTGTGAAATTGCAGTAAATAAAATGAAAAAATTTAATCATAACGTAGAAAATTTAGTGGCCGCCTCAGATGCTTTTTTTCCTTTTGTTGATGGCATTGAGTCCTTAGTACAATCTGGTGTAAAAGCAATTATTCAACCCTATGGATCAATAAGAGACAAGGATATTATAAAATTTGCGGATAGCACAAATACTATATTAGTTTTTTCAAGAACTAGACATTTTAGACATTAATTAATTTTATCAATCTTAGCTGCTAGGATAAAATCACTTTCGGCAAGTCCACTAATGGCATGGGTAAAGATTTTAATTTTAGCATATCCCCAGCCAAACCATATATCTGGGTGATGGCCTTCAATTTCAGCTATATCACCTACTTTGTTGACAAATTTTTGGGCATTTATAAAATTTTCAAATTTAAATTCCTTAGACAAATAAAAGTTATCATTTTCATTTTTTTTTACATCCCATCCATCAACTTTTTTTAAGTATCTGTGAATTTCACTCAAATTAAAAGATGGTATGCCACCTTCACATGGCACACATTTTTTTTTAGATAAATCGTCCATTTTAATTCGTTTGGAGCGGGCAATGGGACTTGAACCCACGACCTTCTCGTTGGCAACGAGACGCTCTACCACTGAGCTACGCCCGCTTGTTTAATGATTTAAATTAAATGCTTTTTTACAATTAAGCAATAGAAAAAATTACTTAATTTTTTAAGATATTTATTTTTCTAAAATATTTTCTGAGAGGTTTTTCATATTCTTTAAATTTTAAACTATCATATTTAAAAATTCTTTTTCTAATTTGTATATTACTTGCAGTTTTTATAAACAAATCATCTCTTTCATAAAATTTTAAAACAGATTTGTCCCACTTTAAATTACAAAATTTAAAAATTTTTTTTGAGCTCATTACTGGGCTATTAGTAAGTTCGCTTAAATTTACACACAAAATATTATTACATCTAAGTTTTCTTATTTTACGCAATATTAAATTAAAATTTATGATATACTTTAACACAGAATCTTTATTGTGAGTCCAAGGCAAACCTGCCAAACATTGTTGAAAAATTGCTACAAAGTTATGGAAGTAATCTCTTTTGCAAATAATTATTTTAGATTTTGGAAAAATTTTTTGTATAATATCTAGAAAAAAAATATTTTCTAAAGTTTTATCAATAAATGTTATTGGTGTATTTGTATTTGAATTTATAAATTTATTATACTCTGCGATAATATTTTTTTTTATAAAATTTAAATTTATTTTATTATCATTTAAATATTTTGTTAACAAAAAATTTCCCACTGACTTTGGAATAACAGAAGTTTCGCCATAATTTTTAATTTTCTTTTTTTGAGAAGAAATTAAAGACTCTACTAAAGTAGTTCCAGACCTAGGTAAACCCACAACGAAAATTGGATTTAAATTAGTTACATTATTTTTCTTTTTTTGTATTTTAGAATATTTTAATTTTTTTAAAAAAATTTTTGGTATTTTATCAATCCAGTAATTATTAGACTTTAAATAAATTTCATCTGAATTCATGAATAATTGATGCCCAAGTTCTAGATATTTAATTTCATTTTCAATATTTTTTTCTCTTCTTTCCTTAATTGCTAATATGAAATATGCGTATGCTTTCTCTTTTAAATTATTTTCATTACTTTCACATATATATTTAATTTGGTCTAAATTAATTTTATCTATATAATTTTGATCAATCCTAATTATATTAAAATAAATAGATGGTAAAATTTCAATTTTTAAAGCTTTTTTGTATAAATCTTCTGCGTCTTTAAGATTACCTTTTTCTTCATATAATAAAGCCAAATTAAAAACAGCTTTTGCGTAATTACTATTTTTTTCTATAGCTTTTTTAAAATAAAACTCGGCCTTTTCAATAAAATTGTTTTCTTTGTATAGTAGTGCTAAATTATTTAGAGATTGATAGTTATTTTCGTCTAATTTTATTATTTTTTTTAATAAAATTTCATATTCGGTATTATTATTTTTTATTTTGTAAATTTGGGACAATACAATTAAGGAATTAACATTTTTTGGATTGATCTTTAAAATTTCATTAAAAATACGAGCTGCTTCATCATATTTTTTTTTTTTGAAAAATGCTAATCCTTTAGAAAATAATTTTTTAGCAAGATTATCACTCATATTTTCATATTTAATATAGAATTTATTCAAAGTCTTTGCTAATATAAAATATTATACTTATGAAAGATAATTTACCTAATAGAATTCCGATTTTTCCATTATCAAATTTTATATTTTTTCCAAATACTTCAGCGCCGCTAAACATTTTTGAACCAAGATATATTGCAATGATCGACCAGTGTATGAAAACAGATCGATTGTTAGGTATGGTCCAACCTAAAAGAATTACTGGCAATGAAATTCCAGAATTATTTAATGTGGGATGTTTGGGAAAAATATCTAGTTTTAACGAAACAGAGGATGGTAGATACGTTATTGTATTAAACGGAATAACAAGATTTAATATAACTAAAGAAATTGACAATAAAAAAAACTTTAGAGAATTTGAAATAAATTTTCATAATTTTGAAAGAGACACTTCAGATGAACAAGAAAAAATAGATTTTTCTGATATAAATTTGATTTTTAAGGATTTAAAAAGAGTTTTCGATAAACAAGGGTATTTAATAAACTGGAATGAACTAAAAAAGCAAACTCTAGATCAAACTATAAACACTCTTTCCATGGCCTCTCCATTTTCGAAAGAAGAAAAACAAATGCTATTAGAAGCTAAAGATTTGAAATATAGAAAAAAAAAATTAGAACAGATTTTAAAAATATATAATTCTGACAATTTTAGTAACAAAACTTTACAATAGTAAATTTAAAATCCTAAATTAGCAAAGTTTTGCAATTTATTTTTAATTGAATTGTTTTTATCTAAATAATTTAAAAATCTATCAGTATATTTTATGTCATACTTGTTTGATAACTTAAAAAACTCATGTATAAAATCTATTCCAAGTGCAAACAAAAAATTATTATCTTTTCTGCTAGACTCAAAATTTTTTAAAACACCATCTAATGTTAACCCGAGATCTAATTTGTCCTGAATCATGCTACTTAATTTTGACGCATCTCTAATAGTCATATTAAAGCCCTGACCAGCTAAAGGATGAATCTTATGAATAGCATCTCCAAATGATAATACATTTTTATGATAATAATTACGAGATAAGGATAAATTAATTGGAAATTTTTCGAGAGCATCAACATTTTTAATTTTATATTTATTAGCAAATTCTTTAATCACCATCGCGATCTTATTCTCAGCACCAATCAAATTTTTGTTGAGAATAGAAAACACAACTGACGTTTTATGATTAGAAATAGGTAGAAATGCTATTGGACCATAAATAGTAAAGTATTGTTCAGCAACGTTATTTAATAATTTGGAGTGCGTTATAATAGTTGTGTAAGCTGTGCTTTTATAATCTTTTTTAATTTGTTTGTTAAAATATTTTTTTGATAACTTGTTATTTGTTTCAGTATTAATTATTAATTCGTAATTATGATTAAGAAATTTAAGGGAGTTATCTTGTTTTTTTTTGTAAAATTTTATTAAATTATTTTTTTTAAGATTAGACTCGATCAGATTATATAATTTAGAGTAATAAGTAATAAAAAAACAGTTGTTTGTTGGATTAAAACTTAAAAATTTTTTAGTCTCTTTTCCCTTATACAAATTTATTTTTTTAATTGACCAACAATATTTTTTTGTAAAAATTTTCTCTTTTTCTAAGAAATCTAAACTATTATTAGACAAACCAATTGTTCTAGAATTTTTTCTTTCTTTATTTTTATCTCTAAAAAAAATATCGACATTTAGCCCTTTATTAACTAAAATTTTGGATACCAATAAAGCTGTTAAATTTTTTCCTAAAACACAAATAGTCATATTATTTTTTTAATTTTAACAATAAATATTAAATGATACAAAGTGATAAATTTGATTCTTTTATGAATATTAAAAATAGCATTGAAAAGCTTAAAAACTTTACCTATAGAAGGATTATAGAATTAGTCGGTTTTTGTATATTTATTTTAGCTTTTTGTATTCTAGTATCTTTAGTTACTTATAGTCCTAATGACCCTAATTTTATATATTCTGCTAGCAAGGAAATTGAAAATTTTCTTGGCATTTATGGAAGTATAGGTTCAGATTTTTTGTTACAAGCAATTGGGATAATCTCATATTTTATTCCAGTAACGCTATTTTTATTGTCTATAAAAATTATTTATAAGAAAGATTTGGCATTTATAGTAAATAGTTTTTTTTATTTGATTTGTTATTCAATAGTTGGAACAATTTTTATAACAAAATTCTATAATGACGCATATTTCCTTATGGTAAATGGAAGTGGTGGATTTGTAGGAAATTATCTTTATAAAGAAATTTTTTTTGAAATTGTTAATGTTAATAATGATATTAGTTATTATTTTCTTCTTTTAATGTTTTCTGCATCGTTTTTTTTAAGTATAAATTTTAAGTTTAGTTGGATTTTAAATTTTGTAAGTATCCTTAAAAAAAAAGAAAACAAAATTTACTCATCTGAATTCTCAGATCAATCAGGGTTTAATTTTTCTAAACCAGAAAGAGTTCAAGAAAAATTTACATTTGAAAGCAACTATAAAATACCCGAAAAAAAAGGCAAAATTTTTAACTTACCAAAATTAGATTTATTAGAGACTCAAAAAAGCAAGAACAAAAAGAACACTACAAAAGCTGACATTAATGAGCAGTTTTTAGAAAAGACTTTATTAGATTTTGGTGTGGAGGGTAAAATAAAAAAAATTAGTCCTGGTCCTGTTGTTACTTTAAATGAATTTGAACCTGCCGCAGGAGTAAAAGTTTCGAAGATAATTAATTTATCAGATGACATAGCTAGAAATACTAGTTCTGAGTCTGCCAGAATAGCAGTAATACCTGGATCAAGCTCTGTAGGTATTGAATTGCCTAATGTAGAAAGAGAGAATGTGCTATTAAGAGAGATATTAGATAGTACAAAGTTTAATAGTAAAGATTTTATTCTACCCATCGCACTTGGTAAAACAATATCTGGTGAGCCAATTATTGGTGATTTATCATCAATGCCACATTTACTCATAGCAGGCACGACTGGTTCTGGAAAATCTGTTTGCATAAATACAATTTTGCTCTCACTTCTATTTAGGCATAAGCCGGATATGTGCAAATTTATTCTTATAGATCCAAAAATGCTTGAGCTTTCAACTTACGAAGGAATTCCACATTTACTTTGCCCTGTAATTACAGAAGCAAAGAAGGCTTCTACAGTTTTAGGATGGGTTGTAAAAGAAATGGAAAATAGATACAAATTGATGACTAAAGTTGGTGTTAGAAATATTAGCGGGTATAATTTAAAACACAAACTCCCAATGCCTTATATTGTAGTAATTGTTGATGAAATGTCAGACTTAATGTTAGTTGCAGGCAAAGAAATCGAAGCTTATATTCAAAAATTATCTCAAATGGCTAGAGCAGCTGGTATTCATATAATAATGGCTACCCAAAGACCAAGCGTAGATGTTATTACTGGAACAATTAAAGCAAACTTTCCCACACGAGTATCATTTCAAGTATCTTCTAAAATAGACAGTAGAACTATACTTGGTGAACAAGGAGCAGAACAACTATTGGGCAAAGGAGATATGTTATTTATGTCCTCGGCCAATAGAATAACGAGAATTCATGCGCCTTTTGTATCTGAAATTGAAATTGAGAAAATTAATGATTTTTTAAGGTCTCAAGGAGAGCCTAAGTATGTTGATGAAATTTTGAATTTATCAGATGAAAAAGGTGAATATTCAAATGAAAACCAGAATAATGGTCAATTGGATAACTTATACAATGCAGCATTGGAGATTGTGAAGTCTGAGAGAAAAGCTTCTACTTCATTCTTACAAAGAAAACTTCAAATTGGCTACAATAGAGCAGCAAGAATTATTGATACAATGGAGGAGAAGGGAATAGTAAGTAAAGCAAATCATGTGGGCAAAAGAGAAGTTCTTTAATGAAATATTTTTTAATATTTTTCTCGTTTTTTTTTTTTATACAATCTAGCGCCAATTCAGATACTGCAAGACAAATAATAGGTAATTTGGAAAAAGCTAAAAATTATAGTTTTAAATTTGTACAAAAAATTAACGAAAATGAAGAAAAAGGTAATTGTGTTTTAGTATTTGATAGAAAAATCAATTGTAAATATGAAAACAATGGCAAAATACTTATTTCTGACGGTAAAAGCCTAATTATTAAAAGTAGAAGCTCTAATATCCCAAACTTTTATAAATTAAAAGACACTTACTTTTATAAAATCCTTGAAAAAAAATATATAATCAATGAACTTTCGAAAACTACCGTTAAAAAAGAATACGGTAAATTATATGTTGATATTAATGATCAAAATATTGATATAAAAATTTATTTTGATAAAGAGAAATTATATTTAAGTGGCTGGGAAATAAAAGATATTTATAATAACTCTGTATTGACTGAGATAAAAATACAAGAGGTAAATGGAAACATTAGTGAAAATATATTTGATTTACAAAGATTTAATTAATTATCTAATATATTAATATTTTCTTTTCTAAATATTGTCATTCCTCTTGCAATATAATTTTTTAAAGCATTAGGATGATCTAATGTACAAGTATGAAGCCATACTCTATTTATATCTTTATCAAACGATTTTTTAATTGCTTCACTTAGAGCATACCCACCAATCCCTTTTCCTATATACTCCTCAAGTAATCCAAAATATGAAATTTCAGTTTCTTTTAGTTGAGGGTTGTATAATAACTCGAAGAAACCTACTAAATCATCAGAGATACTAATTACATACGTTTCCAAATTTTTATTAGAAATATATTCAATCCATTTTTCATCAGGCCAGCTAAGTCTATCTATCCATCTATATTTTTTTCCAACCTGTTTGTAAAAAAATTTGTTTAATTGAAAATCAGGTTTAATCTTTTTTACAATGAGTTTAGTTTGTTTAATTGAATTAAATCTAAGGTTTTTTAGGTCTCTTAGCTCTAAGAAATTTCTTTCTACAGGAATCATCATTCAACCATTTTACCAACTTTTTCACCCCCAAAAAGATGAAAATGCAGGTGAGGTACTTCTTGTCCACCGTTTTCGTTAATATTTGCAATTGCTCTATAACCTCTTCCCGTATCAGAAGAAATTTTTAATTTTTTTGCAACTTTATTAATTCCTTTTATTAGTCCCTCGATTTCTTTTTCTGTTGCTTTTGAGGAAAAGTCATCAAGGTTAACATATCTGCCTTTAGGTATTACCAATGCATGTATTTTTTTTTGTGGGTTTATATCATGAAAAGATAATATATAATTATCTTCATAAATTTTTTTGCACGGTATTTCACCTCTCAAAATTTTTGCAAATATATTATTATCATCGTAAATCATTCTAGAATTTCAAGTTCATTAATAATGCTCACAATTTTTTTTCCTACCAACACTGCCTCTACTTTAGCACACTCATAGTAAGCATAGGAAGTTTCTTCAGCAATTTGTTTCATTTCTAAACATTTAGATTTACTTTTTGTATATAAATGTTCTTTTAATTCAGGTGGATCTCCTAAATACATCATCAAACCTATAACCTCACCTTCTCTCTCAAAGTCAGCTTTTTCTTCAATCCTAGCTGTCCTCTCTCCCACTCCAATCTCAAATTCTGTGAAAGCAACATATCCTTTATAAACAACAAATATCAAAATAGTGCAAAAAATTATCTTGATTATTCTCATAATTATTATTTTTGTCTATTTTTTAGTTCATTCATTACATCTTCAATTTTTATGTCATTAGCCTCAAAATATATAATTAAATGGTACAAAATATCTGCAGCCTCGTGAATTTTATTACTATTTTTATCAACAGATTCGATTAATTCATTAATTTCTTCTAGAACCTTTTCTTTAGTAAATTTTTTATCTTTTAATAATTTGTTGGTATATGAACCTTCAATTGGGTTTTTCTTTCTTTCTCTTGCAAGTTTAAATAATTCCTCTAAAACACTTAACATTCTAAATTCTAACAGGAATTCCTTTTGAATCCAAATATTCCTTTGCTTCTTTTATTGAGTGATTTCCATAATGGAATATCGAAGCAGCAAGAACAGCGCTTGCTTTACCTAATTTAATTCCTTCAACTAAATGATCAAGGTTACCAACTCCTCCAGATGCAATCACTGGTATATTTATCTTGGATGATATTTTTGACATTAATTCAATATCATAACCAATTTGAGTCCCGTCTCTGTCCATTGAAGTAACTAATAATTCTCCAGCACCGCACTCTTCCATTTTATTTGCATATTCTAATGCATCAATTCCGGTGCTATTTCTTCCACCGTGGGTAAATACTTCCCAATTTTTTCCGTTTTTTTTAGCATCTATTGCTACAACAATGCATTGAGAACCAAATTTTTTTGAACTTTCTAAAACCACTTTAGAATTTTGAACTGCAGCCGTATTGATTGAAACTTTATCAGCACCACAATTAAGTAGTTTGTTAATATCATCAATACTTCTAACTCCTCCACCAACAGTTAAAGGAACAAAACATTTCTTGGAAGTTTTTTCCACTACTTCATAGATTGTATCCCGATTTTCATTCGAGGCAGTGATGTCCAAAAAGCAAATTTCATCTGCTCCACCATCGCTATAGATCTTTGCTTGCTCTACTGGATCACCTGCATCTTTTAAGTCAACAAAGTTAATACCTTTAACAACGCGTCCATTCTTTACATCTAAACAGGGTATTATTCGATTTTTAAGCATCTTCTTTAACCAACTCCTCTAGTTTTATATCGCCATCATATATAGCTTTACCAACTATTATACCCTCAATATTTTTTAAATTCCTTGCTTTTTTAACATCATCAATCGATGATACTCCGCCAGAGATTATAACTGGACAATTTGAAATATTTGCAACTTTTGATGTTTCATCAAAATTTGGGCTTTCTTTAGTTCCATCTTTATTTATATCTGTAAAAATTAACCTACTAACACCATAATCATTAACTTCTTTTAAATAATCTAACGCTAACTGATTGGAGCTTTCTTTCCATCCAGATACTGACAAATATCCATCTTTAGCATCTAAACCAAGGGCAATCTTTCCAGGAAATTTTAAACACGCGTCTTTTAAAAAATTTTTGTCTTTAATTGCAGCGCTTCCTAAAATAGTTTTTTCAACACCAGCATCTAGATATTTTTGAATACTTTCAAGATTTCTAATGCCTCCACCTATCTCTATATTAAGATTAGACTTTTTTACTATTTCTTGAATAATATTAACGTTGACTGTTTCGCCAGTTAAAGCCCCATCCAAATCCACAATATGTAAATTTTTGAAACCAAAATCTTCATATCTGCTAGCCTGATCTACCGGAGAATTGTTGTACTCTGTCTTATTATCAAAGTTGCCCTTGACTAAGCGTACACATTTTTTATCTTTGATATCAATAGCTGGGAATATTTTCATTTACAAATTTAAAAAATTCTCAATTATTTTTAATCCAATTTTATCACTCTTTTCTGGGTGAAATTGAGTTCCAAATATATTTTCTTTTTCTACTGCACAAACGTGTGTCGATGAATAACTAGTTATTGCTGAAATTACATTTTTATCATTTGGTATAAATTCATAGCTGTGAACAAAATACATGTGAGAATTATTGTCTATATCTTTAAAAATTTTACTATCCTTAACTATATTAATCTGATTCCACCCAATATGGGGTAGTTTGTATTTCCCATTTTGATTATCTATTTTTGTAACCTTTCCAGAAATCCAACCAAGACCCTTTGTTTCAGTCTCCTCATATCCAATGTCTGCGAACATTTGTAATCCGACGCAAATTCCCAAAAGGGGTTTTTTATCTTTTATTGCAAAATCATTTAAAGTTTCGACAAGACCATCAATACTGCTTAATGCGTCAGTGCAGCTTTTGAATGAGCCCTGCCCTGGTAAAACAACTTTGTCACTTAACTTTATTTTATTAAGATCAGAAGTAACTTCAATTTTAACTTTATTTTGTGCTACTTCTTTAAATGAGTTTATGACAGAACTTATGTTGCCTGATTTGTAATCAACAATTGTTACGTTCATTAATTCTTATAAAGAACCCTTGGTCGATGGTATTACGTTCTTATTTCGTGGATCAATCTCAAGTGCACTTCTTAAAGATCTTGCTAATCCTTTAAAACAAGATTCAACTTTGTGATGACTATTATCGCCATATAAATTCTCTATGTGTAGAGTGATACCTGCTGCTTGTGAAAATGCCTGGAACCATTCTTTAAATAACTCTGTATCCATTTCACCAAGCTTTTCTACCTTTAAATCTACTTTCCAAATTAAGTATGGTCTATTTGAAACATCTAAGGCAACTCTTGTTAATGTTTCGTCCATTGGTATCATCGCATGAGCATATCTTTTTATACCTAAAAATTTTTTTGATGCTTTTTTTAAGCATTCACCAATTGCAATACCTGTATCCTCAGTTGTGTGATGAAGATCAATGTGTGTATCTCCCTTAGCTTTTACTTTTAAATCAATTGATGAGTGCTTTGATAGTTGTTCTAACATGTGATCTAAAAAACCAATGCCAGTATCAATTTTAAACTTACCTTTCCCATCGATATTTATAGCTACATCGATTTTTGTTTCCTTAGTTTTTCGACTTATTTCTGCTTTTCGCTTCATATTAGGTTAGATATATATGCATTATCTATTGATATCAATAACAGTTAATTTAGCACTTGAACATTTAAAATTAATATCCATTTAACTGAGATGACAACGATAGTACTGGTAAGAAAAAATAATGACGTAGTTGTGGCAAGTGATGGTCAAGTAAGTATGGGAAATACAGTTATCAAAAGCAATGCTAACAAAGTTCGTAAAATTGAGAAAAGAAATGTGATCGCTGGATTTGCTGGATCAACAGCTGATGCGTTAACTTTATTTGAAAGGTTAGAGGCTAAACTAGAAAAACATGCAGGAAATTTGACAAGAGCAGCTGTTGAGTTAGCTAAAGATTGGAGAACAGATAAATACTTAAGAAGATTAGAAGCTCTTATGGCAATCGGTGATAAAGAAAAAAGTTTTATTATTTCAGGTAACGGAGACGTTCTAGAGCCTGAAGGAGATGTTATTGGAATTGGTTCAGGAGGAAATTATGCATTAGCTGCTGCAAAAGTATTAATGGATACTGAATTAAAAGCTGAAGAAGTTGCAAAAAAAGCCATAAAAGTTGCGGCTGATATATGTGTATTTACAAATAACAATATAAGAGTTGAAAAAATTTAATGGAAAAATCAAACATAAAAACATTCCCAAAAAAAACAGAGGAAAAAAAACAAAATTATATTGACTCATTATCACCGAGAGAAATTGTGTCTGAGTTGGATAGGTATGTTGTTGGTCAGAATAAAGCTAAAAGAGCTGTTGCTATTGCATTGAGAAACAGATGGAGAAGGCAAGCTTTAACAGGAGATATGCGTGATGAGGTGCTTCCTAAAAATATTTTAATGATTGGTCCAACCGGAGTTGGTAAAACAGAGATATCAAGAAGATTATCAAAATTAGCTGAGGCACCTTTTGTAAAGGTTGAAGCTACGAGATTTACTGAAGTTGGATATGTTGGAAGAGATGTAGAACAAATTATTAGAGATTTGCTTGAAATAGCTATAGCTATGGAAAAAGTTAAAAAAAGAAAAGAAGTTCATGCTAAAGCTCAAAAATTAGCTGAAGAAAGAGTATTGGATGCTTTAGTCGGAAATAAAGCGTCTGTTGCAACAAGAGAAAGTTTTAGGAAAAGACTTAGAGATGGAGACCTAGATGATAATGAAATAGAAATTGCAACTAACGAATCTAACAACATGCCAAGCTTTGAAATACCAGGAATGCCAGGGGCAAACGTTGGAATGATAAATATTGGTGACATTTTGGGAAAGTCTATGGGAGGCAAGGCAAAGAAGAAAAAAATGACTGTCAAAGAATCTCACGATATTTTACTAAATGAGGAAGCGGACAAACTAATTGAGCAAGACAAGATTATAAAATCAGCAAAGAATGTTACTGAGAACAATGGTATAGTGTTCTTGGATGAAATAGACAAAATTTCAGGTAGAACTGACAGAGTTGGAGGAGATGTATCTAGAGAGGGTGTTCAAAGAGACTTACTTCCATTAATTGAGGGTACTACAGTTAGTACAAAGTATGGACCAGTTAAAACCGATCATATCTTGTTCATTGCATCTGGAGCTTTTCAATTAGCAAAACCATCAGATTTGTTGCCTGAACTTCAAGGAAGATTACCGATAAGAGTGGAATTAGATGCTCTAACAAGTGAAGATTTTAAAAGAATTTTAAAAGAGCCGGATAATAGTTTAATCAAACAATACAAAGCATTACTTAAAACAGAAAATGTTAACTTAGAGTTTTCTGAAGATGGTATTGAGACTATTGCTAATCTTGCGACTGAAGTAAACTCATCTGTTGAGAATATTGGAGCAAGAAGACTTCATACAATAATTGAGAGAGTACTCGATGAAATAAGCTTCACAGCAACAGATAGATCTGGGGAAAAAATTGTTATAGATTCTAAGTATGTTAAAGAAAACCTTGGTCAGTTGGTTAAGGATAACGATTTATCAAAGTTTATTCTTTAATTTTAGATAAATACAAAAAAAACCTGAGTTTTTATTATCTGTTTGATCATCTATTTTTTTTATAATACTCATTAATTCGGTGTTAAATTTTATAAATTCGGGTACAGAATATTTAAGAATACCTAAATCTTTTGAATGGTATGGGTTTTGATCAACTTTAGATCTAAGTCCTTTTCCGGTAATAATATTTAATTTTTCAATTTTTTTGTCAAAACACTCATTTATAAATTTTTCAACTTTGTTATTTGCTTGATCTAAAGAAAAGCCATGAAGATCTATTGTAGCTTCATTTTTATTTTTTCTAACATTTTTAAAATTATCTTTATCAGGAACACTTTGGTTTCCTTCAATAAAATCTTTCCAATCCTTTAAATCTTTTTTAGATAATTTTTTATTCAATTAAACGCTTGTTTCAATCAATGACCAGTTTGGATCATTAGATTGCACATTTTTAGAAAATTTCCACGTATCGTAAACTTTTTTGACTTTTCCTGGGTCGCCAGAAATAATTTTAGAGTCTTTATCTTTTACACAAGAAATAATTTCACTTACAAAATCCACTGTAACTTCGAGAAAGTTTCCTTTTCTCTCATGTTGCTTAATCTCTGCCGAATTAATACCTATAAAAGTAGTTTCAGATATGTTGCCTTGTTTTTTTCTTTCGCTGATAGCATCCTCAAATTGCTTTAAAACTTTTTTTTCTAAAATATTTTTAATATTTTTTAAGTTTCCGTTCGAAAAATCTGTT
The DNA here is from genome assembly GCA_902585415.1 of uncultured Pelagibacteraceae bacterium. GTDB lineage: Bacteria > Pseudomonadota > Alphaproteobacteria > Pelagibacterales > Pelagibacteraceae > Pelagibacter. Next base: position 38,864 of record CACIDN010000002.1, read on the forward strand.
ATGATTGTTTCATAAGCAATTTTAGCACCTGACAAAAATTCAGATTTTGCCTTATCATCAAAAACGTCAAAATTTGTTTTTTTAACTGGTTTAACATTTGGAAACTCATGTGGAAAACTTTGGGTTATATCTTCCTCAAATCCAGATTTTTTACCTAAAATACCTCTTAATCTTAAAAATATAAAACCAGCGATCATTGCTAGAAGTATTATATCTATATATTCAAAGCTATAACTCATAATATTATAATATTTACTCTATTGCTTAATTTCAACTAGCAAATTAGATTAATGACAAATGAACACACTTTTGCTTATCATTTTATTTATTCCCCTTATAGAAATATACCTTTTCATACAGATTGGGAGCCAAATAGGTGCATTTAATACGATTCTCATAATTCTCCTAACTGCAGTGATTGGGATATATTTCGTTAGAATGGAAGGTTTGAACACTTTAAGATCAGGGGTAACTCAAATTTATAGAAATAAATTACCGGTCTACGAATTAATTTCCGGAGCTGCTTTAGCTATGGCTGCACTATTGTTAATCATACCAGGATTTGCCACTGACATAATTGGTTTTTTATTAATTTTACCAGTTACTAGAAATTTAATTTTTAATCAACTTGGAAAAAAATATAGAAAAGAAAAAAATAAAGATGATTTGATAGAAGGTGAATATGAAGATAAAGATAACTAATGGAGAAAAAATATAAAATACTTGCAGAATTTATAAAAGATTTATCAGCTGAAACCACCGACGTTGAAAGTTATATTTTTACAAAAGATAATATTTCAAATTATAAGTTACATATTGATATAAGTACAAAACCATTAAAAAATAAAATGGCTGAAGTATCCTTGTCAACAAAATTTAAGAATGATGACAGTAATAAGAAAAGTAGTTATTTTGAAATGATATATGCAGTTATAGTTAAAATTAATGATGAAGTTAATACAAAAGAAGAACTAGAACCAATTTTTCTAAAAAGTGTCCCAAGTGAAGTTTACCCAAAAATTGAAACAATATTTTTAGATCTTTTAAAATATTCAGGTTACCCTAATGTAAAGTTCCAAACAAAAGTTAATTTTGATGAACTATTTAAGAAAAGAAGTGACTAAAAATTCTTTTTAAATATATTCTTTTTGAACTTATTGTGTTCTCTAATTTCGTCATTGGATGGAATAATAATTTTTTTACAGTAATCTTTAAATTTTAGATCAAAATCATTTTTTTTTTCTTCAGATGAAAAATTTAATTTTGGCTCCTTTTGATCAATTAAATTTATGTAAACTTTTGACAACAATTCACAATCAATTAATGCAGTATGCTTTATTCGCTTTGAATTGTCTACTCTGAACCTTTTGCAAAGAGCGTCCAAACTTATTTGAGAACCCGGGAACTTATCTCTAGCAAGATCTAGCGTATCAATGACATTATCTTTTGATATTTGAGGTTTTCCTACAAGTTTTAGCTCATTATTTAAATGGGATAAATCAAAATCAGCATTATGTATTATTAATTTTTTATATTCTATAAATGACAGAAATTCATCAGCGATATCTTTAAAAAATTTTTTATCAGACAAAAATTCATCTGTGTAACCATGAATTTTTATAGCATCCTCTGAAACTTTTCTTTGAGGGTTTAAATAACAATGAAACGTTTTAGTTGTAGGAATTTGGTTCTCTAATTCAATGCAGCCTATTTCTACAATCCGATGACCTTTTGCAACTGAAATACCAGTTGTTTCAGTATCAAGAACTATTTCTATCATTTAAAATCTTTAATTTTAGTATTTTTACTCTTTTTTTCATTATTAAACCATCATAATTGTTTACTAGTACATAATGCGAGTAATTTTTTTTTTTTTTTAATGAAAATTGAGAACTTCTCAGCATATTAAACAGTTTCGGATCAAACTTTCTTCTTTTTTTTAACCTTTTATTTACATCACTCTTTTTTGTTTTAAGGAAAACGATGACATCCTCTTTTTTATACATTTTATTTTCTAAGTATAGTGGAATGTCTAAAATAACTATTTCCTTTCTTTTATTTATTTTTAAAAATTTTTTGAGTTCTTCTCTAACAAAAGGATGTACTATATGACCTATTTTTTTTAAATTATAAAAATTCTTATTTATTACTTCCAATAGTTCTTTTTTGTTAATTGGAAATGATTTTATAAAATTTGGAAATTTATTTTTTAATTTTTTATAACATTTTCTATTTTTTTTATATAATTTTGTAACTTCAACATCCGCTGAAAAGTATGGGGCTTTAAATAATTTTGAGATGTAAGTTTTACCTGAACCAATATCGCCTACTACACTTATTTTGATCATGGAATAATTTTTAATACCTTCTCGCCTATTTCTGGAATAATATTATTCCAAATGGAGAAGGATTGGTTAGCTTGATATATAAACATTAGTTTACCATTTTCAATTTTATTGCCTTTGATCTTCGCATTTTTTAAAAATTCTGTCTCTTTAGGATTGTAAATTACATCATAGAAAATTTTATTTTTAACAGCAAAATCTAGTTTTAAAATATCACCCTTTAGTCCAACACTTGTTGCGTTAATTACAATATCAAAGTCGGGTATTTCTCCCCATTTTATGATTTTTATTTCTTTAAATATTTTTTTAATTTCTTCGGTTTTTTCTATTGTTCTGTTCGTTAACATTATTTTTTTACATCCCATGTTTAATAGAGAATATATAATTGAAGGGACCACCCCACCAGCGCCAATTATAAATGTCGATTTTCCAAGAACATTAATTTTAGAGTGTCTTAATCCTAATTCAAAGCCAGCAACATCAGTATTATGACCAATGATATCTTGATTATTTTTATAAATAGTATTTACAGAACCCGTTTTCTCAGCTTCCAAACTTAATTTATCTAAATATTTGATCACCTTATTTTTAAAAGGTATTGTGACGTTTATTCCATGAATTTCATCTTTTCTTAACTTTTGAATGAAATTTTTTAAATCACCTTCCTCTAATTTTACTTTACTGTAACTGCCATTAATGCCGTTTTCTTTTAACCAAAAATTATGTAACTCAGGTGATAAAGAATGGTTAATTGGATTGCCAATTACAAAAAATTTTTTCATTTATATTTCTTTAAATAGTCTTTAATTTTTACTATCGGTAAACCCATTATAGTATTTTTGTCACCTTTGATATCGCTGAACAAATTTTTTCCCTCTCCTTCAATTTGATAAACATTATAAGCATACAAATTTTTATCAGATATCTTGGACAGGTAATCCTTGAGCTGGTCTTCATTTAAATTTTTCATTTTTAATTCTGCTTTATCGGTGCAATTCCATATCATGGATCCATTTTTTGATATACAAACAGAGCTAATAAGAAGATGTTTTTTGCCATTCATTTTCTTTAAAATACTAAGTGCTTCTTCTCTAGATCTAGGTTTTGAAAGTATCTCTCCATTAAGATCTATAACGCTATCAGCTCCTATCACTAATTCTTCTGGTCTTTTATTGCTAATTTTGTTTGCTTTCAACTCAGCCAAGGCTTTAGATATGTTTTCTGGTGTTGTTCCTTCATTTAACAAAGAATTTTTAATAACTTCCTCATCTATTTCAGACGGTATAGAAAAACATATTATTCCGTTTTCTATTAATATTTTTTTTCTAACTTCGCTTTGCGAAGCTAATATTATTTTATTCATTCTGGCTGAATATTTCGTGTATTTTTAATATTGAAGCAGCAGTTTCTTCAACAGATTTTCTTGTTACATCAATTGTAGGCCAATTATACTTTTGAAAAAGTTTTCTCGAATTTTCTATCTCATTTTTAATTTTTTCAAAGTCTATATAACTTTTATTTTCGTTTTCTTTAATAGATTGCATTCTATTTTTTCTTAAATCTACTAATCTATCAGGTTCTGCTGTAAGCCCAACCACACACTTACTATCAGGTTTTTTTTTGAGGAAATCGGGTACCGATTGATCATTGATTAATGGAATGTTAGAAATTTTCATACCTTTGTTTGCCAGATAGATAGATGTTGGTGTTTTGCTGGTTCTACTTACACCTAATAATATTATGTCTGATTTGTTAATATCATCTAATGAATTTCCATCATCATGGTTCATTGTAAATTGGATAGCCTCGATTTTTTTATAATAATCTTCATTCATAACGTGCTGCCCACTTGGAATGTGACTTGCTTCCTGATTAAGAAGTTTTGAAAACGTTAATATTAGGTCTCCTAAAACTCCGAAGCATGGTATTTTTTTTTTACCGCATTCTCTTGATAAAAACAAAGCAAGATTATTATCAACAATAGTATAAAGAAAAATTGAGTTCTTTGTTTTAGTTGAATTTTCTATGATTTTTAATATTTGATTTTCCGTTCTTGTAAATGAAAAATAATGTGTTTTATAATTAAAATTTTTGAATTGAGCTTTTATTGCTAAAAATATTCTCTCAAGTGTCTCTCCAGTCGAATCTGAGACTAAATAAATTTCATATGTATTACTCATGTATAAATGTTCAAATTATTTGTATTATATTTAATTTACAAATAACATTGCAAAATTTGTTAAATAAAACAAAAAAAGACGATTTTAATAACATTATTAAACATGTTTATAAAAATAATATGTTTTTTTGGGATAAAGTTTACAATCGTACATATAGCATTGGTTTTACTGCTATATTTTGACAAATTAATAGTGGAAAAAATGTTATAAAAGTGTTTAAAAAAAGTAATATTCATTATTAACACCTCTAATACAAATAATATATATATTACTTATTTTATTATTATGACTGTTCTGCAAGATTGTATAAATAAAAAATCTAATCCAAATTGTATTTGGTTAATGAGACAGGCAGGTAGGTATTTACCAGAATTTAGAAAGATTAGGTCTAAAAATCTGAATTTTATAAATTTATGTTTAAATGAGAGATTGTCTTCTGAAATTACACTACAGCCTTTAAAGAGATTTGGATTTGATGCAGCTATCATTTTCTCTGATATCCTATTAGTGCCTCATGCGTTAGGGCAAAACGTTAAATTTAAGAAAAACTTTGGACCTATACTTGGTAATCTTAATATTGATGAAATACATAAAATAAACGGCGATGATTTTACAAAAAAACTAAGTCCTGTTTACAATGCTATTAAAAAAACAAAACTGAGTAGGGAGTTAAAAAATAAGGACTTAATAGGTTTTGTGGGTGCGCCCTGGACAATACTGGTTTATATGTTAAACAAAAAGTCACCTAAAAAAAAATGTTTAAAAAATATTTTTAGAGACAATAAACTAATAAATAATCTCTTAAAAATTATTGAAAAATTCCTTAAATTGCATATCGAAAATCAGATTAAAAGTGGAGCGACAATTATCCAGATTTTTGACAGTTGGGCTGGCTTGTCAAATGGAAGAGATTATGAAAAATATGTATTGGAGCCCACTAAAAATTTAGTAAATTTCGTAAAATCAAAAAACACCCCTGTTATTTGTTTCCCAAAGGGTATCAGTGATTATAAAAAATACGTAGATATAGTGAGTCCAGAAGTAATAAGTATAGACTATGATGTAAACCCTGAGCAGATTGCAAAAAGCATTGATATAACTATTCAGGGAGGACTTAATCCAAATTTTTTACTGGGCTCTAAAAGTGAATTGAAGAATAATGTTAAAAAATATTTAGATGTATTTAAAAACAAACAATACATTTTTAATCTTGGTCATGGTGTATTGCCCAACACTGATCCAAATATGGTAGAATATTTGGTTGAATTGGTTAAAAATTATAAATGAAAGAAAAACACCCAAAAGTAAACTATGGAAGAACAGGTATTTTATTAATAAACCTTGGTACACCCGATAGTACTGGCTGGTTGGATATTAGGAGATACTTAAAACAATTTTTGTCAGATAAAAGAGTTATCGAGGTAAACGCTTTTGTTTGGCAGATAATTTTAAACCTTTTTATATTAACTTTTAGACCTTCTAAGACTGCAAAAGCTTATAAAGAAATCTGGATGAAAGACAAAAACATGTCACCTTTAAGATATTATACTCTAATGCAGGCAAAGAAGTTATCGAAAAAGTTAAAAAATAAAAACTTAATAGTAGACTTTGCAATGAGATATGGATCACCCAGTATAAATAGCAAGATAAAAGAACTTAAAAACAAAGGATGTGAAAATCTGATAATACTTCCGTTGTACCCACAATACGCATCTCCAACAACAGCAACAGTCTGTGATGAGGTGTTTAGATCTTTAATGAAATTAAGATGGCAACCAAGTCTGCAAATAGTATCACATTATGAGGAAAACCCCTTATATATAAATGCAATTGTAAATTCTATCAAAAAAAAAATTTCTAAGATTAATTGGAAACCAGATCTAATTGTTGCGTCATATCATGGGATACCTAGGAAGTATTTTGAAAAGGGAGATCCATATCATTGTTATTGCATGAAGACAACAAGACTTATAAGGGAAAAATTTAAAAAAATTGAAATCATAACAACGTTTCAGTCAAGATTTGGCCCACAAGAATGGCTAACCCCCTATACTGATAAAACCTTAGAAGAATTTCCAAAAAAAGGAAAAAAAAATATTTTAGTTATTTGCCCTGGTTTTGCATCAGATTGCGTAGAAACATTAGAAGAAATAGCAATTCAGGGCAAAGAGGCATTCTTGGATGCAGGTGGTTCAAAATTCGATTTAATACCTTGTTTAAATGACAATGAAGACCATATTAATTTACTTAAAAACCTAGTTAACTCTTACCTTGTTAAAAAATGAGTGCTTACTTAATTCTAAAGTCATTACATTTAATAGCAGTTATTTCTTGGATGGCTGGTCTTCTATATTTACCAAGGATCTTTGTATATCACTCAGAAAATAATACTAATAAAGATATATCTAATGTCTTCAAAACTATGGAAAGAAGGCTATATTTTTTCATTATGTACCCAGCCATGTTGCTATCTTGGATTTTTGGTTTAAGTATAATACATTTTCAAGGGCCAGAACTACTTGGAGCCAAATGGTTTAAAATAAAAATTATAGCTGTGATTTTTTTAACAGGTTACCATTTTTATCTAGGTTATTGTTTGAGTGCTTTTAATCAAGATATAAATAAAAACACTCCTAGATTTTTCAGAATTATTAATGAAATCCCGACTATTTTATTAATATTGATTATTTTTTTAGCCATTTTAAAGCCTATCTAGGGTTGAAAAATTTTCTATAATGTTTATATTATAATTATCCTTAAATAATCCCACAACATGAAAATAGAAGAACTCAAAAAAAACTCCCCCGCACAATTAATTACTCAAGCGGAAGAGCTTGGTATTGAAAACGCGAGTACTTTAAGAAAACAGGAAATTTTGTTTGCTATACTCAAAAAATTAGCTGAAAAAAATGAAGAGATTACTGGCATGGGAGTTTTGCAATTATTACAAGATGGTTTTGGCTTCCTAAGAGCCCTTGAGTCTAATTATTTACCAGGAGCTGATGATATATATGTTAGTCCAAGCCAAATAAGAAAATTTGGCCTTAGAACCGGAGATACTGTTGAAGGTCCTGTAAGAGCCCCTAGAGAGGGGGAGAGATATTTTGCATTACTACAAGTTAGTAAAATAAACAATGAAGATCCAATCAAATCTAGACATAAAATTGCTTTCGACAACTTAACACCGCTTTATCCCAACAACCAACTAGTTATGGAAGTAGAAAATAACAAAACAGAAAAAAAACCAGACCTCACTTCAAGACTAATTGATCTAGTAAGCCCCATTGGAAAAGGCCAGAGATCACTGATCATCTCACCTCCAAAGGCAGGCAAAACTATGATACTTCAAAGTATTGCAAATTCAATAACTGCAAATCATCCTGAGTGCTCTTTAATGGTATTACTGATCGATGAAAGGCCTGAGGAGGTTACAGACATGCAAAGAACAGTTAAAGGCGAGGTCATAAGCTCAACTTTTGATGAACCGGCCCAAAGACACGTTGCCGTAGCAGAAATGGTAATTGAAAAAGCTAAAAGGCTTACGGAACATAAAAAGGATGTAATTATTTTATTAGATTCTATCACTCGGTTAGGTAGAGCGTATAATGCAGTTGTGCCAAGTTCTGGAAAAGTTTTAACGGGAGGTGTTGACGCTAATGCTCTACAAAGACCAAAAAGATTTTTTGGTGCTGCAAGAAATATAGAGGAAGGTGGATCGTTAACCATAATAGCCACAGCCCTTATTGATACTGGTAGCAGAATGGACGAGGTAATTTTTGAAGAATTTAAAGGAACAGGAAACAGCGAGACAATACTTGATAGAAAGATTTCAGAAAAAAGAATTTATCCCGCAATAGATATTACCAAATCAGGCACAAGAAGAGAAGAATTATTATTTGATAAAAATGACCTTCAAAAGATGAATGTTTTACGAAGAATAATTGCACCAATGGGATCAATGGATGCTATTGAGTTCATAAATTCCAAGTTAAAAGCAACGAAATCTAATACAGAATTTTTTAACTCAATGAACAAGCCAGCTTAAACTGGAAATTTTCACATTAAATCTAAAAATTATTTATGTTCTTTAGTAATTCGCATTATATACTTAAGTAATGACGATTTTTGCACTATCCTCAGCACCAGGACAATCAGGGGTGGCTGTAATTAGAATATCAGGCCCAGAAACAGGTAATATTATCAAATTAATTACAAATAAAGATTTACCGCCTCCTAGAAAAGCGAAGCTCCTAAAAATAAACAATATCAACAATTCTAGCTTAATAGATGAGGGTATAATTTTATGGTTTCCTGCTCCAAATAGCTACACAGGCGAGGATATGGCAGAACTTCATGTTCATGGAAGCAGAGGTGTAATTACAGAAATACAAAACAACCTTTTGAGTACAAAAAAATGTAGAATGGCAGAGGCAGGAGAGTTTACTAAGATAGCCTTCGTTAACGGTAAAATAAACTTATTAAAAGCAGAAGCAATTGGGGATTTAATAGCTGCAGAAACACAAATTCAGATTGACCAAGCTCAAAGTATTATAAAAGGAAAAAGTTTTTTAAAATTTCAAGATATTAGAAAAAAAATTATTAAAATTTTAGGGACTATGGAAGCTAAAATTGACTTTCCAGAAGAAGATATCCCTGAAAATGTGACTGAAAATATAAAAAATGAAGTCGAAAATATAGAAATAGAAATAAAAAAAATTCTTGATGATAATAAAGTTGGTGAGAAAATTAGGACTGGTTTTAAAATTGCTATTGTCGGTCCACCAAATTCAGGGAAATCAAGTTTAATGAATTACTTTTCGAAAAGAGATGTTTCAATTGTTTCCGAAATAGCTGGTACAACTAGGGATGTTTTAGAAACTCATTTAAACTTTGATGGATATCCAGTTATAATTTCAGATACTGCAGGTATAAGGGCATCAAAAGATACAATAGAGAAAGAAGGTATAAAATTAGCTTTTAAAAAAGCAGAGGAGGCAGACCTAAGAATAGTAATAATAGAGCCAAAAAGTGTTGAATTCTTTGGTTTTTTGAATGATTTATTCGATAAAAGCTCTCTTTTATTGGTTAATAAAACAGATCTATACGATTTTAAAGTTCCGGAGCAATTAAAAAAATATAATCCTTTTTCTATTTCTGTTCTTAAAGAAACGAACATTGATAAAGTAATATCAGAAATTAAATTTATTTTAAAAAAATCTTTATATACAAGTACAGATGTTTTTATTACAAGAGAACGCCAAAGGATTGATCTAAATAATTGTATTATTTCTTTACAAGATTTCAAAAATAAAAATATAAACGAAGAATTCGATAAAGCCACTGAGGACTTAAGAGTTGCTGTAAGAACTTTGGGTAAGGTTATTGGAAAAGTTGATGTAGAGGAGATTTTATCTAGTATTTTCAATGATTTCTGCATAGGCAAATAAACCGCTATTTACCTATCTTATTAGCTTATTTTACAATTAATTAATAAAATTTAAGATAGTCTTGTAAAAAAAGATTTCAAATATAAATTCAAATAATGGAAAAGAATAAGCAGTATGACGTTATAGTAATTGGTGGAGGTCACGCAGGCTGTGAAGCTGCAGCTGCTTCTGCAAGATTGGGGGTAAATACCGCTCTATTTACGAATGATAAATCGTCTATTGGTGAGATGTCTTGTAACCCAGCAATAGGAGGTTTAGGTAAAGGTCATTTAGTTAGGGAAATAGATGCCTTAGATGGTGTTATGGGAGATGTGGCTGATAAATCTGGTATTCAATTCAAGCTATTAAACAGAAGTAGAGGACCAGCTGTTAGAGGACCTCGAACTCAAAGTGACAGATCACTATATAAGAAGTATATGCAAGAAAAACTCGCAAACTACTGTAATTTAAGTATTTTTTCTGACTCTGTAATTGGCTTTATATTTCATAAAAATAGTATAAACGGTATATTAACTTCTTCTGGAAAAGAAATTCACTCTAAGAAGGTAATACTTACAACAGGCACTTTTTTGAATGGAATGATACATATTGGTGATAAAAGAACCCCTGCAGGTAGATATAATGAAAAGCCTACTATTGGTTTAAGTGAACAGTTACAAAAATATAATTTTAAAATTGGAAGGTTAAAAACAGGGACACCACCTAGGTTAGATGGACGTACTATTAATTACTCAAATTTAGAAGAACAACATCCAGATGATGAAGTATCTTTTTTCTCTTTCTTTACAAAAAAAAATATCAATAAACAAATTAGTTGCGGAATTACTTACACCAACGAAAAGGTTCATGATTTGATTTCTAAAAATATTAAACAAAGTGCAATGTATTCGGGAAGCATTAAGGGAGTAGGACCAAGGTACTGTCCTTCCATAGAGGATAAAATCTATAAATTTAAGGATAAGACTAGGCATCAAATCTTTCTGGAACCCGAAGGGCTTGAAGATAACACAGTCTATCCCAACGGAATTTCAACATCACTACCAGCTGACCTTCAACAAGTAATATGTAATAATATCAATGGTTTAGAAGATGTCAAAATATTACGGCCAGGATACGCAATAGAATATGATTATGTTGATCCAAGGGAACTTTTTTTAACACTAGAAACGAAGAAAATAAAAAATTTTTACTTCGCTGGTCAAATTAATGGTACAACAGGTTATGAAGAAGCTGCGGCTCAAGGACTAATAGCTGGAGCAAATGCTGCTTTATCAATCAAGAGTAAAGAACCATTAGTTCTAGATAGGTCCCAGGCATATATTGGCGTAATGATAGATGATTTAGTTACCAAAGGAGTTGCTGAACCTTACAGGATGTTCACTTCAAGAGCTGAATACAGATTATCCTTAAGATGTGATAATGCTGACTTAAGGCTCACACCTGTTGGAATTAAGCTCGGTCTAGTTAAATCAGAGAGGAAGAAATTATTTGAGGATAAATCAACAAAATTGCATAATTTAAATAAACAAATGGATGAATTGATGATATCACCGTCTGAAGTAGAAAAATATGGAGTGAAAATTGCAAAAGATGGAGTTTATAGGTCAGCAAACTCTGTTTTAGCTCAAAAAGGTGTAAAATTTAACAAAATCAGGGATATTTGGCCTGAAATAGGTGATTATAGCAATGAAATTGTGGAGCAGGTTGAAATAAACGCCCACTATAAAGGCTATATGAAGAAACAAAAGGCCGATATTTTAGCTTTTAAAAGAGACGAGAGCCTTAAAATACCATCTGATATTAACTATGATAGTTTTTCAGGGCTTTCTAATGAAGTTAAGTCTAAATTTAAGCAAATTAGGCCAAAAACAATGGGTCAGGCTTTAAGAATTGATGGAATTACCCCTGCAGCTGTATTTATTCTATTGTCACATCTAAAAAGAAAGTCTATTAAGCATATAGCTTGATCGAATCAAATCTAAAAAAATATTCTCAATTAGAAACATTAAACGTTTCACGTGAAACATTTCCTGTATTAGAGGAATTTAGATCGTTGTTAATTGATGAAAACAAGAAAATTAACTTAATAAGCAAGTCTACAGAGAAAGAGTCTATCAAAAGACATATAATTGATTCAGCACAAATTGCTGATATTATTGATAAAAATGCTAAATCATGCATGGATTTGGGGTCAGGATCGGGACTTCCAGGTATTGTTTTAGCTATAATATTTAAGAAAAAAGGTTCAATGATAAAATTCGACCTTTATGAAAAAAGTTTTAGGAAAAGTAAATTCTTAAAAAGGGTTGTTAAACATTTTGATCTAAATGCAGAGGTGAAACAAAAGAATGTTTACGATGAAAAATATATTGAGGCAGACATAGTAGTAGCTAGAGCATTTAAACCACTCCAAATTATTTTAGAATTAGTTGATAAAAATTTTGTCCACTTTAACAAACTAATACTATTTTTAGGTAAAAGTGGAAAGGAAAATGTAAAAAAATGCCAAAAAACATGGAAGATTGATTATGAAGTTTCAAAAAGTTTGACGGACGATAAATCTATAATAATAAAAATCAATAATTTAAAAAAGAAATGAAAGAAAAAATAATATCAGTAATAAATCAAAAGGGTGGGGTCGGAAAAACAACAACCGTAATTAATTTAGCTGCCGGTCTTTCATTAAATAAAAAAAAAATCTTAATAATAGATCTAGATCCTCAAGGAAATGCCACTACAGGTCTAGGATTATCTAATTTAGAACAAACACATAATTCAATCTATCAAGTGTTAAGTGGTACAAAAAAAATTGAAGAGTCAATTTCTAAAACAAAATATAATAATCTTGATATAGTCACTTCTAACGTAGATTTGTCAGGACTTGAAGTTGAAACAGCAGATGATGGTCGTAGAGCTTATATTTTGAAGGAGAAATTAACCGCAAATTTAAACAATTCTAGAGGTTCCTACGATTATGTGCTTATAGACTGCCCACCGTCCCTTAGCTTATTGACCGTAATGGCACTAGTGGCCTCACATTCTCTTTTGGTACCACTACAAACAGAATTTTTCGCTTTAGAGGGCATAACACAATTGATCAAAACTATTGACAGGATCAAAGCAGGTTTAAATCCTGACCTATCGATAAGAGGGATACTTCTCACGATGTATGACAAAAGAAATAAGCTTTCAGGAGAGGTTGAGGCAGAAGCAAGAAATTATTTTAAGGAGAAGGTTTATAAAAATGTTGTGCCTAGGAATGTAAGATTGTCAGAGGCCCCTTCGCATGGAATGCCAGTAATATTTTATGACAAAACTTGTCCTGGTAGTAAGTCATATCTAAATTTTATGGAGGAATTTTTGGCACAAGAAGAGAGTTTTGTAACAGCAGCATGATTAGTTTTAAAAGCAAAAAAGGTTTGGGCAGAGGATTGTCTTCTTTAATAGGAGAAGGAAAAATCTCCTCAAACACAAAAGCTAACATAAGTGAATTAAAAAGAAATAAATACCAACCAAGAAAAAAATTTGATGAGGCAAGGTTAGATGAATTAACAGACTCTATTAAATCTAGAGGTATTATTCAGCCAATAATAGTAAGAAATTCAGATAGTGATAGTAAATATGAAATAATAGCAGGAGAGAGAAGATGGCTTGCAGCTCAAAAAGCAGGTTTACATGAAGTTCCAATTGTAGTTATAGATGTCGATGATAAAAAGGCATTAGAATTTGGAATTGTTGAAAATGTACAAAGACATGACTTAAATGCTATCGAGGAGGCTGAGGGATATAAGAGACTGATTGATGAATTTTCATATGACCAGGAACAAGTTGCCAAATTTATTGGGAAGAGCAGAAGTCATATCACCAACTCATTAAGATTATTAAGTCTTCCAGACCAAGTTATTGAGTTTTTAAAAGAAAGTAAGTTATCCCCTGGTCATGCTAAAATTTTAGTTGGCTTAGAAAACTGTTTATCAGTATCAAAAAAGATTATCTCAAAAAAATTGTCAGTAAGACAAACCGAAAATTTAGTAAGAGTTTACAAAACACCTAGCAAGAAACTTTCTCGGAATAAAGACCCTAATATTAGGCAATTAGAGTTAAATTTAATGGATAAGTTGGGGATAGAAGTAATTATTAAAAATACAAAAATGAATAAAGGATCTATTTCATTTAATTATAAAGACTTAGATCAATTAAGCAGAATTATTGAGACAATTAAAAAGAATTATTAGGTTTTATATTGATTATTTCATATATAAAGTCTTTTAATAAAATTACACTTAATGAATTGTTTTTTTTAATCATTATCTCTAAAGAGTTTATTTTAGATATTATTTCTTGTATTTTATCGTACTTCCATACTTGAATTTGTTTCTTAATTATTGGTTTGTCTTTCCAAAATATTGGCGGTTTGTGTTCCTGAATCGCACTATCGATATTTTCACCATTATTTATTTTATGTAATATAGATAAAATTCTTTTAGATTTTTGTAGAAAAATTCTTAAAATTAAAAAAGCATCTTCCTGTGAATAATTAGATTCATTTAAAATACTACAAGTTTTCTGTGAATTTTTTGCTAAAGATGAGTCAACCAATTCTGTCGCTGTGAAATTTTCAGATAAATTTGTTAGTGTATATATCTCTTTTAAAGATATACTTTTTTTATCAACTATATAATTAGAAATTTTATTTAATTCTAATTTTAGGTAACCCCTGTCTCCATTACATCTACTTACCAATAAATTTATAGTTTCTTGAGATATGTTAATCTTATTTTTTAAAAAAAAATCTCTAGCAATTTTTATTAACGATTGGTATTCGTCTTTATAAGTTGGAATTATTACAAATTCCTTTGATTTTTCAAAAAAATTTCTTAGTTTTGATTTTTTCTCTAAAATCCCAGTATCAATAATAATCACATCATCTATTATATGGTCAATTATTTCAAAAATAATTTCTGATATTCTTTCAGTACATCTATTAATTGTAATAATTTTTTTATCATCAAACAATGAATGATTTTTTATTAAATTTGTAAATCCCTCAAAGTCTTTAGTGATTTCATTTTCGTCGTAATTTATTTCTTTCCCTTGAAATTGTTTTACAATTTCAGTTCTTATTTCTTTTTTTAAACCATCATTTTCGCCATAAATTAAAAAAATTTTATTATCTAAACTAACTTTTTTTAATTCAAAAGATTTTATTATCATCAGATATTTATCAAAAATGCTTGTATTTTTTGGGATATTTTATCAGTTAAATTAAAGCCTATTGTCTTTTCATATTGTCTCATATTGAATTTGTTATCTTGAACATTATATTCAAAACTCTCAGTGAATTTTTTTTCGGAAATTAATTGATCATTGACGTCATTTATAATAAGGACAACTATAATGGTTAATCTGTTTTTTGAAGGATTTCCCTTTGTATCTTTAAGTATTACAGAAATATTTTCCTTTAAAACTAAATTGATTTTCAAACTTTTTGGTGCATTTTCATTAGAGATTGCTCTTATACTATTTTCCAAATAATTTGTAAGTCTATTATTATTGTCTTTATCCAGACTGATTAATTTATAATTGCTACCCTTTGAAGAATAAATTGGTGTAAAACCACAACTGTTTAATATTAAAAAAATAATAATTAATACTGTAACTCTCATTTTATTATAAAATTTATAAGTTTGTTTTTAACAATTATATGTTTTAAAATTTTTTTATCATCTAAAATATTACTGATCTTTTTATCTTTTTTTACATTTTGTAATACAACATCATCACCTAAATCTTTCTCCATTTTCATGAGAGATTTCTTTTTACCATTTATCTGAATTACGACATTTATAAATTTGTCTTTTAAATATTTTGGATCTGCAATTGGCCAACTTAATTTTATACTTTTGTCTATCTCTGACATAGCCTCCATTACAATATGTGGTATCACAGGCATTATTAAAGTTAAAATTTTTATGTAATTTTCTTTTAATGTTTCGGCAGAATAATTTTTATCAATTTCTTTATTTAAAAAATTATATGTTTCATAAATATTTGCTATAATGACGTTGTAATTAAATTTTTCTAAATTGAATGAAATTTTTTGTATTAATCTGTTTGTATAAATAATTAGATCATCGCCATCTGATATTTTATTATTATGTTTAATTTTGTCTAATATCTTTTGATGAAGTAACCAAAATTTTTGAATAAACTTATAAGATGCTACCATTCCTTGTTCTGACCATTGTATATCTTTTTCTGGTGGGCTATCTGATAGAATAAATAATCTTACGGCGTCAGCTCCATAGTTATTAATTATATATTCTGGATCAACAACATTCTTTTTTGATTTGGACATTGACTCCGATGATCCAACTGTAACTCTCTCTGTCTTATTTTTAATATTAAAAAAATTTTTGCCATCATCGGAAAAAACTTCACTTGGACTTAGCCAATTATTTTTAGAATCCTTATATGTTTCATGACAAACCATACCTTGTGTAAACAAACCCTCAAACGGTTCATTAGAAATAAAGTTTTTGTTTTGATGCCCCAAAGCCATCATAAAAAATCTAGAGTATAATAAATGAAGTATCGCATGTTCAACACCACCGATGTATTGATCTACGGGCATCCAATATTCTATTTCATTAAAATTGTAACCATATTCTGTATTAGATGGAGAGCAGAAACGAAGATAATACCAAGAAGAATCGACAAACGTGTCCAAGGTATCCGTCTCTAAATTGTATTCTTTACCCTTGATAGATATTTTTTTCCAATCCGTTTGATGATCTAGGGGATTACCCTTAGTGTTTAAGTTAATATTTTCTGGCAATCTAATTGGCAGTTGTTCTTTTGGAACTTCAATAATATTACCTTTCTCGTCATATGCGATAGGGATCGGACATCCCCAATATCTTTGTCTTGATATACCCCAGTCTTTGAGCCTGAAATTGATTTGTCTTTTACCAAGTTTCTCTTTTTCAATTTTTTCGATCGCCTTAGAGATAGCGTCACCAGGTGTTTTCAAACCATTCAAAAAAGAAGAATTTATAATTAACCCATCTCCAACATAAGCTTCTTCTTTAACCTCAAAATTATCTGTTTCTTTTAAAGGCTTAACGACAGTTTTTATTTTTAAATTATATTTTTTTGCAAAATCAAAATCTCTTTGATCATGACCAGGGCAACCAAATACTGCTCCAAATCCATAATCCATTAGAACAAAATTAGCAAAATATACTGGAACTTTAATATTTTTATCAAAAGGATTAATCGCTTGTAATTTTGTCTTAAAACCAATTTTTTCAGCTTGAGCAATAGACTCCTCAGTTGTGCCCGTTTTAGAACAGTTTTCTCTAAATTTTTTAAAATTTATATCTTGCTCGTAAAATTTTGATATAGGGTGATCTACTGAAAGAGCTAAAAATGACATACCGTAAAGGGTATCCGGTCTAGTTGTAAAACACTTTAAATTATCGATTGATAAGTCACCTTCAATTTTAAAGTTTATCTCACAACCATAGGATTTTCCAATCCAGTTTTTTTGCATAACTTTAACTTTATTTGGCCAATTATTCAATTGATCTAAACCACTAAGTAATTCATTTGAAAATCTTGAAATTCTGAAAAACCACTGGCTAAGTTTTTTTCTCTCCACTTGTACACCTGATCTCCATCCCTTACCATCTATGACTTGTTCGTTTGCTAAAACAGTTTGCTCAACTGGATCCCAATTAACATAGTTTTCTTTTTTGTATATTAATCCTTTTTTATAAAGCTCTAAAAAGAATAGTTGTTGGTGTTTATAATAATCTGGAGAGCAAGTTGAAATTTCCCGGTCCCAATCAATAGACAAGCCTAATCTTTTTAATTGGGATTTCATCACAGCAATATTTTTTTCAGTCCATTTTTTTGGATCTAAGTTATTTTCTTTTGCGGCATTTTCTGCTGGCATACCAAAGGAGTCCCAGCCCATTGGATGTAGTACATTAAAGTTCTGGAGTTTTTTGAACCTAGCTAGAACATCACCAATAGTATAGTTTCTGACATGCCCCATGTGGATTTTTCCCGATGGGTATGGAAACATTTCTAGACAATAGAATTTTTTTTTGTTCTTATTTAATTCTGTTTTAAAAGATTTTTGTTTTAGCCAATACTTTTGCCATTTTTCCTCAACAACTTTAAAATTATATCTTTCCACAAAACTTTTTTTAAAATCAAATTACTTTTTTTTCCCTGCGTCTATTGTCTTGCCCTTTTTTTTACCTATTGTTTCAAAATATTTTTGCTCTGACTGTTTTTCTAGTAGAACTGCTTTTTTTAAAATAGCAAGTTTAATTTCTGTTTCTAATTTAGACTCAACCTTATTAGTGTCACATTTACCATTACTACAAATTTTTTCAAAAATTGTTACATCAACAGCATCGGCCCTTATTTCATTTGTTAAAAATCTGAGAGTGATCTTAAGATCTCTCGAAGTATCTTCGGAGTTATTTTCTGCAGAAAACCAATCGGTTATTATGATACCGCCTGAGTAACTTGCATTTGTTAAAGGAACAAAATCTAATATTTCTACCGAAGCTCTCCACAAATTATTCGAAGAGGCAAAATCAAAATCTCCACCTTTCTTTGGACCACCAAATCTTATACCTCTACCTTCCTGAACATTCCTTTTAGCTCGTTCCTCAACGTTTACTGGAACGTCTTTTACGTCTGCTCTTCTATAAATTCCACATGAGCTTAGTATTGAGACAATTATTAAAGATATAAGTACAAAAGTTAATTTATTTTTAATCATATTGATCTTTTTGTTATAATTTCATGAAATAAAGCAAAATCCCACAAAATCCAGCGATTTTATTGTGACTTTTTTATCACATATATGCAAATAATAGGTAATTTTATGCAATTATTACACTTAAAAGACCGTAATTTGTTAAAAAATCCATATTCATATGAATATAAACAAAGGAGTAATTATGAATAATTTTAAAAAAATAGGGCTTACAGCTTTAGCAGGTTCGCTAGTTGCTGTTTCGGCTCAAGCTGGAGAGATGAGCGTAAGTGCTGGCGCTAACCTAACTTATAAATCAGGTAGTGTAGTAAGCGGAAACTCATCTAAAGGTATAGGTTCAGACATGGACGTTGCCTTTTCTGGTGGAGGAGAGTTAGATAATGGTGTAACATTTAGTGTTAATACAGCAACTAATGACGGTAACGACGGTTTAACATCTTCTTACATTACAATATCAACACCATCATTTGGTACATTTACAGTTGGTCACAGTTTTGGATCAGGTTCAGGTAAGTATGATGAGGAAGTACCTCAAGTATACGAGCAAGTATCTGACGCACATCACACTACAACTGCTAGTGCTAACAAAATTGGTGACTTTATGGATAACAACGTTATCGCATATACATCACCAACATTTGATTTAGGTGGAGCATCAATATCATTCGATGCAGCATACTCACCACAAGCAGATGACGCAGAGAAAAGAATAGGAGACGGGGGAAACCCAGCTCACTCATCAACAGTAGGCTCTGCTCAAGAGCTTGGTGTAACTGTATCTGGCGGAGGCTTTAAAGCAGGTGTTTACGGCGCTGAAAGAGAACGTGTCAACACAGCTGTTGCAACTGATGATGCAGTAAGAGATGAGTTCAACGGTGCTTGGTATGCGAAATATTCATTCGGTCCAGTATCGATTGGTTATTCAGAGACATATCTTGACTCTGGTGTATCAGAGACTGATAGCGTAGCAACAAATGCTGATAAGACTTACAGAACATCTGGTGGTATTTTTGAGAATACACAAATGTCAATTGCGTTTAACGTAAATGAAAATTTCTCAATTTCATACACAGACTCAGAAGATGTTTACGATGCACAGTCTATGAATAAAAGCGGAACTGAAACAGCTGATGTAACTTCAGACATTGAAGCAATTCAGATTGCATATTCTATGGGCGGTATGTCGATTAAAGCTTACCAAATGGAAGCAACAAATGGTGCTTTCAATGCGACATCAGATAAAGGAAAAGAAACTGAAATTGCATTAGGACTTGCGTTCTAATTAATTTAGTATTTTATTTTAAAAACGGCCCAGTATTTATACTTGGGCCGTTTTTTTTTATCCATGATACACCAGCTACACCTTTAACAGAACAAAGATTAATTTTTTTTATATTATTTTCATTTATTCCACCAAGAGAGATAACTTCTTTTTTTGTATTTAATTTAATCAAATTGAACTTTGTAACTCCTAAAAAACTTTTGTTCTTTTTCGTTTTGAATATTGGACATAAAAAAATTTTAGCACAACCTTGAGCTTCTTTATTTTTAATTTCTATCGTGTTATGGGCAGACCCTATTATCTCAAATTTTTTCTTATAAATGTTTCTATATTTTAGATATTTGTTAAAAGAAGGTATATAAATACCGTCAAAATTAAACTTTAGTGCAAATTTTAAGTTGTTAGAAATGTAAACTTTTCTTCTTTGTTTTTTGCAAAATCTAACCATAGTTTTCAATTCTTTCTCATTTAATTTATTTGAATAATCTCGAAAAATTATTGAAATAAACCTGTTTAATTTACTGATTTCATCTCTGTTAAATTTGTTAATATAATAGTAAATAGAATTATACATATGGAAAACGTATTAAAAAATTTTAATCTAATAAGACAAGAAATTATAGACAATAAAAGTGTTAAATTGGTAGCAGTTTCTAAAACTTTTCCAATCAATCACATTTTACCAGTAATTAATGAGGGACATAATGATTTTGGTGAAAATAAAGTTCAAGAAGCTGTTGAAAAATGGACAAGTATAAAGCAAGATTTTCCAAAAATTAAGCTACATCTTTTAGGCAAACTACAAACTAATAAAGTAAAGTTTGCATTACCTTTGTTTGATTACATTCATTCTCTAGATAGTCTTAAACTTGCAAGCAAGATTTCCGAACAGCAACTCAAGAAAAGTTTTAAACCTAAAATATTTATACAGGTTAATATAGGAGATGAAATACAAAAGGGTGGAATTGATATCGACAACTTAGATACTTTTTATAAAAAATGCGTTGAGGATTTAAAATTGAATATAATTGGGTTAATGAGCATTCCCCCATTTGATAAAGATCCCAAACCTTATTTTATAAAAATGAGGGAATTATCTGAAAATTTAAAATTAAAAGACATTAGTATGGGCATGTCTAATGACTATTTAGAAGCCATAAAACAAGGTTCTACATTTATAAGAATTGGTTCAAAAATATTTGGTGCGAGAGATTAGTAAATTTTGATTTTAACCCCTGGTTTTATCAATTTGAGTAATATTAACATGTCATTTTTTTTTAAAGCTATACATCCTTTAGTAGGATGATAATTTTTAGTTAAGTGAATGAAAATCGCACTCCCTTTAAATGGTATAATTTTTTTTATATTATATTTTATAACAACTAAAATATCGTAAATTTCATCTTGTCTAAAAAGTTTTTCTCCTTTATTTTTTTTTTTTAGAATAATTTCTTTGTTATAATTTTTATTACTAGGATCATCACACCACCCCATATTTTTGGTGATTTTTTTTAATGTCAATTTGGTGTCGGGTTTATCAATTCTATCAGACCTATAGTAAACTTTTCCAATTTCGAATACCCCTTTAGGAGTGCATTTATCACCTTCTTTTTTTTTAGATTTTAAACCATTTTTACCGATACAGCATTTAAACTTGAACTCATCCAAAAATAAGTATTCTTTATTTTTTAAAATTATTATCATAATATAATTCTATGCTCTCTCAAAAATTGCATATATTTAATATACCAGAATTAGACAAAATTATTAATGAAATTAAAGATTATTATAATTACGAAACCAATAATTTTGTAAAAAAAAGTGATCTAATTGAAACCATTGAAAAAGAAAAAAAAATTTTAGAAAATTCAGTAATTATAGTTAAACAAAGTGATTTTTCTCAAATTAAAAATATAACTGATGTAAACAGAATTAATTGTATTACGAAAGTCCCAATTAAAATTGTGGATTTAATGGATCAGATAAATACTAAATTAATTCAGCAAAACTATTTAGCGCAATCAAACGTAAGTATTAACAATTACACTTTAAATATTAATTCCAGGGTATTAAAAAAAAAAGATTGTGAATTAATATTAACTGAAAGAGAAATAGACATAATTGTTTTTCTTAAAAATGAAAAAAAACCTGCAAAAGTAGATGTTTTACAAAAAAAAGTTTGGAGATATGGAGGAGATTTAGAAACTCATACAGTTGAGACACATATTTATAGGTTAAGAAAAAAAATAAAGGACGTATTTAATGATAATAATTTTATTCAAAGTAAAAAAAATGGATACATAATTAATGAGTAAAAAAAATCCTCTGAAAAAAGAGCTATTTACAAAAAAATACAAACCTAGAATAATCAAACCTAAAAAAGGAAAAGGTAGTTTTAGAAGAAAAAAGAATAGATTAATTACTACTTGACGGTTTAAATATTAAGCAAAGACCATTGTTACAAAATCTTTTTCCAGTTTCACTCGGACCATCTGCAAAAACGTGTCCGTGATGAACACCGCAATTTGCACAATGATACTCAATTCTTTTCATTCCAAATGAGTAATCAATTTTAGTTTTAAATGCACCTGGCAAAGCTTCAGTAAAAGATGGCCAACCAGTGCCACTATCAAATTTAGCAGTGGATGCAAACAGTTTTGCTCCACAATTTGCACAATGATAAAAACCCTCTCTTTTTTCGTTTAAAAGATCACTTGTAAATGGCCTTTCTGTTCCTTCATTTAACATTATTTCTTTCTGTTTTTTGGAGAGTTCCTCGTTTATAATTTTTTTTGTAACTGCTTTTGCAAACTTAAGTGGTATTAAAAAAAAGGAAAAAATTGTAATACCAAACAATTTCATAAAAGTTCTTTTATTTAAATTAGATTTCATTATTTTATTAATATTATTATAAGAAATATCATTTGAACCAAGTTTATCAGCACAGACACAAAATGCGATATTTTAAAATTTTTTTCTTCTCCGTTATCTTTAAATTTATTTATTAAAGGCATTAAAAAAAAATTAGAAATAAAAAATAAAATACAAATAGACAACATTAAGTAAAACTTAAGACTAAAATTATTCAAGTAAACAACCAATAAAACAACAACTAGGCTGATACTGAGATTAAGTAAGTAATATAAGGGAAATATGCCTCTAATAAATTTTCTCGCATATTCTTCATTCAAAAGTTTAAATGTAGATGGTGCAACTACAAATGAAAAAAAAAGCATAATTCCTAAAAGTATTGCAGTTAAATATGTAATGCTTTGTTCAATCATTATAAAACAACTTCAAATCCCTCAAAATTAGGTGCGCCTAAATAAAGATCTTGATGCTGACCAGCATTCTTATGAGCTAACCTAAAGGCTTCTGATTTAGTCCAATTAATAAAGTCCTCTTTTGAATTCCATATACTATGTGATGCATACAAGGAAAATTCTTCGTTAGTATTTCCCTTAACTAAATGAAATTCTTTAAAGCCTGGAACGCCTTTTAAATGAGTGTCTCTATTTATCCAAACATTTTCAAAGTCCTTTTCTTTGCCAAGAACAATCTTAAATCTATTCATTGCTATAAACATGGATACTGTATATATTTATTACCTTTGGTTTTATAGCTTAATCAGTGTGACACTCTGTTGCTTAAAAATTATAAATAAATAACCATATCTAAATAAACAAAAGGATATTTATGAAAAAGTTAGTGTTAATTTTATCTTTTGTATTATTTTCTAGTTCTGTATTTGCAGGTTCATGCCCAATGATGGCAAAAAACCTTGATGCAAAAATTGCAGAAGCTCAAGAATTAAGAGATGCTGGAATGAAGGCTCACGACAGTGGTGAACACAATAAATCAGTAGATCTTCTTAATAAAGCATTAGAAATGTTTAAAGGATAATTTTTTTGGAGTTTGGGGCACCTGGCAACAGAACGCCCCAACATAAACTAACATTTCTTTAAACTTTTTAGTTAAATTTATTCTTGACATTGTAGTTGCGCATTTTTCGTTAAATTTTTTTCAATTTTTATTTTTCTTTTTTTCTCTTTTAATTTTTCTTTTTTCTTTCATAGATAGCTTGGGTTTCTTCATTACACTAGAATCTTTAAACGATTTTCCGCTATATCTTTTAGACATAATTACTTAATTTTATTATATAGATCATTTGCACTCAACCATCCGTTCTCTAACCTTGGTCCTCCAAACCAATCAGCACAAATTCCTAAGCCTATTTTTTTGTCCCAATGACTTAATGTTTTTAAAGGTTTTGAATTTGATGAATATTTCCAACCGTGAATATGTGTGAAATATATTTTTTTTATTTTTACTTTAGTCAACTTTTTAAACTTATTAATCAAGACGTTTGTATAAAACTTTTTTTTATTTCTATAATTATCAGTATGTTTTTTTCCATAGTCATAAGTGCTTTGCAGGACCCATAAATCTTTATTATACTTAAATCTTTTCTTTGAATTTTCATTTGAAACCCAGCCTAAAATATCATCATTAGTAAAAAAACTACTGACATTGCTGCCAGTTTTATTGGTCATCAATAGCACAGTCAGACTTGAATTCATTTTCACTTTATTTCTAAATAGTTTTGTTTTTACGAAACTAGATGCTAACTTTTTTACTTGTGGAAATGGAGCTGTAATAATCAAGTTTTTTGCATAAGTATTAGTATTATCTTTAAATTTGAGAAACCAACAATTTTTTTGTCTTTGTATCTTTGATAATTCTGATTGAAATTTACAATTTATTGTTTTTAATAAATGTTTACTAATATCGTTGTTGCCTCTTAATCCTATTAATTTGACATGTTTTTTGTCTCTTTTTACCCTTTCATTTAAAAATTCATGATTGCCCTTCCAAAGTTTTATAATTCTTTTTCTAATAAGTTTATTAGTAAAAGTTTTAAACTTTCTTGATCTTGGAGATAGATATTGAAGACCATGATCAAAACCTATCTTGCCTTTAAATCTTTTAAAAGAGCTTCTCCCACCAACTCCTTTGGCTTTTTCAAAAACTTTAACAGAATATTTCTTGTTTAATTTATTAGATATAGTAGCACCTGATATTCCTGAACCTATTACAGCAAAATCAATCATTAAGACTAATAGTTAAATTCTTGCACCAATTTGTTGAATAACTTTAGAGGACATTTCAGTGCCTTTTTCCAAGCATTCTTTTTGAGATAGACCATTTACGTGACCGTGCAAAAATCCTGCAGCGAATAAATCTCCAGCGCCAGTTAGATCAACAATTTTAAGATTCTTTTGAATACCGCACTCTGTAACATTATCACCACTAATTGAGATTGAACCTTTTTCACCTCTTGTTATAACCAGCAATTTTTTAAGACCTTTTCCAAAATTAATTACCTCGTTAAAGTTCTTAGCATCAATTAAAGACATAATTTCTTGCTCATTAGCAAATGTTATATCTAATTTATTTTTAACTAGATTTAAGAAATGAGACTTATGTCTATCAACACAAAATTGATCTGATAAAGACATCGCAACTTTGTTTGCATTAGTTATTGCTTTATCGAAAGCTTTTTTAGGATCTCCTTCATCCCATAAATATCCTTCTAAGAGAATAATTTCACTTTGTTTAATTGCGTTTGTGTCAACATCATTTTCATTAATTTTTCCTGCTGTTCCAAGAAAAGTACACATTGTCCTTTCTGAGTCTGGTGTCACTAAAATTAAACAAGTTCCTGTTGGTAATTCTTCCTTTTTTTTTGAATAGAAATATTTAACATTTTCATTTTTAAGTCCATCTTCATATTTACCACCCAATTCATCATCGCTCACTTTGCCAATAAAACCAACCTTGTTTTTAAGCTGAGAAAGACCAACTATTGTATTTGCAACAGACCCACCAGAAACAGTTTTTTCGATTTTTAAATTAATTAATAATTGTTTAAATTCTTTTTCATCAAAAACAAGTTTCATCGTACTTTTAGTAAGACCATTTCTTTGAATAAAATCATTTTCAACTTTGCAAATTACATCTACAATTGCGTTGCCTATACCTAATATTTTCATGCTAAGCCTTTTTAGTTTTAATTGGTTTTTTTCTGTTAGGATAACAACTCGTGCAAATTTTACAAGAAATACCGTAACAATCACGAGCTTTACAATATTCTCGACCATAAAAAATAATCTGCAAATGAAGTTTGTTCCAATATTTTTTTGGAAATAAACTCTTTAAATCTTCCTCAGTTTGCACAACATTTTTACCATTTGTTAAACCCCACCTTTGAGCAAGCCTATGAATATGAGTGTCTACTGGAAAAGCAGGGTAACCAAATCCTTGAGACATTACTACACTTGCGGTTTTATGACCAACGCCTGGAAGTTCCTCTAATTGTTCGAAGGTGCTTGGGACCTTGCTATTATATTTTTCTATTAAAGTTTTAGACAAATAATAAATACTTTTGGCTTTAATTCTAAATATACCTATTCTTCTTATTAACCTTTCAATTTTTTTTCTCCCAAGTCTTACAAAGTGAATTGGCTTAAAATACTTCGGATAAATATCTTTTGTTACGTTATTAACATTTACGTCTGTGCATTGAGCAGATAAAAGAACAGAAATTAATAAAGTAAACACATTTCTACTTTCAAGAGGAACTTTTATGCGTGGATAAGTCTTGTTAAGTATTTTTAATATTATTTTAGCTCTTTTAATTTTATCAGCATTTTTTGAACTCATTTAAAGTTCAATACGTCTCTCATTGAATAAAGACCCGGTTTTTTATTTATCAACCACTTTGCAGCAGTTAAAGCGCCTTCAGAGTATAAAGCTCTGTCAAATGCCTCATGGTTTAAAGTTATAACTTCTTTACCACTAGAAAATTTAACTTCATGTTCGCCAACTACCTCACCTCTTCTTATAGAATTAAAATTTATTTTTTTTCCATAAGGAAAAGATTTTTTATTTAGATATTTTTTTCCAATCAATCTATTTAGATCTTTATTTTTTCCAATAGCTATTCCTTTTCCAAGCATTAAAGCCGTGCCAGACGGATGGTCTTTTTTGTGTTTATGATGAATCTCAAAAACTTTACTTAAGAAACTATTTCCAAGAGATTTGGAGGTTATTTCTGTTAAATACATCAATAAATTAATCCCTAAGCTCATATTCCCAGCTTTTAGTATTGGAATTTTTTTAGAATATTTTTTTATTAAATTTTCCTGATTTTTTGTAAAACCAGTGGTACCAATCACAACCCTTTTTTTTAGTTTAGAGGCAACTTTAAGCACTTCTAGAGTACATTTAGGAACTGTAAAATCTATGATGACACCAGTTTTTTTGAAAGAATTAACATTATTAAATTCAGGTAAAATATTATTTATTTTTTTATTAATTTTAAAGTTTTCAGTGAGTGAAACTATCTTGAAGTTTTTATTTTTATTTGAGGACTTAATAAGTTGTTGCCCCATCCTCCCCATGCAGCCTGTAATAGTCAAATTTATTTTCATATAAAGATTTTATTGATAATGATTATCATTCATAAAGATTTTTTTAAAGAGATGTTTTTAATTGGTTTTTTTGTGCTAATGATAATCAATATTATACATTATTTCTTGAATAATTTTTTTTATTTCCTATCATCAGTTTATGCAAACACAAAAATTTAGTTGTAAAAAATGCGGATTAATAATTTCATCAGTATGCTCTAAATGTGATAGAGTTGTTGATGTGAAATTGCTTGATAGTGGTTGTTTAGTTCAAGTAACTAAATGTGGTGACTGCTCAAATGTTCCGGTTATCAAAGATATCTGCTCAGAAAATAATTAGAAAATATTTACAATATTAAATATATAAATATTAATATTATTGCTATTACTATAACCCATATTGAGAAATTCTTAATTAAGATCTTCAAGTTATAATTAGTTTGAATAAAACCAGGCAAAACTAGAACCAGTACCCCTATTAAGGCTATTATTGGTACAATTACCTCAAGACTTATAAGATCCACTTTAATTTAATTTTTCCAAAAGTTTTTTGCTTTTTGAAAAAACTTTTTAATACTAGGGTTAGATTTCTCATTTTCTATTTCTCTAAATTTCTCAAGAAGTTCTTTTTGTTCTTTATTTAGATTAATAGGGACTTCAGTATTTACTTGTACATATAAGTCTCCAACTCCACCATTTCTCATTAACGGCATGCCTTTACCCTTTAAACGAAATTGTTTACCGCTTTGAGTTCCAGAGGGAATCTTGATTTTTGCTTTTCCTCCGTCAATAGTAGGTATCTCTATAGATGCCCCGAGTGCTGCATCTGCAATAGATATTGGGCATTCGAAAAATAAATTTTCCTCGCTTCTTTTAAATAAATCGTGCGAATAAACATTAATAAAAAGATACAAATCCCCGCTCGATGCACCTCTAGAACCAGCTTCACCTTTTCCAGCTAACCTAATTCTTGTTCCATCATCTACACCTTTTGGAATTGTTACTGATAGCCTTTTTGTGGCTTGTTTTTTTCCTTGTCCACCACAACTACCACATGGATTAGTAATTTGTTCACCTGTACCTGAACATTGAGGACATGTTTGTTGTACTGTGAAAAATCCCTGACTTGATCTTATTTGACCACTACCACCACACATTGAGCAAGAACCAACACTTGTACCTGGTTTAGAACCGCTTCCATTGCAAATTTGACATTTTTCAGAAGTTGAGAATTTTATATCTTGTTTTTTTCCTGCATAAGCTTCTTCAAGTGAAATAGATAAATCATATCTTAAATCAGACCCTCTAAAATCTGATTTTCTGCCTCTTCTTCTACCTCCACCAAAATCGCCAAAAAAATCTTCAAATATATCTGAGAAGTTACTAGAAAAGTCGAAGTTGCTAAAACCTCCTCTTCCACCGCCTCCATTTTCAAATGCGGCATGTCCAAAATTATCATAATTTTGTTTTCTCTCTGTATTCGAAAGGATGTGATATGCCTCTGACGCTTCTTTGAATTTTTCTTCGGAAGACTTGTCTCCTTTATTCTTGTCTGGATGATGTTTTACAGCCAGTTTTCTGTAAGCTGCTTTTATTTGATCTGCTGAAGCTGATTTATTTACACCTAAGACTTCGTAATAATCTCTTTTTGCCATAACTAGTCAGACAAACAGTTGTTAGCTATTAGGCACTTTTTTCTTTATTTTCGTCTTTTACTTCTTCAAAGTCTGCGTCAACAACGTTATCGTCTTTTTTTCCCTCTTCTTTTTTTTTATCTTTTGCACCATCATCTGGTTTAGCGCTTTGTTGTGACTTATAGATAGCTTCACCTAATTTCATAGATGCTTGAACTAAATCTTGTGTTTTCTTTTTAAGATCCTCAACATCAGTTCCTTTTAAAGAGTTTCTTAGATCAGAACAGGCAGTTTCGATAGCTTTTTTTTCTGTTTCAGACAACTTACTACCATGTTCTTTTAAATTTTTCTCGGTTGAATGTATTAAAGTATCAGCCTGGTTCCTCGCATCGACAGCTTCTCTTTTCTTTTTGTCAGCATCTTTATTGGCCTCTGCATCTTTAACCATTTTATTGATTTCTTCATCACTTAAACCACCTGATGCTTGAATTTGAATTTTCTGTTCTTTACCAGTTCCTTTGTCTTTAGCTGATACATTAACTATACCGTTGGCATCAATATCAAATGTAACTTCAATTTGAGGTACGCCTCTAGGCGCCGGGGCAATTCCAACTAATTCAAAATTACCTAAAACTTTGTTATCCGATGCCATCTCCCTTTCACCTTGAAGAACTCTAATAGATACAGCTGGTTGATTATCTTCAGCTGTTGAAAATACTTGGCTTTTTTTAGTTGGTATAGTTGTGTTTTTATCAATTAATTTTGTTGATACTCCTCCTAGTGTTTCAATTCCAAGAGACAGAGGTGTAACGTCTAATAATAAAACATCTTTTACATCACCTTGTAATACACCAGCCTGTATAGCTGCACCCATTGCAACAACTTCATCAGGATTTACAGACTTGTTAGGTTCCTTGCCGAAAAAATTTTTAACCTCATCTATGATTTTAGGCATCCTAGTCATACCACCAACCAACACTATTTCATCGATTTCACTTGCTGAAAGTCCAGCATCTTTAAGAGCCGTTTCACATGGTGGCATTGTTCTTTTAATTAAATCCTCAACTAAAGCTTCAAGTTTTGCTCTTGTCATTTTTAAATTTATGTGTTTTGGCCCAGTTTTGTCTGCTGTGATAAAAGGGAGATTTATCTCAGTCTGTGCTGCTGATGAAAGCTCAATTTTCGCTTTTTCAGAAGCCTCTTTTAATCTTTGAAGCGCAAGCTTATCAGATTTTAAATCAATACCACTGTCCTTTTTAAATTCTGATAATAAATACTCCACAATAGTATTATCAAAATCTTCACCACCTAAAAAAGTATCACCGTTAGTGGACTTAACTTCAAACACACCATCACCTAATTCAAGTATTGAAACATCAAATGTTCCACCTCCTAAGTCATATACCGCAATTTTTTTGTTGGTTTTTTTATCTAAACCGTATGCAAGAGATGCTGCAGTTGGCTCATTTATAATTCTTAAAACTTCTAAACCGGCAATTTTACCTGCATCTTTTGTGGCTTGCCTTTGAGCGTCGTTAAAATATGCTGGAACTGTTATAACAGCTTTTTTTACTTCTTGACCTAAATATTTCTCTGCGGTCTCTTTCATTTTTTGAAGTATAAAAGCTGAAATTTGAGATGGAGAATATTTGTTACCTTTCGCTTCTATCCATGCGTCTCCTTTATCTGAATTAACAATTTTGAAAGGAGATGTTTCAATGTCTTTTTTAACAGATGGATCATCAAAGTTTCTTCCAATCAATCTTTTAACAGCAAATACAGTGTTCTCAGGATTAGTTACTGCCTGTCTCTTTGCAGGTTGTCCTATAAGTTTTTCGTCATTATCTGTAAATGCTACTACAGATGGAGTAGTTCTTGCTCCTTCGGCATTTTCCAAAACTTTAGCCTGTGTACCATCCATAATGGCTACACATGAGTTTGTTGTTCCTAAGTCTATACCAATTACTTTGCTCATATTGTTTAAATTATACTGGTCATATAAGAGTTAATTTTAAATCTACAAGTTATAACTAATATTAATTTTTCTCCTTTTTTTGAGGTTTTTCCTCAGTTTTTTGAGGTTTTTTTGAGACTCCAACTAATGAAGGCCTTAGCAACCTTCCTTTTAAAGTAAAACCTTTTTGAACTTCTTGAACAACTGTACCTTGTTCTTTATCTGCATCTTCAATTTCAAGCATAGCCTGATGTTTGTTTGGATCCATTTTTTCACCTAGAGCTGAAATTTCTTCAATCTGATTTTTTTTAAAAATTGATAATATATCTTTATAAATAATATCAATATGTTCAATTATTTTATCTTTATTTTTTTTTTCAAGGCTCTCGTCATTAATAATAGATAATTTAGATCTTTCTAAGTTATCTGTTAGATTTAAACATTCTTTTGCAAGCGTCATGCCCCCGAATTCATACGCTTCATCTTTTTCTTTTTCATACCTTCTTCTTTGATTTTCTAATTCAGCATAACTTCTGGTTAACTTATCCTCAATCTCCCTGAGTTTATCTTCAGGAGACAACTCCTCTTTTTGATCATTTTTGGAATTGTTATCTTCATTAACTGTTTTCTCCTTACCCTCCACTTCATTTTCTGCTTCATTATTTATTTCTGAAGTATTATCGTTTTCTTTTTCCATATATATCTATATGGTATGTAAAATTAATATTTCTAGATGAAATCCAAAAAAATTTCACAATTATTGATTGGCACCAATAACAAAGGTAAATTAAGAGAAATTAGAGCTTTACTACCAAAAAACATCAAAATTTTTTCAACATCTGACTTTAATTTAAAAAGTCCAAAGGAAAATGGAAATACATTTAAGGAAAACTCACTCATCAAAGCCAGGTTTTTTTCAAAAAAAAGTAATCAAATTTGTATCTCAGACGATTCTGGCCTAGAAATAAAACTCTTAAATAATCAACCCGGTATTTATTCTGCTCGTTGGGCAGGAAAAAAAAATAATTTTAATTTAGCAATCAAAAAAGTATTTAAAAAATTAGATAAAAAAATGCCTAGTTGGAGAAATAGAAAAATAAAAGCAAAATTTGTTTGTGCATTAACAATTTATTGGCCAAGTGGAAAACACAAGACAACAATTGGAAAAATTGATGGAAGAATATCGAATGCCAAGATTGGAAAAAAAGGTTTTGGCTATGACCCAATTTTTATTCCAATAGGATCGAAAAAAACATTCGGTCAAACGTCACCCAAAAAAAAATATAAAATTGATCATAGATATAATGCTTTTAAAAAAATTAAAAAATTTTTATAAATTTACCATTTTCGACTTTGTAAAAATTTAAGACGTGACTAATTTTTTTGTTTTTGATTTTAAAAATACCTGTTTTACCTTTGAAAATATTTTCTTGATTGAAAATCTTATTTACTTCTTCTGAATTATTTTTTCTGGTCAAATAATAAACTAGGCCAATTAAGTCATAACTTAAAAATGAAATCTGGTTTGGATAACTATTAAATTTTTTAAAAAATAGATTTGAAAAGTTATCGTAATTTTTCTTATTAATTGACGGAAAATAAATATTTTGTGAGCTATCTTCTTTGATTAAACTTTCATCGAACCATTGATTGAGAGTAATAAAATAAACTCTTTTTGTAGAAACATCTGTATAGATAAGTGAAGTTATTACGCTTTTTAGCGACTCATCAAAATCCAAAATTATAACTGAGTCAAAACCTAATTTCCCCAATGTATCTTTTTTCTCGAGATTTTTTATCATTTTTTCTTTGTTTGGGTCGTCAGAATTTTCCACTCTTTTAATTTCATCAAGTAAATTTTGTTTTCTAACTTCATACCTAGTAATTTTCTCAATTCGTTTTGTAATCTCTGTTGGCTCAGTATTATAATAAAAAGTTTTTTTAAAATTAATCTTTGCCTGTGAAATTCCCTTTTCAACCTCTTCTTTAAAGTCGGTCTCGGGTATAAGGCAAATTGATTTTTTGATATCATTATTTTCAAGAAATTTTTTAATTGCAGCCAACTGCGAGGTTGCATTCACACCCGCATAAATTAAATTATTATGTGTGATTTTATTTTTATTTGAAAATGTTATAAATATAGCATCATTAAATTTTTCAAGTTTTTTTATATTTTTATCAAAAATAGGTCCAATAAATATTCTTACACCTTGATCATATAGTTCCTGAGCTGCTTTTAGATTATCTGCGGAATTGTCAAAATTGTTCTTTGGATAAATTTCTAAAATTGGATCATCTATTTTGTTAATTGCTAAATTAACTGCCCTTAAAACTGATTTACCAATATCTTGGTTTTGACCGCTCAAAGGTAACAACAAACCAATTTTTATCTTTCTCTCAGATGCAAAAAGATTATTAGCAGAAATAAAAACTACAAATATAACAAATATTAAATTAAGTAATTTTTTCATATTATATACTATATAATAAACTTTGGTTTTAATGATATCACAATTGCAAAAAAAAGGTCTTTATCTAATTTCTACCCCTATAGGTAACTTAGGTGATTTAACTATAAGAGCGTTAGAAATTCTTAAAAATTCAGAACTAATTCTGTGTGAAGATACTCGCGTATCCATAAAACTTTTAAGACATTATAATATCAAAACACAACTTATTTCATTCCACAAATTTAATGAAAGAAAAAAGACTGGAGATATAATAAAAAATTTAATAGATGGCAAAACAATATCACTTATCTCTGATGCAGGAACTCCTGCGATTTCAGATCCGGGTAGAGTACTAGTGAAGGAATGTATAAGCAATGATATCCCAGTTATTCCAATACCAGGCGCTTCATCAGTTATTTCCTCATTATCAATAAGCGGTTTTTCAGATAGGTTTATATTTTATGGTTTCCTAGATGAAAAAAAAAATAAATTAAATAAAGAGTTAGAATTTCTATCCAAAATTAATTGTTCAATAATAATATTTATTCCACCAAAAAAATTAATCAAAAATTTGGAAAAAGTAATTAAATTTTTTAGTAAAAGAGAAATTGTCTTATGTCGAGAAATGACAAAAATACACGAGGAATTTGTTAGATGTAAAGTTGAAGATCTAAAAAAAATTAAAATATACGATAAAGGGGAACTTACGATTGTAATATCTGATATAAAAGAAAGCACAAATACTTTCAATTTTTTGACCGAATCTGATAAGAAAATCATAAAAAAAATGCTTAAAAATACAAGTATAAAAGATATCATCAAAAAATTTACTAATAGAAAAATACCAAAAAAAACAATCTACAATTTTTGTCTCAAACTCAAAAAATGAGAAATAAGAATTTTATTTTTTATCTAATATTGCTTGTTTTCTTAAATAGCTGCTCTGGTACAAGCTCTAGAGGTTTGTTTGGAACAGGAGTATCGATTGCTATTGATCCAAGATCTTTTGGGACGCAAATTGACGACTCTATCATGGAAAAAAACTTAATAGCCAAGCTTACAATGGAGAAAAAAAAATATTTTTTGTCTGTCAAAGCTAAAGTTTTAGATGGTAGAATATTTATTACTGGCAAGGTTGATAATCCTGAAGAAAAGTTAAAAATTACAAAAATTGCATGGGAAACTAGTGGAGCTAGGTCAGTAAGAAACGACATAAAAATTAAAGAAAAATTTAATTTTAAAAAATCAGCTAAAGATGCACTAATAACTTCCCAATTACGTACTGCTTTAATTGTAAATAAAAACATTAAATCGGGTAACTATCAAATAGATACTTACAAAAAAAATATTTATATCTATGGAATAGCAAGAAACAAAGTTGA
Organism: uncultured Pelagibacteraceae bacterium; assembly: GCA_902585415.1. Classification (GTDB taxonomy): domain Bacteria; phylum Pseudomonadota; class Alphaproteobacteria; order Pelagibacterales; family Pelagibacteraceae; genus Pelagibacter. The sequence continues at coordinate 73,810 of CACIDN010000002.1, forward strand.
ATTAAAGTTAGTTGTTGATGAAGCAAAATCTATACTAGACGTAAACAATGTTATAGCTAGCATTCTTTTAGTAGAAGATTTAAGAATTCAAAAAAATTAATTTTTTTTATAATCAATAATTTCCGCTGAATAAGCTGCAACAGATGCCAAATTTAATATATCTGATGTTGAACTTCTTAATGGAGCTATTTCAATAGCTTGCCCTAAGCCTATTAAAAGTGGTCCTATTAACTTTGCTCTGCTCATGGATTGTATCATCTTATACGATATTGCAGCACTGTGTTGACTTGGCATAATTAAAACGTTTGCGTTTCCTACTATTTCTGAAAAAGGGTAAAGTTCCTGAAACATATCCTCCAAAGCCACATCTGGCTGCATTTCTCCATCAAACTTAAAATCAACTTTTTTCTTTTTTAGCAATTCAACAGCATCACTAATTCTTTTTGTCCTATCAGTGGTTGGTTGACCAAAAGTGGAATGAGATAAAAAAGCGATTTTTGGATCAAACCCAAATAATCTTACAACCCTTGCAGCTGAAATTGCCATTTCTGCAAGTTGTTTTTCATCTGGATATTCTATTACAGTTGTATCACAAACAAAAATAGTTTTACCTCTATTTACAATCATGTTTAATCCAAACATAATTTCACCGGGTCTTGGGTCAACAACTTTAGAAATTTTTTCTAAAGATGCTGAATACCTTCTAGTGTTACCAGTGACCATTGCATCTGCATCACCACATGAAACCATACAAGCACCAAAAGTAACTCTATCGTTTCTTATAAGCTTATCACAGTCGCGTTGTAATAAACCTTCAGATCTTTGAAGTTTCTTGAATAAAAACTCTGTATATTTTTTCCTAAGTTCTTCGTTAGTAGAGTTAATAATCTCAATGTCGAAGTTTTCTCCATATCCAATTTCATTCAATTTTTTTCTGACTATTTCCTCTTTTGCAATTAAAATAGGTATTCCTAATCTGCTGTTTTTAAATGCTATTGCTGCTTTTAAATTGTTTTCGTCCTCACCATCAGCAAAGACAATTTTTTTCTGATTTTTTTTAATTTGAGAATTTATGCCTTGCATAACTGCAACTGTTGGATCTAGTCTATTTTTAAGTTGTTCAGAATAATTATCAAAATTTTCAATTCCTATTCTCGCAACACCAGTTTTTATTGCAGCTTTAGCAACTGCCAAAGGTATCACACTTATAAGCCTTGGATCAAAAGTTGACGGAATAATATAATCCTTACCATAAACAGGTCTTTCTCCACCCATTGCGGCAACTACTTCATCAGGAACTCTTTCTCTTGCAAGCGATGCAATAGCGTGTACGGCTGCGACTTTCATTTCTTCATTGATAGTTTTTGATCTTATGTCAAGAGCTCCTCTAAAAATGTAAGGGAAGCCAATTAAATTATTTACCTGGTTTGGATAATCTGATCTACCAGTTGCAATTATTGCATCATCCCTTACCTCTTCAATTTCCTCAGGCATTATTTCTGGATCAGGGTTTGCACAAGCAAATATTATAGGGTTTTTTGCCATACTTTTTACCATATTTTTTTTGAGAACTCCTGCTTGAGATAAGCCTAAAAAAACATCCGCATTTTTTATTGCATCACTTAAATTTCTGTCCTCTGTTTTAATTGAAAACTCGTTTTTCCACTCATTTAAATTATCTCTACCTTTATAAATAACACCCTTTGAATCGAGCATTTTGATTCTATTTTTATCAACGCCTGAATTGATAAATAGTTTTGCACATGCCATTGCTGATGCGCCCGCGCCATTGATAACTACATTTACTTTATTCAACTTTTTTTTAGCAATATTACACGCGTTTATTAATGCAGCACTAGTAATTATTGCTGTTCCGTGTTGATCATCGTGAAAAACTGGAATATCTAAAATTTCCTTTAGTTTTTTTTCTATAACGAAACACTCAGGTGCTTTTATATCTTCAAGATTAATCCCACCAAAGCTTTTAGATATATTTTTTATTGATTTAATTATTTCTTCAGTATCGTTAGTATCAATTTCGATGTCAATTGAATCTATATCAGCAAATCTTTTAAATAATACTGCCTTACCCTCCATTACAGGTTTTGATGCAATAGCACCCAAATTACCCAATCCTAATATTGCCGAACCATTACTAATTACAGCAACTAAATTACCTTTCGTAGTGTAATCATAGGCTTTGTCAGGATTTTCTGCTATAGCTTTTACTGGAGCAGCCACACCTGGTGAATACGCTAACGCAAGATCTCTTTTCGAGGTCATAGGTTTAGAGGAAATAATCTCAATCTTGCCAGATTTATTGCTATTATGAAACTCTAATGCTTCTTTATCCGAGTAATGTTCAACTTTGTTTTTTTTCATTATAATTAATTAAGTATACAATTGAGCCAACATTAAGACTAATATGATTTATGAATATAATTAAGTCAACAGGGACATTTAGTTTTTATACTTTAATAAGTCGTATATTAGGTTATTTCAGAGATATACTTATAGCAATATTTCTTGGCTCAGGCCCTTTAGCAGATGCTTTTTTTGTTGCATTTAGAATACCAAATACTTTTAGAAGACTATTTGGAGAAGGATCCTTTAATGCTGCATTTGTACCAAGCTATTCTAAGGAATTAACTAAAGGTAAAAAAAAATCTGAGCTGTTCGCAAATAAAATCTTTAATCTTTTAACAATTTCACTTCTTGTGTTGGTAATTATAGTTGAACTATTTATGCCTCTTTTTGTTTCATTAATAGCACCAGGATTTAAATCGGACCCTGCAAAATTTTTACTTGCTACTCAACTAACAAAAATTACATTCCCTTTTATTTTTTTTATTAGTTTGGCCTCATTTTTTTCAGCAATTTTGAACTCACATAACAAGTTTGCAGCTGCATCTGCTGCACCAATAATTTTAAACATTTTGATGATATCAATATTAATATACGGTAAAATTTTAGGAGAGAAACTAGTAATCTATTTATCATATGGAGTCTCAATTGCAGGTTTTATACAAGCAGTGTTTTTAATTATATTTGTAAAAAAATTTTTTAAACCAAAAATAAGTTTTACTATTAATATTACAAGAGAAATTAAGATATTTTTCAAAAAACTTATGCCGAGTATATTTTCCTCGGGTGTTACGCAAATCAATATTTTGGTAGGCACCATTATCGCTTCTTTTCAAGCAAGTGCAGTTTCTTACATATATTATGCTGATAGGATATACCAGATAAATTTAGCAATTGCAGGCATCGCAATAGGAATAATAATACTTCCAAAATTATCAAAATATATTCAACAAAAAAAAATATTGGAGATAAAAAAAATCCAAAATAAATCTATAGAATTATCTATATTTTTAAGTTTACCGGCAACATTAGGACTAATAATTGCTAATGAAGAAATTGTCTCTTCTTTGTTCGGGTATGGGTCTTTTGACCAAACAAGTTTAAAAAATTCCTCAAAAGCTTTATTTTATTTTTCTTTGGGGCTTCCTGCATTCTCATTTATAAAAATTTTTTCAAGTTTTATTTTTGCTAGAGACAACACTAAAATACCTTTTTATTTTTCAACAATATCTGTTTTACTGAATATCATGATCAGTGTCTCTTTTTTCAAAAATTTGGGATTTATTATTATCCCAATAGCAACATCAATATCTTCTTGGATTAATGCACTTTTATTGTATGTATTTTTGCATAATGAAAATTATTTTAAATTTAGTAAAAAATTGTTTTTTCAGATAACAAGAATTCTAGTATCTGCTATTTTAATGAGTGTATTCTTATATAATTTACTGTATTATTTTGATAGTCAATTATCTTTTGAAAATAATTACAAAGTAATTTATCTTCTTTTTATAATAGTATTAAGTATACTAATTTATTTCTTTGCTTCTCTATTTACTAAAGCTTTTAAAATAAATGATATTAAAATAAAGTACTAGTATGACTCTTAAAAAAATATTTTCGGGTGTGCAACCAACGGGAAATTTGCATCTTGGAAATTACATTGGAGCTATCAAAAACTTTGTTGAACTCCAAAATGAAAACAACGAGTGCATTTTTTGTGTAGTCGACCTTCATGCTATAACAGTAAAACAGGATCCAAAAGATTTAAAAAAAAACATAAGAGAAACTGCTGCTACTTTTATTGCCTGCGGAATTGATCCAAGTAAAAGTATAATTTTTAATCAATCATCAGTGCCAGCTCATTCAGAAACGTCATGGTTACTTAGTTGTATAGCTAGGATAGGATGGTTAAGTAGAATGACTCAATTTAAAGAAAAAGCAGGAAAAGATAAAGAAAAAGCAAGTGTAGGGCTTTATGTATACCCAATTTTAATGGCAGCAGACATTCTTCTTTATGATGCAACTCATGTACCTGTTGGTGAAGACCAAAAACAACATTTAGAACTAGCAAGAGATATATCAAAAAAATTTAACAATGATTTTAATGCACCTAACTTCTTTAAAATTCCAGAGCCGCTAATTCATAAAAGTTTTGCAAGAGTAATGAGTTTAAAAGATGGAGAAAAGAAAATGAGCAAATCAGAAACATCAGATTTAAGCAGAATTAACCTAACTGATGACGCAGAAACGATAATCAATAAAATAAAAAAAGCAAAAACAGATATTGATCCATTTCCAAACGATGTAAATAACTTAAATACACGACCAGAAATTAAAAATTTAATAGGTATTTACTCAAGCTTAACCGATATGAAAATTGATCTCTTGTTAAATAAATTTAACGGAAAAAATTTTTCTTTTTTCAAAGAAAAATTATCAGAAGTAGTGGTTGAAAAAATTTCTCCAATATCAAACGAAATTAAAAGGCTTGGTAAAGACCCTGGCTATATTGATCAAGTTTTAAGCGAAGGTAGTAAAAAAGCTAATGAATTATCTTCAAAAAAGGTAAGAGATTTGAAGGAAAAATTTGGTTTTTAAAAGTTATTTACTTTAAAAACAAGATCTAATAAATATATTTGAAGAATGTTCGTACAAACACAAATAACACCTAACCCCAATTCTCTAAAATTTTTGCCAGGCAAAAATGTATCTTTAATTGGTCCACTTGAAATAACAGAAATTGAGAAAACTAATAATGAGCTTATAAAAAATATTTTATCAATTAATGGCGTAAAGGGTGTTTTTCTTTCATATGATTTTATTTCAGTGAATAAAGAAACTGACTTTGAGTGGGAAGATTTAAGACATATAATTATATCGTTTATTAACGATTATTTTGCTAAGGGAAATGAAATTGTTATTTCAAAATCAAAAGTCAATGAAGATTTAGACACATCGACTGTTGAAAGCCAAATAATTAAAATATTAGAGACAAAAATTAGACCAGCAGTTGCAAGGGATGGTGGAGATATTAAATTTAAAGAATTTAAAAACGGCGTAGTTCGTGTGGAACTGCAAGGTGCTTGTTCAGGCTGTCCTAGCGCAGCTTTAACTTTAAAACAAGGAGTACAAAATTTATTATGTCATTATATACCAGAAGTTAAGGAAGTAGAGGCTGTCTGAAAAAAAATATTTTAAACAAATTATTAAAAAAAAATTTTACGAATACTCAAGTGCTAAAACTTCAAAAATTTTTATCTACCCAAGGTATTATTATAAAAAAAAAAAATTCGATTACATCTATTTTTGGAAAATATAAAACAATTTATCAGACTTTATTGTCCGGTGCTTTGATAATTTTAATAGCTTTTTTAATTCCATTCTTTTCGAATATGTCCCCAAATGTGGCCAAAACCACAAAAATTAACAATTCTAATAAAGATTTCGCTAAAATTCTTGAGGGTAAAGAAATTCAAGAAAAGTCAAAAATCGATGAAGGTTTAGATTTAACAAATATTTTGGAGGACATTTTTAAATTTGAGGAATTACCAGAAAATACAGTTAGACTAAGCGCTTCAACAATTGAACAACTTTTTGAAGATATTGATTATTCTTTAGATGTAGTGAGAAAAACAAAAAAAGTTAAGCCCATCAGGCTATCGCTTTTACCAAATGAAATTAAAAAGATTGAAAATTCTAAAAAAAGGAAAAGTTTATTTATTAAAATTATCTTACCGTTGATACTAGAGGAAAATAATAGAATACTTTTGGATCGCAAAAGATTGTTCAGTATTTTAAATAAAAATAAAAATTCTAAGAAAGAGATAAATTGGCTAAGGACGAAATTTGAACAATACGGTGTATTGAATAAAGATATACCTACATTAAAAGTTCGTATGGATATAGTGCCTGTATCTTTAGCTTTAGCACAAGCGGCAAAAGAGACTGGCTGGGGGACATCGAGATTTGCATTAGAAGGCAATGCATTGTTTGGTCAGTGGACTTGGTCTGGCGATGGTATAAAACCTGCAGGCGCAGAGGATAATTCAAAACATAAAGTTATGAAATTCAAAGTCTTAAAGGCTTCTGTTAGAGCATATCAAAGAAACTTAAATACTCACTCAAGTTACAAGAACTTTAGACAATTAAGAGCTCAATTAAGAGATGATGACAAAAAATTGGATAGTTTGATACTTGCAGATCAACTAAATAATTATGCTGAGACTGGTGAAGAATATACAAAAATACTTAAACAAATTATTCAACAAAACTCTCTAAAAGATTTTGATGAAGTAAAAGTAATGCCTTTAAGTGTAAAATACAAAAATTTAATTTAATCTACTTCAACTGACATTTGAATACCCAACCATCGCCAAATACTTCCATCTTGAAGAGAACAATTAACTCTACCCCTTCTAAATGTAAATTTTTCTCTAAAGTTGATTTTGAGAATATTCTTCTCAAATTTAATTAGTGAATTTCTCCATTCATTACCTTCGTTAGAAAAACATTTTATATTTTCTATATTTTTTTGGTCTTTAAAAAATTCTATCCTAATTGTTGGAGGATTTTGAGATTTACTTATAAATTTATCATCAGGTCTCATACTCTTATATGGAATAGGAAATAAGTTAAGTAAAAATTCAAATCTTTCTAAATCACCATATTTTTCATTTATTGGAAATCTCGGTAATTCAAAACGATTTTTTGTTAAATCTATTACTCCTGAATGTTGACCAAATCCGTATTTAAAATTACTTTTAATGTATTTTGTTTGTTTTAAATTATATTCTCCAAACGGGTAAGAAAAATAAATTGGATTATATCCCAACTTTTGTTTAAATATTTTAATAGAATTTTTAATATCTTTTTCAAATTCAGCTTGTGAAAAATTTAAAAGGTACTCGTGCGTATGAGAGTGATTACCAATATGAGCAAAATCATAGCTTGATATTTCTTTTATTTGATCCCAGCTCATGTAACCACTCTTTCCCACTGGTTCTGTAGAAACAAATAAAATAAATGGTATTTTTCTCTTTTTAAGTATTGGCCAAGCATTTTCATAAAAAGACAAAAAAGCATCATCAATTGTAATTAAAATTTTCTTATTTTTTTTGGGATAACTGAACTCAGTATCAAATTTAATTGGATCATAATATTCTATATTGTTTGTCTCAATTAGTTCAAGTTGCTTTTTAAAAATATCTATTTTAGTATTAGTTGATGGATATTTATTTTCATTAAATCTATGGTACATAATTGACACAATGCCATGATCATTTGAATGATATATGATATCGTCCTTAGCAAAAGTTGAGCTATTTATGAAAAATAAAACAAAAAAAAACTTAATAATTGATGCCGCAAATGAGAAAATTATTTTCAAAATCATAGATAATAATAAAATCTATACCAATGATTATGAAAACAGTAGAAAAAATTTTGATAAGTTTGTTATTTTTTTATTCAAATTTTTAAATAAAAAGATGGTTAGTTTCGATATTATTGATAAAGTTATCATTAATCTGGGGCCTGGTAAATACACAAGTATAAGAACATCCCTATCAATTTTAAAAGCTCTGAGCCTAATATACAAATTTAAAATATACGGATTTTCATCAAAAGATGTTGAAAAATACGACTATTCAAGGGTTCTAAATTTATTAAAAAAAGGAAAACTAATAAAAAATTTGATAAAACCACTTTATTTGGGTTAAGATAATATTATGGAAGATACAATTGAACAAAAATGTTTAGCTAAAGGTGTAAAATTAACAGACCAAAGAAAAACTATTGCTAGAGTTATATCTGAGTCAAAAAAAAATTATGGCGAGTCAGATCACCCTGATGTAGATGAGCTTTATAAAAGAGTGTCAGAAATTGACAATAAAATTAGTATTGCTACAGTTTACAGGACTGTAAAATTATTTGAAGAATCTGGAATTTTGATGAAACATGATTTTAAAGATGGAAAAGCCAGATATGAGTTAAATGACGACCACAACCATCTGATTGATATAAAAACTGGAAATATCATTGAATTTACTAGTGATGAAATTGAGGATATTCAACAAAAAATTGCTAAGAAGCACGGATATAAACTAATTGATTCAAAATTAGAGCTTTACTGCATTAAAAATAAATCTGATTAATTGTGAAAAAAATCTTCATTAAGACTTTTGGATGCCAAATGAACGAGTATGACTCAAATCGTATTTATGACACAGTAAAGAAAATTGGTTATTTAAAAACTAATGATTATCTAAGTGCAGATTGTTATTTACTAAATACCTGTCATATAAGAGATAAGTCAAAAGAGAAAGTCTATGATGAAATAGGAAGAGTTAGAAAAAATTATAAAAACAAAAAAAAACCAATTGTAATTATTGCAGGCTGTGTTGCACAAGCTGAAAGCGGCGAAATGATTAAGAGAGAGCCTTATATTGATATTGTAATTGGTCCTCAGTCATATCATAAAATAAACAATATTATTGAAAATTTTACTTTTAGAAAAAAAGAGGAATTAACCGAATTTGATACTGAGGATAAATTTAATTATCTTGATAAAATACAAAATAACGACAGTTCAGTATCATCTTTTTTAACAGTTCAAGAGGGATGTGATAAGTTTTGTAGTTTCTGTGTGGTACCATATACCCGAGGCCCAGAGTATTCTAGACCTTTTAAAAAAATTATTGATGAAGCAGAGCATTTAGTGAGAAACGGGACCAGAGAAATAACTTTATTAGGTCAAAATGTAAATGCATATAATTATAAAGATGAACAAAAAAGTTACAAATTATCAGACTTAATATTTGAGTTAGATAAAATAAAAGAGTTATGTAGAATTAGATATACGACTTCTCACCCAAGGGACATGTCAGAAGATTTAATAGAATGTTATTCTAGTTCAAAAAAATTAATGCCATTTATACATCTACCAATTCAAAGTGGATCAAATAAAATTTTAAAATTAATGAATAGAAATCACAAGGTTGAAAAATATTTAGACATTTATAAATCAATAAAACAAATAAATAATAAAGTTGAATTTTCAAGCGATTTTATTGTTGGTTTTCCAGGAGAAATGGATTGTGATTTTAGTGATACAATGAATTTAGTAAAAGAAATTAAGTTTATTAATTCTTACTCATTTATATTTAGCCCAAGACCTGGAACACCAGCATCAAAATTTAAACCTATTGATAAAGAAATTGCTAAAGAGCGTTTATTAAATATACAAAGTGAGCTAGAAGGACATCAAATCAAAAAAAATAAGTCTTTATTTGGCTCCTCTATAGAGGTTTTAGTAGAAAATAAATTAAAAAATCAAGATAAATACTTTGGAAGAAACATTTTTTTGAATTCTGTAATTTTTGAAGGTGATGAAAAAGTTGTTGGAAAATTGGTTAATGTAAAGGTAGAAAAAATTAATAGAAATACTTTATTTGGAAAAATAGATCAAAATAAAAATATGAGAGCGGCTTAATTTGAATAATATTTCTTATAGAAGAGCTGTTGAGGATCTAAAATTTGTTTATTCAGAAAATAATACTTTGAGCATTATATTTAAAAATAATAATATATTGATGGGTGTTGTTGGTGAATTCAATAATAATCTTAAAGAATTAGAAAAAATAACAGATACAAATATTTATTCTCGTGGAAATTCAATTTTAATAAAAAGTACAGCAAAAAAAAACGAATTAATTAAAAATGCAATTCTTTTTTTGTTTGACCAATTTATAAATAATGGAACAATTGAAAAGAAAGATATTATATCTTCAGTGAATAAATTTATGATTGAAGATAAAACAGATAAAATTGAATATATAATTAAAACACCAAAAAAATCGGTTATACCAAGATCTGAGAAACAAAAAAAATATGTTAGAGCATTAAGATATAGTGATATCACTATATCTTCTGGGCCTGCTGGTACTGGAAAAACTTATTTAGCTGTGGCAGTTGCATTAACAATGCTTTTAGACAAAAAAATTGAAAGAATAATATTATCAAGGCCTGCTGTCGAAGCTGGTGAGAGGCTTGGTTTTCTGCCAGGAGACATGAGAGATAAAGTAGATCCATATCTACGTCCCTTGTACGATGCTTTATACGATCTTTTGGATTTTGAAAAGATACAGAAACGTATTGAAATCGGGGATATAGAAATAGCGCCTTTAGCTTATATGAGAGGAAGAACATTAAAAAACTCATTTGCAATTTTAGATGAGGCTCAAAATGCTACAGATACTCAGATTAAAATGTTTTTAACAAGAATAGGTGAAAATTCCAAAATTGTTGTTAATGGCGATCCCACACAAATAGATTTACCAAATAAATCTTTGTCAGGTTTAAAAAGATCTAAGGAGATACTTGGCCATTTAAATGAGGTATCTATAGTGGACTTTGATCATACAGATGTTGTAAGACATCCTTTAGTATCTAAAATTGTAAAAGCTTACTTCGATCAAAATTCAAATAAATGATTAAAATCCATGTTGTTGTTGACTATCCAAAATGGAAAAACAAAGTAAAAAAACTTAAAAATTACTTCAAAACAAAACAAAGAAGATTTAATACTTATATAAATTCATCAAAAAAAATAAATGAGTTTACAGTATATTTAACAAACAACTCTCAAATGAGGAAATTAAATAATAAATTTAGAAAAGTAAATAAACCAACAGATGTTTTGTCGTTTCCATTAAACATAAAGTTAAAAAGCAGTATTTATCTTGGAGACATAGCTATTAGTTATGAAATAGTTAATAAAAGATCCAAAAAATCTTTGTTTAATCATGAACTAGATAAAATGTGGATACATGGTTACTTACACCTGAGTGGACACGATCACATTAAATATAAAGATTTTTTAAAAATGTCCAAAAAAGAAAATTTAATATTTAATCAAATTAATTTCTAAATTGGCACAAATTTTAAATAATAAATTTTTGGTAATTATAATTTTAATTTGTTTAGGAATTCTATCCTCATTTAGCTTACCTCCATATAATTATTTTTTTATAAACTTTTTTACTTTTCCATTTTTGTTTTATATTCTGGTCATTAATCTTAATCGCAACCTAATTAATAACTTTTTAATTGGATGGTTTTATGGATTTGGGTATTTCTTATCTAATTTATACTGGATCTCAAACTCCCTTAAATTTGATGAAAATTTTGAAAAATTAATTGTTTTATCAATTTTATTAATTCCATTTCTGCTATCTATGTTTTATGGATTATTTACTTATTCACTAAAGTTTCTGAATATAAAAATGAACTTTAGTTCAATTTTAATTTTTTCACTAACATTGTCTATTCTTGAATATTTAAGAGGATCAATTTTTGGTGGATTCCCCTGGAATTTAATTTTGTTTAGTTTAGTAAATTTCATTAGTTCATTGCAAATACTTTCTGTTATTGGAACGTACTCACTAAACTTGCTGGTTATCACTTTTTATACTTTGCCAATAATAATTTTTTTTAAAATTAGAAAGCTAGAAAAATTAATTATTTTATTATCGACAATTTTAATTTTATTAATCAATATGTATTATGGATATAATAGAATTGAAAAAGTTAAAAATACCGCAAATAAAACAATCTCTCCCCCAATAAAATTAGTTTCACCCAAGTTTAATATAGAGAGATTTTTTATTGATGAGTCAATTGAAGATAAGTTTAATGAGCTTTTTGGAATCGGTTATCCAATTGACAAAGATTTGCTTTTAATTTTTCCAGAAGGTATAACTAATATGCGTGAAATAAATCAACTAGATAATAATTTTGATAAAATTTCTCATCAATTAACAGATAAATCAAAAATTATCTTAGGTATTACTTTAGATGATGGAGAAAAAATATTTAATTCATTAGCAATATTTAATAAAGAATTTAAATTAGAGGATAAATATAATAAAAACAAACTTGTTCCATTTGGGGAATTTCTTCCTTTTGAAAAATTTTTGAGCAAGTTAGGTTTAAAAAAAATAACCCACGGTTATAGATCTTTTAGTTCATCAAATGAGAGAAATATTTTAAATGTTGGCACAATTTCATTTTTACCGTTAATATGTTATGAAATTATATTTTCTGGCGCATTAAATAAAAACAAAAGAGAATATGATTTTATCTTAAATATTTCCGAGGATGGATGGTTTGGAAATAGCATTGGTCCTGTTCAACATTTTTCTCACTCTATACTTAGATCTATTGAAGAGGGAAAAGATGTTTTAAGAGTTGCTAATAATGGAATTTCAGCCCATATCAATCTAAATGGTAAAATTAATAAAAAACTTGACACAACTGAAAAGGGAAGCATTGAAATAAATTCAGTTTCTAAAGCTTTTCCCACGTTCTTTAGTATCTATGGTAATAAGATTTTCTTTAGTTTAGTATTTATTTATATTAGTTTAATTTTTTTTTTAAAAAGATTTAAATGAAAAAAAATTATTTATTTACGAGCGAGTCTGTATCCGAAGGCCACCCAGATAAAGTATGTGATAGAATATCTGACATGGTAGTTGATACTTATCTTAGTGCAGAGCCTTATTCTAGAGTTGCTTGCGAAACTTTAACCACAACTAATAAAGTTGTTTTAGCTGGGGAAGTAAGAGGACCTGAGATAAAAAAAAATGATTTAATTCAAAAAGTTAGAGATTGTATTAAAGATATAGGATATGACCAGGATGGATTTACTTATAAAGACCGTACTAAAATAGAAAGTCATTTACATGCTCAATCTGCAGATATTGCAATGGGTGTAGATTCCTCTGGAAATAAAGATGAAGGAGCTGGAGATCAAGGGATTATGTTCGGATACGCATGTAATGAAACTGATTTTCTTATGCCAGCACCCATACATTATTCACATAAAATTTTAAGGTTAATGGCAGAGGATAGAAAATCTGGGAAATTGAAAAATATTGAACCAGACTCTAAAAGTCAAATAACAATAGAATACAAAGATGGAAAACCTGATAACGTAAAGTCTGTTGTTATCTCTACACAGCATTCAGCAGACGTAAACCAGTCACAGGTAAGAGATCTTATTAAACCATATATTCAAAAGTCCATACCTAAAGATCTATTAAACAATTTAACTGAAGAAGAAATTTATATTAATCCTACTGGAAACTTTGTAATTGGCGGACCTGATGGAGATAGTGGATTAACAGGAAGAAAAATAATAGTCGACACATATGGTGGAGCTGCACCTCATGGAGGTGGGGCATTTTCAGGAAAAGATCCAACAAAAGTTGATAGATCCGCAGCATATGCCTCAAGATATTTAGCTAAAAATATTGTTGCCTCCCAAATATCAGATAAATGTTTAATACAACTGGCCTATGCAATTGGGGTATCAAAACCACTTTCAATTTATGTAGATCTATTTGATAACGACGAGGAAAAAAATAAACATGTTGAAGATATAATAAAAAAAAATTTTGACTTAAGTCCGAGAGGTATCAGAGAGATGTTAGGTTTGAACAAACCTATTTATGAAAAATCAGCCGCTTACGGACATTTCGGTCGAGAACCAGGCTCAGATGGCTCTTTTTCTTGGGAAAAAACAGATAAAAAAGACCTTTTTAGTAAGTAAAAAGTTGAAAATTTAGTAATATTTAATATAAAAATAGTACATTATTGATATATCAGAATGGGCCTCGGCCCATTTTTTTTTGGTGAAAAATTATGTTAAATAGAAGAGCTGATAAACTTGAATTATTGAGAATTGCTGAAGCAGTAGCATTGGAAAAATCGATAGATAAAGAATTGATTATAAATTCTATGGAGTCTGGTATTGCAAAAGCTGCAAAATCTAAGTTTGGTAATGAAAATGATATTCAGGTAAATATTAACAGGGAAAGTGGAGATATAGAAATATTTAGAAAATTAATTATAGTAGATAAACCTGAAAATAATAATACAGAAATCAGCCTAGAGAGTGCCAAACTTGTAAATAATGATAAGGAAATTGGGGAAGAAATTTTACAGCCTTTGCCCACATTTGATTTTGGAAGAATAGCGGCTCAAACTGCTAAACAAGTTATAAGTTTTAGTGTAAGAGAGGCAGAAAAAGAAAGACAGTTCAACGATTTTATTGATAAAAAAGATACAATTTTAAGCGGAATTGTTAAAAGATTAGAGTTTGGAAATGTAATTGTAGATTTAGGTAAAGCGGAGGCAATTATCCAAAAAAATGAATTAATTCCAAGAGAAAATATTAAGGCTGGTGATAGAGTTAAAGCTTACTGTTATGATGTTAGGAGGGAACAAAGAGGTCAACAAATTTTCCTTTCTAGAGCTCATCCAAAATTCATGGAAAAACTCTTTATTCAAGAAGTACCGGAGATTTATGATGGATTAATTGAAATTAAATCTTCCGCAAGAGACCCTGGTAGTAGAGCGAAAATTTGTGTGAAGGCAATTGACACGTCACTAGATCCAGTTGGTGCTTGTGTAGGTATGAGAGGAAGCAGAGTACAAGCTGTTGTTAACGAACTTCAAGGTGAGAAAATAGATATTGTAAATTGGTCAGAGGATATATCCATAGTAGTCTCAAATGCCTTATCTCCAGCTGAGGTTCAAAAAGTAAATGTTGATTATGATGTTAAAAAACTTGATGTAATTCTCACAGAAGAAAATTTAAGTAAGGCAATAGGAAGAAGAGGTCAAAATGTTAGACTAGCTACTAAATTATTGGATTATGAGATAAATATAATGACAGACAAAGAGGAGTCTGAAAAAAGGCAAGAAGTTTTTAAAGAAAGAACCGAAAATTTAATGAAAAATCTGGAAGTTGACGAAACTTTAGGACAACTATTAGTCGCAGAAGATTTTTCTAAAATTGATAAAATCAAGGATAGCAAGGTAAATGACCTAACAAAAATAGAGGGAATAGAAGAAGATACAGCTAAAGAATTAATTGATAGAGCAGCGGAATTTCATAAAAAAAATGAGGAAATTATTCAAAAAAAAATTAAGGACCTAGGATTAAATTCTGATTTAATAGAACATAAAGGCTTAACCCCAGGAATGTTATTAACGTTAGGTGAAAAGAAAATTTTAACTTTAAGTGATTTTGCAGATTTAGCATCAGATGAACTAATTGGTGGTTTTGATGTAATAAAAGGCGAAAGAATAAAAATAAATGGTTATCTTGAGGATTTTGCTTTGTCTAAAAAAGAAGCCGACGAGTTAATAATGACAGCTAGAGAAAAAATTTATAAAAACTAAGAGATGAAAAATGGAAAAACCAAAAAAAAAATTAACTATTTCTGGAAACCCGAAAAAAATAGATTTAAATTTAAGAAATTTTAATAATAAAAAAAATACTCAGATTGGAGAAAAAAAATTTACAAAACCAATAGGTAAATTTTCTCCAAATTTTAAAAAAAAATTTAAATCAAATCATATTCCACCAAAATTAAGCGATTATGAGAAAAGGAAGATAGCAGAACAAAAAGCTATGAGGGGAATAAGAAATGACAACAATTCTAAAGAAAAAGACGGCAAATCTAAGTTTTCAACAAAAAAAAGAGAGACTAAGTTAACTGTTTCTAGAGCATTAAGTGAAGATTTAGAGTTTAAATCTAGAAGTCTTGCATCAATTAAAAGAGCAAGGGAAAAAGAATTAAGAGCATTTAAAGATAAAATGTCAGATGAGATGAATGCTAATATCAAAAGAGATATTAATATACCAGAATTTATTACAATTAGAGACCTTGCAAACAGAATGGCTGAGCAGTCCTCAAATATTATAAAACATTTGATGGGAATGGGAGTTACTGTTACTATTAACCATACTATCGACTCTGACACTGCTGAATATCTAGTAAAAGAATTTGGTCATAATCCTTTAAGAGAAAAAAAAACGGAAGATATTATTAAAAATATAAAAACCGTTAAGCCGGAAAATCTTAAAAATCGACCACCAATTATTACCGTTATGGGACATGTTGATCACGGAAAAACTTCAGTTCTGGACGTCATAAGAAGTACAAATATAGTATCTGGCGAATTTGGTGGAATTACACAACATATTGGAGCATACCAGGTCAAAAGAAATAATGAAAAAATTACATTTATAGATACTCCAGGCCATGCTGCATTCACAGAAATGAGAGCCAGAGGCTCAAAATTAACTGACATAGTTGTATTAGTTGTGGCAGCAAATGATGGTGTTATGCCTCAAACAATTGAGTCTATAAAACATGCAAAAGCTGCAAAAGTTCCAATAGTGGTCGCAATTAATAAATGCGACCTCCCTGATGCGGATCCTCAAAAAATCAAAAATCAGTTATTAAAACATGAACTTATTGCGGAGGAGTTATCTGGTGATACAATAATGGTTGAAATTTCAACTAAATCAAAAAAGAATATCGACAAACTACTTGAACTAATTTTGTTACAAGCAGAACTTTTAGATTTGAAATGCAATTTTAACAGTAACTCAAACGGCGTAGTGTTAGAATCAAAGATTGATGTAGGCAGAGGTCCAATAGCAAATATAATAGTTACATCTGGCAATCTTAAAAAGGGAGACTATTTTGTTTGTGGAACCAAATGGGGGAAAGTAAGAGCAATAATAGACGACACAGGTAATCAAATAAATCAAGCTTTACCATCTACTCCAGTAGAGGTCTTGGGTATCAATGGTGCCGCAAAGTCCGGAGATGATTTTTTAGTTTTAGATACTGAAAAAGAGGCCAAGTCTTTATCCGCGGCAAGAGTAGAAGAAACAAGAACATCAAAAAGTCCTTTAGCAATGTTTACTCAAGAGTCTGCTTTCAAAGATAAAAAGTCAGAAGACTTGAATATTATTGTTAAATCTGATGTGCACGGATCATCTGAAGCCATAAAAAGTGCGATTAATCAAATCAATCACGATGAAATTAAAACAAAAATAATTTTATCAGACGTAGGCATGGTAACAGAAAGTGATGTTAATTTATCTAAAGCTTCAAATGCGATTTTGATTGCCTTTAACGTTAAACCTAGCAAGGAGGCTAAAAAGATAGCTGAGCAAAATAAAGTTAAAATATCCTCATTTAATATCATCTATGAATTAATTGATTTTGTTAAAAGTCAGATGTCTGGACTATTATCTCCAGAAATTGAGGAGAAAGTAATTGGTTCAGCTGAAATTTTAGAAATTTTCAAGGTATCAAAAGTTGGAAAAGTTGCAGGCTCTAGAGTTATCGATGGTGAAATTACTCAGGATGCTCTTGCCAGAATAATCAGAGACGGCTCCATAATATACAATGGAAAGATTAGCACAATATTCAAAGAAAAAAACCAAGCAAAGCAAGTGTCAGCTGGATTAGAATGTGGTATATCGTTCAAGGATTTTAGTGACTTTCAAAAAAAAGATATTATAGAGGCCTATAGCTCTACAACGACAGAAAGGGTTATTTAATTTATGACAAATTCAGGAAAACCAATTAGCCAAAGACAATTGAGAGTAGGAGAAATGGTAAAACAATCTTTAAGTATGATTTTTTTAAAAGATGAGACAAAAATTCCAGAAATTAAAACAAAGGAAATTACAGTTACTGAAGTTAGAATGAGCCCTGATCTTAAAACTGCTAAAGTGTTCGTGCTACCTTTGGGTGGAAAAAATTCAGAAAAAACAGTATCAAAATTGAGAGAATTTTCTTTTATTGTTAGAAAAGTTCTATCAAAAAAAATTATGATGAAATTTTTACCAAAACTGATTTTTGTTAAAGATGAGTCATTTGATTATGCAGAAAAAATTGAAAATTTAATAAAACAAGTTAATAAATAGGAAAAAATATGAAAAAAAACATCCCTGCTGTAAGTTTACATGAAAAAGATACAGGATCTTCAGAAGTTCAAATAGCTATATTAACAAACAAAATTGAGATGTTATCAAAACACATTAAGCAGTTTAAAAAAGATAAACACTCATCTGTAGGCTTGTTAAAAGCGGTTAATAAAAGAAAAAAACTTTTGGAATATTTAAAAAATAATAAGATTGAGTCTTACAAAAATATATTAACAAAATTAAATTTAAGGAAATAAATGTTTAAGATTTTTAAAAAAGAAATTGAGATTAATGAAAAAAAAATTAGTTTAGAAACTGGTAAAATAGCAAGACAGGCAGATGGAGCAATAATTGCTAAATGTGGTGAAACTGTTGTTTTGGCAACTGTTGTAGGTGCGAAAAAAGCAAATCCTGATATAGATTATTTTCCATTATCAGTAAACTATCAAGAAAAATACTACGCCGCAGGAAAAATTCCTGGAGGATATTTTAAAAGAGAGGCTAGGCCAACAGAAAGTGAAACTCTTATCTCAAGATTAATTGATAGACCCATTAGACCTCTGTTTCCAGATGAATTTAGAAATGAAGTTCAGTTATTACCAACGGTAATTTCATATGATAAGGAAAATGAAGCTGATATTTTGTCTATTATTGCATCTTCAGCTGCATTAGCAATATCAGGCATGCCATTTATGGGACCAGTTGGTGCATCTAGAGTAGGTTTTATAAATGGTAAATACGTTTTGAATCCAACGAAAAAAGAATTAGAAAATTCTAAATTAGATTTAGTTGTAGCAGGTACTAAAGATGCTGTTTTAATGGTTGAGTCTGAAGCAAAGGGTCTGACAGAACAACAAATGCTAGATGCAGTAAAATTTGGTCATAAGGGTTTTGTTCCAGTTATAAAAATGATTGAGGAGCTTGCAAAAGAATGTAAAAAACCTGATTGGATTGTTGAAAAAAGAGACTTATCAGAAGTAAAGAAAAAGCTAGAGGATGAATTTACTAAAGATTTAAAAAAAGCGTTTTCTATTAAGGATAAACAAGAAAGATCAAATTTAATATCTGAAATATCTGAAAAAGCTAAAAAGCTATACGAAGAAGAGGAAAATTATTCAGAGTTAGATGTAATGCATGAATTAAAAAATCTAGAGAAAGGTATTGTAAGAACTGACATATTAAGAAACAAAAATCGTATTGATGGCAGAGGCTTATCTGATGTAAGACCAATTAAATGTGAAGTTGGTTTATTACCTAGAGTTCACGGTTCAGCATTGTTTACTAGAGGTGAAACACAAGCGATTGTTACAACTACACTTGGAACATCTGATGATGAACAAAGGATTGAAAGTCTAGAAGGTCTTCAACGTGAGAGATTCATGCTTCATTATAACTTTCCACCTTTCTCAGTTGGTGAAACTGGCAGAATTGGAACTGGGAGAAGAGAAATTGGTCATGGTAAATTAGCTTGGCGAGCAATAAATTCATCTTTACCAACTAAAGAAAGTTTTCCTTATACTTTTAGGATCGTTTCAGAGATCACAGAATCTAACGGTTCTTCATCAATGGCAACTGTTTGTGGCTCATCTCTAGCACTTATGGATGCAGGTGTACCTATTAAAGAACCAGTTGCTGGAATAGCAATGGGATTAATTAAAGAAGGAGAGAATTTTAGCGTTCTATCAGATATCTTGGGCGACGAGGATCATTTAGGTGACATGGATTTTAAAGTTGCTGGAACTAAAGATGGAATTACTTCTTTACAAATGGATATTAAAATTACAGGCATTACTTTTGAAATTATGGAACAAGCGTTAAATCAAGCTAAAGATGGGAGAGTGCATATTTTAAATGAAATGAATAAAGCAATCGATAAGTCGAGAGATGATGTTGGTAAACATACTCCAAAGATGGAAAAAATAACTGTAGACAAAAAAGATATTGCAACAGTAATAGGAAAAGGTGGAGCTACAATTAGAGAGATCGTTGAAAAATCAGGAGCAAAAGTAGATGTTAATGATGAGGGAGTGGTTACAGTTGCTGCACCTGATGATGACTCAAGAAATAAGGCAATGCAAATGATTAAAGATTTAACAGCTAAAGCTGAGCTCAATAAAATATATAATGGAAAAGTCATGAAAATCATGGAGTTTGGTGCATTTGTCAACTTCTTAGGTAAACAAGATGGATTGGTACATATTTCAGAATTAGCAGAAAAAAGAGTTGCAAAAGTTACAGACGTAGTCAAAGAAGGTGACCAAGTCAAAGTAAAGGTTATAGGCTTTGACAGAGGTAAAGTAAAACTATCTATCAAACAGGCTGCAATTTAAAAATCATGCTGACATTTGAGAGTATTAAAAAAAAATTATTAAAAAAAAGACTTGGTAAATATCTATTATTTGGTGGCTTTGCATTTTTTTTTGTAAAAGGTTTAGTTTGGTTGGTAATATTTTTTGTTGCAAGCTACAGTTTAGTAAATAATTTTTAATTTAATAAATCGGAGGAAAAAATATGAAAAAGTTTGAAGACTTAATGAGCATCAGTAATGACATAGATAATATAACAGCAGAAGAAGCTAAGCAAAAATTAAATGATCCTAATGTACAATTTATAGATGTAAGAGATAAAGATAGTTTTACAAAAGAAACTATTGGAAATGCCATGAATCTAGAGAGAGGCTTATTAGAGTTTTATCTTGCTGATGGTAGTCCCTTAGAAAATGATTATTTTAAAAAAAATCCAGAAAAAGAGTACGTAGTGTTTTGTGGACTAGGTGGACAAGGAACATTAGCAACAAAAACTATGAAAGATATGGGAATTAAAAACGTAAAAAATATCAAAGGTGGAATGGCTGAGTGGGAGAAAATTAAATAACTAATATTGCCATAACTTTCGTGTTCAAATTGTTTTTCTAAATTGTAATTAAGTTGAATTAAATTTAAAAAATATATATTTTTAATCTACCATATCTCATGGTGATAAAGAGACCGATATTGCATCGGTTAAAAGCGAGTTTTGGAAAAACTAAGAAGGAGTGTGTATGAAACGAATGCACAGAGTTCTTAATTTGTTTAGCCGAGGCTCAAAGATCGCTAAGCTAAATCAATTAATGTTCCGAAATTTAAAATCTGTTGAAGCTAACGGCAATGGTACAAGTGGATACGTTATTAAATCTGGAAAAAACTCTGGAAAAGTTGTTGGGCATTTAAAGAAAGTGCCTAAAAACATTTAATCAAGATTGGGGCATAGGGCACCTGGCAACAGCACGCCCCTTTCAATCTAGTTGAGATTCAACAAATTCCCAATTAATTAGTTTTTCGTAGAAATTTTCTAAATACTCAGGTCTTCTATTTTTATAGTCTACGTAATAAGAATGTTCCCATACATCACAACCTAAAATAGGTTTCATATTTTGAATTAAAGTATTTTCAGCATTGGGGGTTTTTCTAACTACTAACTTACCGTTGTTGATTGATAACCAACACCATCCAGAACCAAATTGAGTAATTCCTGCTTGTATAAACTGTTTTTTGAATTCATCTGCGCTTCCGAAATCTGCTTCAATTCTTTTTTTTAATTTCTCAGGCATAGTACCACCACCATTTGGCTTCATACATTTCCAGAACATTATGTGGTTCCAGTGTTGGCTTGCATTATTAAAAATACCTGACTTGGATTTATCTTTAGAAGAGCTAACAATAATTTCCTCTAACGACATTTTAGACATTTCTGTATCTTTTATAAAATTATTAAGATTTGTTATATAAGTTTGATGGTGTTTTCCATGATGAAGATCAAGGGTCTCCTCTGACATTATTGGAGCAAGCGCTGATTTTGTGTAATCTAATTTAGGTAATTCAAACATTATAAATATGTATATAATTTTTGATAAATATTTAAATAACTATTATGACGCTGATACTTAAAATTATGTAATATTTTTTGGATCTGGCATACCAACTTTATTATATCCAGCGTCAACATAATGAATTTCACCAGTAACACCACCAGCCATATCGCTTAATAGATATAAAGCAGAATTTCCAACATCGAGATTGTCAACGTTCCTTTTGAGAAAAGAATGATCAGCATTCCATTTATATAAAAATTTTGCATCACCAATTGCTGATGCTGCTAGAGTTTTAATTGGACCTGCACTAATCGCATTAACTCTTATACCTTTTGAACCTAAATCTCTTGCAAGATATTTAACACTTGCTTCAAGCGCAGCTTTGCATACTCCCATTACATTATAATTAGGAATAGCTTTATTAGCTTCATAACTCAAGGTAATCATACTTCCACTTTGTTTCATGATTTTAGATGCCTCTTTTGCAACCTCTGTAAATGAGAAACAAGAAATTAACATACTTCTTAAAAAGTTTTCTCTCGTTGTATTTAGATATTCACCTGATAATTCAGATTTATCTGAGAATGCAATTGCATGAACTACAAAATCTATATCACCCCATTTAGATTTTATATCTTCAAATAATTTTGTTACTTCTTCTTTTTTCTCAACATCACAACTAAAAGTGATATTTGAATTTAATTTTTCTGCTAAAGGGATAACCCTTTTCTTCAATGCATCACCTAAATATGTAAAAGCAAGTTCAGCACCTGCTTCAGCAAGTTTTTGAGAAATACCCCAAGCGATTGATCTTTCATTAGCAACACCCATGATCAATCCTTTTTTACCTTTCATCAAACTCATTATTAAACCTTTTCAAATACTAAAGTGGCATTAGTTCCACCAAAACCAAAACTATTAGACATTACAGAATTTAAGTTAACATTCTTTTCAACTTTAGTTACTATTGGATAATTTTTTGCTTCATCATCCATATCCTGAATATTCGCAGATGCAGCTATGAAATTATTTTTCATCATTATTAAACTATAGACTGCCTCATGAACTGAAGTTGCTCCTAAAGAGTGGCCAGATAATGATTTTGTTGAACTTATTTTTGGTTTGTAATCTTTAAATGCCTCTCCAACTGCTTTTAATTCAGTTATATCTCCTACTGGAGTAGAAGTTCCATGAGTATTTATATAGTCAATTTTATTTTTTGTAGTGCCTAATGCCATCTGCATACATCTTACAGCACCCTCTCCTGATGGAGCAACCATGTCATAACCATCTGATGTTGCACCATAACCAGTTAACTCTGCATAGATCTTAGCTCCTCTTGCTTTAGCGTGTTCATACTCTTCTAAAACTAAAACTCCACCTCCACCAGATATGACAAAACCATCCCTTGTTTTATCATAAGGTCTTGAGGCTTTTTCTGGAGTATCATTATATTTAGAAGATAAGGCAGTCATCGCATCAAACATAGCTGTCATTGCAAAATGCACCTCATCACTTCCACCAGCAAAAATTATTTTTTGTTTTCCTAGTTGAATTATCTCCATCGCATTGCCAATGCAATGGCCACTTGTTGCACATGCAGAACTAATTGTGTAATTAACACCTTTGATTTTGAATGGAACAGCTAAAGTAGCTGAAGCTGTACTTGACATTGTCCTTGGAACAATAAAAGGACCCATTCGTTTAGGACTTTTTGCTCTCGTCTTATCTGCTGCAAGAATAACATTTTCAATAGATGGACCACCTGACCCCATGATCATACCAGTTGAAGTATTACTTACATCTTTTTCATCTAGGCCAGAATCTTTAACTGCTTCTGCCATAGAAATGTAGTTATAAGCAGATCCTGGTCCCATAAATCTTATAAATTTTCTATCTACATGATCCTCAAGATTAATATTTGGTTTACCATGAACATGGCTTTTTAAATTGTATTCTTTGTATTCTTCTGAAAAAGAAATTCCAGATTTCGAGTTTAAAAGAGATTGATAAACTTCATCTTGATTATTTCCTAAGCAAGAAACAACACCTACCCCTGTTACTACAACTCTGTTCATTATTTAAACAAACCTACTTTTAAATTTTCAGTGGAGTAAATTTTTTTACCGTCAGCTAATAAAATTCCATTTGCTAAGCCTACTGTAGTACCTTCTTTTATAAGAACTCTTTTCATATTAATCTCATAAACTGCTTTTTTCACATTTTTAAGAACTTCACCAGTAAACTTTACTGTATTAACTCCTAGAGCCCTTCCTCTTCCAGGATTTCCTAACCATCCCAAAAAAAATCCTACAAGCTGCCACATAGCATCTAGTCCAAGACATCCTGGCATTACAGGATCTTTTTTGAAATGACAGTCAAAAAACCATAGACTATCTTTTATATCTAATTCAGCAACAATAAATCCTTTACCAAATTCACCTTTGTTTTCACTAATTTCACTGATTCTATCAAACATTAACATTGGTGGTGCTGGTAATTTTGCATTACCTGGACCAAAAAGATCACCATTAGCACAACTTATTAAATCTTCGTAAGTGTAGGAGCTTTTTTTCATTCTTGATATCCTTAATACTTGATTTAGCAAAAATATAATATAGGTTTAGTTTAGAATAGTTATAAATTACCATGTTAAATAATAGCCAATATACTGAAAAACTAAGATCTATTGGATTAAGACCAACAAAACAAAGAATAAAAATCTGTGAAGTTTTGTTCAATTCAAATAAAACATTCCATTTTACGATAAATGAACTTGCGAAAAGAATAACCAAGTCAACGAATGAGAATATTTCACTTGCAACAGTTTACAACACAGTCCATGCATTTAAAAAAAAAGGCTATCTTAAAGAAATACCAATTAATTCCGATCAAAGTTATTTTGATACCAATACGTCGCATCACCATCATTTCTATGATGAGACTCAAAAAGATTTAATTGATATAGATGATGCAGATGTTGAGCCAGTTAAAATTAATACAAGAATTCCTGGAAAAAAAATCAAGTCAGTAGAAGTACTTGTGAAAGTCGAAGACGAAAAACCTTAACTCAATTTCTACATTATAATAGTTCTAAACTGTTGACAAATTAATTTAGAATTATTATAAAATAGAAGTAAGGAGATACATGAGCACAGAGTTCAGAAATAAAGACTTTAAACGCACAGAATTAAGTAAATGTCCAGTGACTGGCGCAGGAACGACAGCAAAGTTTTCAGCTGGCAAAGGTACGTCTGTTAAAGATTTTTGGCCAAATAGTTTAAATTTAAAAATATTAAGTCAGCATTCAAATCTTTCAAATCCAATGGATAAAAAATTTAGTTATAACAAAGAATTTAAAAAGCTAAATTATAAAAAATTAAAAGAGGATCTTAAAAAATTAATGACAGACTCACAAGAATGGTGGCCAGCAGATTATGGACATTACGGACCTTTTTTTATTAGATTAGCTTGGCATGCAGCAGGAACATATAGAACTGGTGACGGAAGAGGTGGTGCTGGAACAGGGAACCAAAGATTTGCACCTCTTAATGCTTGGCCGGACAACGTAAATTTAGATAAAGCAAGACTATTGCTTTGGCCAATTAAACAAAAATATGGAAAACAAATTTCATGGGCTGATTTATTTATTTTAGTTGGAAACGTTGCTTTAGAGTCAATGGGTTTTAAAACTTTTGGTTTCGGCGGTGGTAGAGTTGATATCTGGGAACCAGAGGATGACAT
This sequence comes from uncultured Pelagibacteraceae bacterium, assembly GCA_902585415.1. Classification (GTDB taxonomy): domain Bacteria; phylum Pseudomonadota; class Alphaproteobacteria; order Pelagibacterales; family Pelagibacteraceae; genus Pelagibacter. The sequence goes on from CACIDN010000002.1 coordinate 99,567, forward strand.
TTATTGGGGTTCAGAAAAAGAATTATTAGGTGTTGAGAGATATAGTGGAAAGAGAGATTTAGAACAACCTCTTGGAGCATCACATATGGGATTAATTTATGTAAACCCACAAGGACCTGACGCTAATCCTGATCCTTTATTAGCTGCTCATGACATTAGAGAAACTTTTGGAAGAATGGCAATGAATGATTACGAAACAGTAGCTTTAGTTGCTGGGGGCCATACATTTGGTAAATCACACGGAGCAGCACCAGAGTCTCATAAAGGCCCAGATCCAGAAGGTTCAAAAATTCAGGATCAATCAACAGGGTGGAATAGTAATTATAAATCAGGAAAAGGGGTTGATACTATTAGCAGTGGTATTGAAGGTGCATGGACACAGTCACCTATAAAATGGGATATGGGTTACTTTGATTGTTTATTTAATCACGAATGGGAGTTAACAAAAAGTCCCGCAGGAGCTCATCAGTGGACACCAAAACAAAATGGACAAAAAATTAAAATGGTTCCTGATGCTCATGACAAAAACAAAATGCACCCACCAATGATGCAGACAACAGATATTTCATTAAGAATGGATCCAGCGTATGGACCAATATCGAAACATTTTTATAATAACCCAAAAGAGTTTGCGGATGCTTTTGCAAGAGCATGGTTTAAATTAACTCATAGAGATATGGGTCCAAGAGCATGTTACTTGGGTAATGAGGTACCAAAAGAAGAGTTAATATGGCAGGATCCAGTTAAAAAACCAAAATATAAATTAAAGAAAAATGATATTAAAACTCTTAAATCTAAAATATATAAATCTAAATTGTCTGTGTCAGAGTTAGTAAGCACAGCATGGGCATCAGCTTCAACTTTCAGAGGATCAGATAAAAGAGGTGGAGCTAATGGAGCTAGAGTTATATTAGAGCCACAAATTAGTTGGGAAGTAAATGATCCAAAGCAGATTAACAAAGTTATCAAAACTTTGGAAAAAATTAAAAATAAATTCGATAACAAGAAAAAATCTGTTTCGTTAGCTGACTTAATAATTCTTGGTGGAAACTCAGGTATTGAAATAGCGGCTAAAAAAGCAGGTATTAAAGTAGATGTACCTTTCTCTCCAGGAAGAGGAGATGCTACACAAGAACAAACTGATATCCATTCATTTGGTCTTTTAGAGCCACAAGCTGATGGATTTAGAAATTACAATAAAGATGAGACATCTACAGTTTCAGCTGAGGAAAAATTAATAGATAAAGCACAATTAATGGGTTTAACAGCTCCGGAAATGACGGTTCTTATTGGTGGTATGAGAGTTTTAGATACTAATTTTGATCATTCAAAAAATGGTGTATTTACTAAAAAACCAGGAACTTTAACAAACGACTATTTTGTTAATCTTTTAGACATGAATACTACTTGGAAAGAAACAGATAAATCTGAACAATTTTTTGTAGGAAAAGATAGAAAAACAAACAAAGTTAAATGGCATGGTACCAGAGTGGATTTAATATTTGGTTCAAACTCTCAATTAAGGGCACTTGCTGAAGTCTATGCATGTGATGACTCATCCAAAAAATTTGTTAATGACTTTGTTACCGCATGGACAAAGGTTATGAATTCTGACAGATTTGACTTAAAATTAAATTAATAATATGGAAATTTCAATCAATTCACCCAAGGTAAGTTTTGAAGACTTCTATGAAGTACCAAATCTTAAATTTGACATTAAAAGACTGAGATCTGATTTAGATAAAATTCTTCAAGAAAAAAAGTTTAATTCACCAGGAGTTACTCACTTCGGTGCTATAGCTCTTAATCAGATACCGAATGATGAGAATTCTATAAAAGGAAATAATATTAGAGGCAAATACTGGACTATAGCAGATGAGTCAGGAAAAGAAGTTTCAAGAGATATAGATATTGATGAGTCTAAATATACTAAATTACTACCTGAATTTGAAAAAACTTATTTCAAAGAAGTTTATGAAACTTTAAGTAAAAGATTTAAATTAGGAAGAGTAAGGTTATTATTAAAGGAACCTAGATCTACTTTGAGTTGGCATAAAGATCCAGAGTGCAGATTACATGTACCAATAATAACAAATCCGGGTTGTTCGATGGTTATAGAAAATGTTGCAAAACATTTACCAGCTGACGGCAAGGTTTGGATAACAAATAATACAAAATATCATAATTTTTTTAATGGAGGGGAGCAAGCGAGAATACACCTAGTGGCGTGTGTATTAAACAGTCCATTTAAGTAATGACTGAATTCACCAAAGGTATATTTGAGGTAAGTAGAGACGTTTACAAAAATAATAGAGGCTCTATATTAAGAACAATAGTTTATACAATCGGTCACTTTGCAATTGCTATCACAGTGTTAATGCTCGTAGCAGACGTTTCATTTATGATTGCCCTGACAGACGCAATTGTTGAGCCTATAGCAAATTCAGTTTGGTATTTCGTGCTAGATAAGTGGTGGGCAAGTAAAAGTAAAAAGTCTTAGTAACCCCATAAATATTCATTATTAATCCATCCCACATAGTCTCCGGTCGCTACCTTAAACCATTTTGTTCCTTTCTTTTTAACAATCAATAATCTACCACTTTTAATTAAAGCTATTGGCCTTGAATATTTGTTGGAATTTTTGAAGAGTATTTTTTCTTGAAGTGTAATCAATGATTTGTTTTTTTTAAGCTGAGACCTATGAATCCAACCACCATTGTTTTTATAATCTAGAATTTTTCTAAAATTTTCTTTTCTGTCAACAATTTCAACTGGAAAATTTTTTTTTAAATATACAAATTTTATTGGATAGTCTAATCCTGGTCCGTATCTCACATTTACCTTATCATATTTAAGGGAAAGAAAATAATTTTCCTCTGCTTTTGTAATATTAAAAAATAATAAAAAAAACGAGATAAAAATTAATCTAAACATTTTTATTTGACTAAATTACAAATTCTGAACTCTAAATTTAATAAATTAATAATTAAGACTTTACCATCTAAACAAGATCCAACATCTAAAATAAATTTTATAGCTTCATTAGCTTGAATGTTGCCTACTACACCAGCAACTGTTCCAACAACACCATCTTCCTCGCAACTAGCTATATCATTATCATGTACACCTTGATAAAAAGACTCCAAGCAAGGTTTAGTTTTTTTTGAAAAGTCGAAACCAAAAATATGTCCATCAAATTTTCCTATCGCTCCAGAAATAAAAATTTTCTTTAAAACTTTAGAAAATTTATTTATTAAAAATTTACTGCTAAAGTTGTCGGTACCATCTATTATTATATCAAAAGATTTTATTATTTTTTTTACATTAAAATCTTCAATTTTTTTTTTAAAAATTTTAATATTAACGTAAGAATTAACTTTTTTTATTCTTTGTTTTACTACGTCAACTTTATATTTTTTTATATCGCTTGAAGTAAATATGGATTGTCTGTGAATATTTGATAAACTAACCTTGTCATGGTCAATTATGCCTATTGTGCCAACTCCAGCTCTGCTTAAATACTCGGCTGCGGGACAACCCAATCCACCAAGGCCTATTATTAAAACTTTTGATTTTTTAAGCTTTTTTTGCCCACTTATTCCAATATCTTTAAGAATAATCTGCCTGGAATATCTATCTATTTCATTGTCTGTTAGGCTCATTTTTTACCTGTGGATCCGAAACCGCCATAACCTCTAACAGTGTCAGGCAAACTATCAACTTCCTCAAACTCCATTTTAAGAATTGGAACTAAAACCATTTGAGCAATTCTATCACCATTATTAATTATAAAATCTTTTTTACTGTGATTAAATAAAATGATTTTTAGTTCACCTCTATAGTCACTATCTATAGTTCCGGGAGAATTTAATACACTTATGCTATCTTTAGCTGCTAAACCTGATCTAGGCCTTATTTGAATTTCTAATTCCACAGGTATTGCAACTTGTAATCCTGTAGGGATTAATGCTAAGCTGTTTGGTTTAATTACAACTTTTTTATTTAAGAAAGCAGATAAATCTACACCAGACGATCCATCAGTTTTGTAACTTGGTGTGATTGCTTCTTTATTAGTTTTTTTAATTAGTATTTTGACCATTAAATCAAATTTAGCTGATTGATAACTCTATTTACAATCTCATCAGCTACTACTGATTTATAAGTTTTAGAAATAATTTCATCTTTAACATTTTTGTCTTTATAAAAAATTGAAACCTCATTAAAATCAGAGTCAAACCCAATATCATTTTTACTTACATCATTAGCTATTATCCAATCACAACCTTTATTTTGAAGCTTGAGTTTACTATTAGAGTATAAATTACTAGTCTCGGCTGAGAAACCTATAACTAATTTTGGTTTATTATTATTTTTAGATATTAACTTTAAAATATCTAAATTTTTTTCAAAATCTAATTTTAGGTCGCTATTTTTTTTAATTTTATCTTCACTTGGATTTTTTACTTTAAAATCACTTACCGCTGCACAAAAAATAGCAACATCGCATGGTAAATTTTCTACTGTCTTTTGATACATTTCTTCAGCAGTATTTACTTTTAAAAAATTAATGTTAGGATCAGGAGTGAGTTTTGATGGGCCAGAAATTAAAGTTGTCTCAAATCCATTATTAAATAACGATTTTGCTATTTCGTAACCTTGTTTACCACTCGATCTGTTTGAGATATACCTTACTGGGTCTATATATTCTTGTGTTGGACCTGCTGTAACAATCGCTCTTAACTTTTTATTATTACTTTTAGATTTAAGAAAATTATCGAGCTCTTTAAGTATACATTCTATATCAGCCATTCGTCCATCACCATACTCACCACAAGCCATTTCTCCTTTAAATGGTCCTATAATTCTGTAATTGTAACTTTTAATTTTTTCTAAGTTTTTTTTATTTGAGGCATGTTCCCACATTCTTACATTCATAGCAGGACATACAAATATGCTTTTGTTAGATGCTTGAATAACAGTTGTTGCTAGATCATCACTTATACCCTGGCTCATTTTAGCGATAATATTTGAAGTTGCTGGAGCTATTAGTATTAAATCTGCCCATCGTGATAGAGAAATATGATCCATCTCAGACTCATTCTCAACAGAGTATATATCTGAGTAAACTTTATTTTTTGAAAGCGACGCAATGGACAGAGGGGTAACAAATTCAGTACCACCTTTTGTGAGTATAGTTTTAACTTCACATTGAAGTTTAGTTAGATATCTAATCAAATCTAATGATTTATAAGCAGCTATGCCACCAGAAATTATAAGTAATATTTTTTTTTTCTCTAAAAAATTCATACTGAATTAAAATACTATGACACCTAAAAAAACAAGTATTAATACACCAATAATACTTTGGTTTCTAAGAGATCTCATCTCGTTTTTCTTCTCCGTTAGTGAAGAATAAGAGTTGGTATTTTGTGGAATTTGACCACTAGCTAAGAATGCCAATGCTTGGTTTGCGTTTTCCATAACTTTTGGAAATTCTGGAATTTTTTTTAAAATCTCTGCAGAGTCTTTTAAAGAGTCAACAACATTTTTGATTGGATCTTTTGTTTCTTTTAACCAGTTTTCCAATACAGGTCTTGAGGTTTCCCAAATATTGGTATTAGGATCTAATTTTCTTGAAACTCCCTCTACAACGACCATTGTCTTTTGGAGCAACAAAAGTTGTGGTTGCGTTTGCATATTAAATTTCTCAGTAATGTCAAACAATTGTTTTAATAATTTTCCACCAGATATATCCTTGACGCTTTGACCAAATATTGGCTCTCCGATTGATCTTAATGCTTGTGCGAGTTCATCAACTGAAGTATTTTTAGGCACTAATCCTGCAATTAAATGAACCTCAGCTACTTTTTTATAATCTCTACTTACAAAACCAAATAATATTTCAGCAAGGTATCTTCTATTTAGTTTATCAATTCTTCCCATTATCCCAAAATCTATTGGCACAATCTGCCCTGATGAATTTATAAATATGTTTCCTTGGTGCATATCAGCATGAAAAAAACCATCCCTAACAGCTTGCCTTAAAAAATGTTGTATCAAGTCCGATGCAATTTTTGAAGTATTTTTTCCGTTCTTAATTAATTTTTCTTTTTCTCTTATAGAAACTCCATCAATCCAATCTAAAGTTAATACACTTTCACTGGTAAAATTCCAATAAATTTTAGGAACATTAAAACCCAAATCATTTTTTGTATTCTCTAAGTACTCATTAGCTGCTGCTGCTTCGAATCTTAAGTCCATCTCATGATTTGTTATCTCTTTAAATAAAAAAACCACCTCGATTAATCTTAATCTTTTGGTTTTTGGAATTAACGTTTCAATCAAATATGCCAGCATCATTATTGCATCAATTTCAGAATTAAATATTTCCTTAATATTTGGTCTCAAAACTTTTACAGCTACATCCTTAATGGTATTACTATCGTTTATTTTAGCCTTGTGTACTTGTGCAATTGATGCTGCAGCAACAGGTTCAGAAAGTTCAATTATATTTTTTGATATCAATTCTCCAAGCTCCTCTCTGATTATATTTTCAGCTAATGATTTTGAAAATGGTGGTAATTTATCCTGCAATTGTTCTAAATTTTTTGTAAGTTCTTCCCCAATTATATCTGGTCTGGTTGCTAAAAATTGTCCAAGTTTTATAAAAGTAGTTCCAAGTTCTTGAATTGTCGAGCTTAAATCATTTGTGTTTCCGGTTTGTTTTTGTTTTTTGCCAAAAGATAATGAGATTAAACTAAAAAAAAATTTGATAAAAAAGGGGACCTTGTGTGTTTTATCAATAATTTTCACAATATCTGAAGAACCTATTTTTCTTGCAATCTTGAACAGTATAATGAACTTATTAATCATATCTTCCACCCTGAGTGTATTGAAACTATACCTCCTGAAAGATTTTTATAATTTGGTTTATAGAATTTATTGCTTTTTAAAATTTCAATTAATTCTTCTTGATTTACAAAATTCTCAATGCTTTCTACTAAATATTCATAAGGTTTGCTTTCTCCGACAATAATTTTACCAATTGTTGGAATTAATTTAGAGTAATTTTTATATAATATTTCTAAATTTTGATTTTGAATTTTTGAAAACTCAAGGCAAAAAAATCTACCCCCCTTTTTTAAGACTCTGTAAGCTTCTTTTATAGATTTATTTATACTTTTTGTGTTTCTCAGTCCAAAACTAATTGTGTAAAAATCAAATCTATTACTTGGTAAATTTAAATTTTCAGCATTAGAAAGTTTCCATTTAATATTCTTATAATTTTTTAGCCTTTTTTTCCCCTCACTCAACATTTTTTGATTAAAGTCTACACACAATATTTTTGAGTTATTATCATTAACATCTGAAAATAGTTTTGCTATATCTCCAGTACCACAAGCCACATCTAAAAGAGTATCATTTGATGATGGATTTATTTGCTTTATCAGTTCTCTCTTCCAATATCTATGCACACCAAATGACATAAAGTCATTCATTAAATCATATTTGTTATAAACAGTGTCAAAAACGCTTTTTACTAACCCTTTTTTTTGCTGAAGATTTTGCTGCATAGTAATAATATTATTCTTATTAATATAATATTAAATGCCAGAATTACCAGAAGTAGAAGTAGTCACACGTTCATTAAAAAAGACAATTAAAAACCTTAAAATTATTAAAATCACTGTTAACAATCGAAATTTAAGGTTTAAGCTTCCAAAAGATTTTGAAAGTATTTTAAAAAATAAAATTATTAAAAATATTCAAAGAAAGTCTAAATATATCATATTTGATTTTGGTAATAATTTTTATACAATTTTACATTTAGGCATGTCTGGAACTTTACATATTCCATCAAAGAAAAAAATTACAAACTTAAGCTTCTACAGCAATCCATCTTTACCAAAAAAACATAATCATGTAATTATTCATTTTAAAAAAATTAAACTAATTTATAATGACCCAAGAAGATTTGGATATTTCAAAATATTAAATAACAAAAACGATTTTGAAAATTATTTTACAAGGATTGGACCAGAGGCCTTAGATAAAGATTTTAACTTGATATACCTAACAAATAAAATTAAAAACAAAAAAAAAAATATTAAAAATTTTTTATTAGATCAAAAAATTGTTTCAGGTATAGGCAATATTTATGCAAATGAAATATTGTATAAATCTCAAATTTTGCCTACGAAAAGTGTTAAAAAATTAACCTCAATAGACTTAATTAAAATAATTAAATTTTCTAGATTAACACTTAACAATGCAATAAAATTTGGCGGATCATCTATAAGAGATTTTAAGGGGATCTCTGGCGGTAAGGGAGATTTTCAAAAAAAATTTGCTGTCTACAACAGAGAAAATCAAAAATGCAATAAAAGTAACTGTAAAGGAATAATTAAAAAAAGATATATATCTAACAGGTCGACTTTTATTTGTAATTATTGTCAATCATAAAAAAATTGTTGACCACTTCACGTTCTAAGGTTATACCAGCTCCTCTTATGGCGAATACAAAATCAGCAATAAAAAGAATTAGAAGAATTAAAAGACAAACATCTATTAATAAAGTTAGAAAAAGTAGATTTAAAATTGCTCTTAAAAAAATGAACGGACTGATTGAAAAAAAAGACAAAAAAAAAGCATTAACTTACTTGCCTAAGTTGAATTCTGAACTTATGAAGATAGCAAAAACTGGCATCATAAAAAAAAGAAATGCATCAAGAAACATTTCGAGAATTACTAGAAAAATAAACATCCTTTAAGCAACCCTAGGTTACGTAAAAAAACAACCTAAAATTTATTAATACTAGATATAAACGGATTGCAAATCTGCAGACTAGATGTTGAGTCAAATTAAAAATGTAATTTAATAAATTTTTTTTAGTAATTCTTTTTTTACCATAATTAAAAAAAATTCAATTTCTAATTTATTCAATTAGGGATTTTATTTTTTTTTTTTAAATTTAAAAATTTTATTGAATATTTTTCCTTTAGAATTTAGATGGAGTTTCCTAATGAAAAATAATTTAAATGTTAACATTAATAAAAATTTTAACTGGGAACTCATTCAAAAAGAATTACGTAGACAATTTGGAAATGAAATTTATGAGAGCTGGTTAAGAAAAATCATATTTGAGGAAAAGTTTATCAATTATATATTAGTTTCTGTATCAACAAGATTTATTAGAGATTGGATTGTTTCTCGATACTTAGATCAAATACTTGGGATAATTAAAAAATTTAACAAAGAAATAGTTAGAATAGAGTTTAAAATAGAAAATAAAACAAATAACGATTCGAATAATATTGAAAAAAATCTAGATACAAATATATCTTTTATAAAGGACTCTTTTTTACAATATAACCGAATAGACAACAGTAAATCTTTTGAAAACTTTATTATAGGTGAAAGCAACAAGCTTGCTTATGAAGCATCAAAAAAAGTCTCGGAAAAAGTTTCAAATTATAATCCATTTTATTTGTACGCAGGTGTTGGCATGGGTAAAACACATCTTTTAAACGCCATAGGTCTTGAGCTCAAAAAAGAGAATAAAGTCACATTTATATCAGCAGAGAGGTTTATGTATCAATTTGTGAAATCAATTAGATCAAATGAAATGGTGAAATTTAAAGATAATTTTAGAAATACTGATGTCTTAATTATAGATGATATTCAATTTATGAATGGAAAAGAAGCAATGCAAGAAGAATTCTTTCACACATTTAATTCTTTGATTGATAAAGGATCAAAAGTTATTTTGTCTGCAGACAGACCACCTAATAAGCTATTAAAAATACAAGAGAGAATAAAATCCAGATTTGCAGGAGGCTTAGTAGTAGATATTCAAAACCCAGAATACGATTTACGTTTAAGAATTTTAAAGAAAAAAGTTGATGAATTAAATTTATTATACAAAGAAAATTTAAATATTACAGATGATTTGCTAAAATTTATTAGTAATGAAATAAGGAGTAGTATTAGAGAGCTAGTAGGTGCATTAAATAGAATAGCATCTTTTTCAAGAATTTATAATAGAGTTCCAAATTTAAACGAAATTAAAATAATTTTGAAAGATTTGCTCAACTTAAATGAAACAAAAATCACAATAGAAAATATACAAACATTAGTTTGTAAATACTTCAAAATAAGCAAAAATGAGATGTTATCATCGAGAAGATCTAGATATTTAGTCAGACCCAGGCAGGTTGCAATATATTTGTCTAAAATTCTTACAACTAAGTCCTTACCCGAAATTGGAAGGGAGTTCTCAAATCGAGATCATACAACAATAATACATTCTGTAAAAGCAATAGAAAAACTTAAAATAGACAACCTGGAAATTTCTAACGGAATAAACTTTTTAAAAAATCAAATATTATACAATAAAGAAAATGAAGTTCAGTGTTAATCAAAAAGATTTGCAGGAGTCATTAGGATTTTGTCAAAATGTGATCGAGAGAAGAAGCACTTTACCGATTTTATCTAATGTTTTAATTGAGGCAAAATCAGGCAAACTTAAAATTACAGCTACTGATCTGGATTTAATATTTGTTCATTATGTTAACAATGTAGATATTTCTGTAGAAGGAGAAACAACTACAAACTCTACAATTATGCATGATATTGTAAGAAAGCTTTCTTCTGGTAAAAAAATAAACATAGAGTCTATTTCTGAGAGCAAAATTCAGATTGAGACAGAAAAATCAGTTTTTAAATTAAATTGTTTAGATGCAAAAGAATTTCCGCTCTCTGAGGATAATATGGAGGCAGAGGAAGTTTTACTTAATTCTCAAAATTTTTTAAAACTTTTAAATAAATGTAAATTTTCAATATCAAACGATGAGACAAGACATTTTTTGAGTGGAATTTTTATCCACTTTACACAAAGTGAAGAAAAAAACTTTCTTACCGCAGTATCAACTGACTCCCACAGAATGTCTGTTTCTAAAATGAGACTAGATCAGCCTATAAAATTTGAGCCAATTATATTGCCTAAAAAAACGATATATCAACTATGTTCTCTTCTTGAGAGCTTTAATGGAAATTTAAAATTATATAACTCAAAATCAAAAGTAAAATTTGCATTAAATAACAGTATTTTAACATCAAAAGTTATAGATGGTAAATTTCCAAATTATATACAAGTAATACCAAAAAATAACAAAAAAAAACTGGAAGCAGACTTAGGCTTGTTTCAAAATAGCGTTGATAGGGTTGCTTCGGTTTCCTCAGATAAAAAAGATGGTGTAAGATTTAATATTTCTAAAGACCAGCTAGATCTCTCAGTTAACAATACTAATAGTGGAAATGGAAAAGAGACTTTGTCTGTTAAATTTGATCACGATTTAGATATAAGCTTTAATTCTAAATATTTAATTGATGTTTCTAGCCAACTAGAGGGGAAAAATATTGAAATTTATTTCAATGATACTGCGTCACCTGCGCTAATTAAAGATCCAGGTGATTTTGACAGTATATATGTTATTATGCCAATGAAAGGTTAGAGTTAAGAAATATTATTAAGTTCATCGTATATACTTTTTTCAACTTTACTTGCTAGCTCATTTTTTTCTAGCCCATTTGAAAATAAATTTAATATAGAAATAGTTATTGTTTGATTGGGTTTTAATCTACCGTTCCTAGGCCACACTTTCCCTGAATTAATTGCAACTGGCAAACATGAAATTTTAAGATCATTGTAAATTCTTGAGAATCCTTTTTTAAATCTCGATCTATCATCAAAACTCTTCCTTGTGCCTTGTGGAAAAATTATTAAGGTTCTGCGATCATCCTGTAAAATTTTTTTTACTTGTTCAGAAAAATTTAGGTTGTCTTTTGAAATTCTATTTCTATTGATTGATATGCAGCCCATTTTTTTTAAATACCATCCAAACAAAGGTATCTTTGTAAGTTCCTTTTTAAGAATAAAAACTGAATTATCAAATATAGTTTGTAAAAAAAACGTCTCAAAAATAGATTGGTGAGAACTTACAACAAAGTATTTTTTATTGGTAATTAAGTTATCCGACCCTTTAATTTCAATTTTGGTAGACATAATTAGTTTTAAACAAAATCCAGTCCAGTAACCTGCTATTTTTCCTCCTAATATAACTAAATTTCTGGTAAGTAATAAGGTAGGTGTAAATAAAATTAAAAGAAATATTAAACCGAAATAGAAAACAAATAGAAAAAAAATATTTCTTGCCATCGAATTAAATTAAGTCATTCAAACTTTGTTTTTTACTAATTTTTTTTATATTTGACTTATTTACAATTACTTCTAGAGGACGCGGCCTTAAGTTATAGTTAGATGTTAAAACAATCCCATATGCACCAACATCTTTAATTGCTAAATTATCACCTTCATTTAATTGTTGATAATTTTTGGTTCTTAGAAAACGATCAGATGTTTCACAAATTGGTCCAACAAAATCATGTGAAATAGAATTTTTACTTGATTTTTTAACTAGTGGAATTATATCATGCCTAGAATTGTAAAGTGCAGGTCTTATCAAATCGTTCATTCCAGCATCTATAATAATAAATTTCTTATTTGTGGTTTTTTTAATATAGATTATTTTGGTCAATAATATTGCTGTGTTTCCCACTATAGACCGACCGGGCTCGAATATTATCTTACAACTATTTTTTTTTGCAAATTTGTGAATATTTTTTGAAAGTCTTGTATAATCCAACTTTTTACCCTCTTTGTTATATTTGATACCCATACCCCCACCTAAATCTACATACTCAAATTTATGTTTTGTTTTTGATAAAATTGCATTGATTGAGATAAGCACATTATCATATGGTTTATTTTGAGTTATTTGACTCCCGATATGAACACTTAAACATTTGAATTTAATATCTTTTGAATTAGCGAATTTATTTAGAATTTTTATTATCTCAGCTTTATTCAATCCAAATTTATCTTGTGTTCTACCAGTTGATATTTTTGAATTAGTTTTTGCGTCTACATTTGGATTTAATCTCAAACCAACGCTAACCTTCTTTTTCAATTTTTTAGCTAATTTTTCTATAATTTTTAATTCACTTTCAGATTCAACATTTATTAAGAGTATATTCTTATTAATTGCAAATTTGAGTTCTTCAAACTTTTTTCCTACGCCAGAATAAACAATTTTATTTGGTTTAAAACCTAAGGATAACACTTTCTTCAATTCACCGTCAGACACTACATCGGCTCCAAGACCGTGTTTCTTTACAATTTTAAGTATATTTGAATTATAATTTGATTTAACTGAGAAACAAATTAAAGGATCAAAAGATTTGAAAGAACTTTTAAAATTATTTATATTTTCAATTAATCTTTTAGTTGAGTAACAATAAATTGGTGACCCATATTTTTTAATTAGGTTTTCTGCTTTAATTTTTTCAATATAAAAGTTGTTTTTTTTATAATGCATTAAATAAATATTTTTTGACTTTGACTAATATTATTTACTTTATATTCAGGATCAGCTTTCTTCCCACATGAATTTAAAAATAACAAAACAATTAAAACTAATAAAAAATTTTTCATTTAATTTCTTTTTTAAGTTTATTTATCATCTTCCTAATGTTTTCAAAAGATGTTCCTCCATAAGATTTCTTTGAGTTGACTGAATTTTTCAACTCTGCTTGTTCCAAAATTTCATAATTTAGTCTTTTATCTATACTTTTAATTTGATCTATATTTAATTCTTCAAATGTTAAATTTAATTTTTCAGCTAAATTTACAATTTTTGAGGTTATTTTATATGCTTCTCTGAAAGTAATATTTAAATTTTTCACCATGTTGTCAGCTAGGTCAGTAGCTGTTGTATAACCTTTGCCGGCTGTTTTAAGCATTTCTTGCTTGTTAATTATTAGTCCTTTTAAAACTTCATCAAATAATATCAAACTATTTTTCAATGTGTCAAACGACTTAAAAACTAATTCCTTGTCATCTTGCAAATCTTTAAAATAAGATAACGGTAGTCCCTTCACTATTGTCATCATTGAAATTAAAGAACCATAGCTAAAACCTGTTTTTCCTCTTAAATACTCTAATGTATCTGGATTTTTTTTTTGAGGCATAATAGAGGAGCCAGTTGTCAAATTATCTTTTAGTTTTATAAAATTAAATTGATCAGAGTTCCAAATAATCATTTCTTCAGAAATTCTTGAAATATGCATTGAACATATTGAAACATTGTATAAAAAATCTAAAACAAAATCTCTATCAGATACTGTATCAATTGAATTATTAGTAGGCTTTTCAAATTTCAGTTTTTTTGTTGTATACCATCTATCAATTTTAAAAGAGGTACCAGAAATTGCACAAACTCCCAGCGGGTTTTCGTTTAAGCTTTGTAAGCTATTATTAAATCTTATTTTATCTCTTTTAAACATTTCAACACATGACATAAAGTAATGTGCGAGTGAAATTGGCTGAGCATTTTTTAGATGTGTAAAGCCTGGTAAAACTGTTTTTATATTTTTCTGTGCATTATTAATTAAAGTTTTTATTACTTTTATCAGCAAATTATTAATCTCATTCGTAGAATCTTTCATCCAAAGCTTCAAATCTGTTAATACTTGATCATTTCTAGATCTAGCAGTATGTAAAAAACCGGCATCTTCTCCTATTAAATCAAATAATCTACTTTCAATATTCATATGAATATCTTCCTTAGAAATATCAAATTTAAATTTTTTTTTCTCAATCTCATTTTTAATTCTGTTTAAACCCCATAAAATTTTATCCTTTACTTTGAGAGAAATAATTTTTTGCTTATAAAGCATTTCTGTGTGGACTACAGAACCCCTAATATCCTGTCTGTATAAACGTTTATCTATATTGATAGAGGATCCTATATTCTTAAAATTGTTTGAAGTCGGCCTTTTAATTCGTGCGCTCCAAACTGCGTAGTTGTTTTTATTTTTTCTCATGATAATTACAAATTATATTTAGTATGTCTAAATTAATTAAATTTTTTATAGCAGTTATATTTATTTTTTCTACATTTAGTAGCCACTCTAAAGATTTAAATTTACCAAAAAATTTGATTATTAAAGAAAAAATTAAAGAATATAAGGATGTATTTTTTAAGAATAGATTAGATGAGGATATTAATTTATCAAATTACAATGGAAAGTTAATTTTAATGAATTTTTGGGCAACCTGGTGTGAACCTTGTAAAGAAGAAATGCCCTCACTTGATAAGCTTGCAGTTGATCAAAATTTTAAAAACTTAGAAATTTTAGCAATAAATATCGGTCAAGAAAAAATAAATAAAATTGAAGAATTTTATAATAAAACTAAAATTGAAAAATTAGATATATTTTATGATACAGATGTCAGACTAGCAAAAAAATTTTTACTTCGCGGGGTTCCAACAACATTAATTATCAATAAAGAAGGCAAGGAAATAGCTAGAGTTGTAGGGTCTATAGATTTTCAAGATAATAGATTTAAGTCATGGCTTCAGAACTTTGATTAATCTTTAAAAAAATATGCGAGACAAACCAAAACTATGATAGCAACAAATTGCAACAGAACTCTTAGCTGCATAAGTTTATTTGAATATTTTTTACTTGTAGAGCCACCTTTAAATAATGTACCAATACCTAGTACCAGAACTATAGCAACTGATAATATTAAAACTACAGCTATTATTTTTATTAAAATTTCGGAAACCATAAAAAGTATTTATTACATAAATATTAAAAAAAAAATAAAATAATTTATTTATGGCATTTTGCCTAGACACAAAACTAATAAAACCAGACTCTGAGAAAGAAATAAAAAATATAGTTTTGTTATTACATGGTTATGGTGGTGACGGAAATGACATTTCACAAGTCACATTAAATTGGAAAAGATTTTTACCTAACACACTTTTTGTTTGCCCTAATGCTCCTGAAAAATGTTTAATAAGTCCATCTGGTTATCAATGGTTTGATTTAAGTCAAGACAACGAGAAATTTATTTTGAAGGAAAGTAAAAAAAATGAGGAAATATTAAAAAAATTCTTAGAGGAAATTAAAGAAAAATTTTCATTACCAAATTCTAAAATATGTTTATCTGGATTTAGTCAAGGATGCATGATGTCAATCAATGTGGGTCTTTCATCTGATGAAAAATATTCTGGAATTTTAGGATTCTCAGGAAAAATTATTAACAAAGAAGATTTATCAAAAAGAATAACTCATAAACCTGAAACATTATTGATACACGGCGAAAATGACGACATTGTTTCTTGTGTAAAATCTTTAGAAGCCAAAGATTTCTTCGAAAGAAACAAAATTTCTGTTGAATTAAAAATAATAAAAAATTGTGGACATCATATACCTATTGAAGCATCAAGCATAGGGTTAAAGTTTATAAAAAAAATATTTAATATAAATTAAATAACATTTAACAATTTGAAGCATTGAATTAATTTTTTTTTTAGGTTAATTTAATTTATGAATTTTCGAGATCACAATGTTTCATTAGAAAAATGTCCTGCACTAGTTTTAAATGCAGATTATAGACCTTTAAGTTACTATCCATTATCCCTATGGAGTTGGCAGGACTCAATTAAATCTGTGTTCTTAGATAGAGTATTAATAGTTTCTTATTATGATAGAGTAATAAGAAGTCCTTCATTTAGCATGAAGCTTCCGAGTGTTATTGCACTAAAAAGTTATATTAAACCACTTTCAAATCCAAACTTCACAAGGTTCAATGTCTTCTTAAGAGATAAATTTTCTTGTCAGTATTGCGGAGGTAAAAACGAATTAACTTTTGATCATTTGTTACCAAGATCAAAAGGAGGAAAAACTGATTGGGATAATGTTGTAACGGCTTGCTCAGCTTGCAATGTTAAAAAAGGAGGCCGACTATTAGAAAAATCAGGAATGAAATTAAATCAAAGGCCTTTTCAACCCACTACTGAAGATCTTCATAAAAATGGTAGAAATTTTCCACCTAATTTTTTGCACAAAAGTTGGATGGATTATTTGTATTGGGATGTAGAATTAGAACCTTAATTAGATTTTTTCAGATATATTAATTGCAATTTTTGAACCAGTTTTTATTACTTTATCAAATATAGAATATAAACCATCTTTTGTCGCTCCTTCATCGTAAGCAATATCTTTATGATCTATTTCGTCTTGTCTAAATTTTTTTATCTTTTTTTTAAGTGATTTTTCGTCATTTTTAATTTCTTTTATTTGGTTTAAGTAATGTTCATCTATTACCTCTTCGACAGATGCAGTACAAAGCATTGCTGCTTTTTTTCCCAGTAATGTACTACCAAAACCTAAACCTAAACCCAAAAGATCCCATAAAGGTAAAAATTTTGTTGGTTCAATTCCTCTTTTTTTTATTTCTTTTTCAAAAAACTCACAATGCTCTACTTCATGCTCTTTCATATGTTCAATAGTCTTCTTTAGTTCTTCATTTTTAACAACAGTATTTAAGGCTAAAAGCTGACCTTCATAAATTTTGATTGCACCTCTTTCACCTGCATGATCTACTCTAATAAATTCTTCAATTCTTTTTTTATTACTTTTTTGCATACTTAAATATATAGACAATGACTATGGTTAAAACAAACGAAATTATAAAATTTAAGGTCGCAAGCGAAACCCCAAATATTGAAAAATCTACGTCTTTACAATCAGGCTGAATATTATTTAGAGATTTAAGTATTTCCTCTTTCTCGAGGGCTTTAATATTTTCACCTGTGCATGAAAATAGTGGTTCAATAATTCCTTTTTCAATACTTACATGATAACCTGACAACAAAATACCTGCTAAAAAGGTCAATCCTAAAATTATTAATAAAATATTCCTATTACCAATGAAAAAAACAATTAAACTTATAAATATCGCTATAGCGTATGGTATTCTCTGGTAGATACATAATATACATGGTTTAAAACCAAGTATGTATTCTACGTATAAAGCCGCAGCTAAAGAAAAAAAACTAAGAGTAAAAATTATAATATAAAATTTTGTGATGTTTTGATCTGACATTTATTTTAAAAATTTATAAGAAATTTATATACAAAAAATGCAAAAACTATAATAATTATCGATACCAATATAGAGACTGGAACCAGTTTTTTTTCAATAATCTTTTTCATTGCTGCACCGAAATTACCCAAGAGAAATGCGATTATAAAAAATCTAGATCCTCTCGTTAGAAGAGAGACTATAACAAAATAAAGGAAGTTAAAATGTACAAACCCACTTGTGATTGTGAGCAATTTAAAGGGCACAGGTGTAAAACCTGCAATCGCAAGTAATGTAACCCACGCAATTATTCCGCCATCAGAAGAAACCCTATCTTTTAAAAAATTAGTATCATCAACTCCATATAGCTCAAATATCTTTATACCGATCTCATTAAAAAAAATATATCCTATAAGATATCCTAAACACGCACCCAAAACTGAACCTGTTGTTGCTATAAAAGCTATTTTTTTCCACTCATTTTTCTTTGCAATTGTCATAGGTATTATAAATACATCAGGCGGTATAGGAAAAATAAAGCTTTCAATAAATGATATAAAACCTAAAAATTTTTTAGAGTTTTTGTGACCGGCAATTTTAATAGATTTATTATAAATATTTTTAATCATAAATTTGTGTTCTAAAAACGCTCTTTATACTATAAATTTTAGATTAAATTAATTAAAAAGGGCGAATGGCGGAACTGGTAGACGCGTTGGACTCAAAATCCAATAGCAGCAATGTTGTGAGAGTTCGAGTCTCTCTTCGCCCACCAAAACAAAATGAAATTAGATAGCTATAATAATCTCTTAGAACTTTTTTTTGATCAGTATAAAAAACAAGACAAAAATAAAATTTTCTTAACTAATTTAGGTAATCCGCAAAATAAATTAAGTTGGGAGAAAACATTTTTATTGGTTAATCACTTATCAAACCAAATATCAAAAGATATTAAATTGGGTGATAGGTGTATATTAATTTCAGAAAATAGACCTGAATGGCTTATATCTGATTTGGCAATTATGTTGGCTGGAGGAATTAGCGTACCTTCTTATACAACTTATACTACTAAAGATTATGAATATATTATTAAAGATTGCGAACCCTCTGTTGTCGTAGTTTCAAATATTACTCAATTTAAAAAAATTAAAGATATATTAGATTATAAAAAGATTAAGAAAATTATTTCCTTTGACAGATTGGAAAATTTAAAATTTCAAAATTATTTATGTATTGGAGATATTATTAATAAAAAAAATAATTTTGAAAACTTTGATAGTGAAATAAGCTTAAAACGTTCAGACCCAGCTTGTATTATCTATACATCTGGAACGCAAGGAAATCCTAAGGGCGTAATTTTAAGCCACGGAGGAATTTTAAGTAATTGTGAAGGAGGTTATGAACTACTAAAATCAATCATATCGAAAGATATGAAATTTTTAACCTGGTTGCCATTATCACATTCTTATGAACACACTGTACAATTTATACAAATTGCCGTAAGTGCAAAAGTATTTTATGCAGAGAGTATAGACAAATTACTTAAAAATATTAGTGATTGTTCCCCTGACATAATGACAGCAGTTCCAAGATTTTATCAAAACCTATATCAAAAGATTAACTACACTTTTAGTAAAGCAAAAGGTGTAAAAAAATTCCTTGTAGATAATACTGTTAAATTAGGCTCAAAAAAATTTAATAAAGAAAAAATGAGCATTAAAGATAAAATAGTAAATAAAGTTTGTGAAATTACAGTTAGGTCTAAGATAAAAAAACAATTTGGAGGTAGTCTAAAAACATTTGTATCCGGTGGTGGTGCTCTTGACCCTGAAATTGGTATTTTCCTTAATTCAATAGGACTACCAACATTGCAGGGTTATGGCTTAACAGAAACATCGCCTGTTGTTAGTTGCAACCCAATTGAAGATATAAGGATTGATACTGTGGGAATTCCTTTTAGTTGTAATAATGTAAAAATAGCTGAGGATGGAGAAATATTAGTTAAGGGAGAAAATGTAATGATAGGCTATTGGAATAAAAAAGCTGAAACAGATAAAGTATTAGTTGATGGATGGCTTCACACTGGAGATATAGGTAAATTTGTAAATGGTTATTTAAAAATTACAGATAGAAAAAAAGATATATTAATTACGCCTGGTGGTGACAATATTTCACCTGTAAAAGTGGAAACAGCACTTAATAACTCAAATTATATAGATCAAAGTTTAGTATACGGCGATAATAAACCTTATCTTGTAGCTCTCTTAGTTTTAAATTCAGAAATTAATGTAAATAAAAAAGATTTGGACAGCGAGATAGAAAAAATAAACAAAAATCTAACTAAAATAGAAAAAATAAAAAGATTTTTTGTTATAAAAGAAAAATTTTCTATAGAAAATGGCATGATGACACCGACTTTAAAGTTAAAAAGATATAAAATAATTAATTTTTACAAAAATAATTTCGAGCAACTTTATAAATAAGTATTAATAAATAGTGTTGTATTAAGCGCATAAACATTAATGTTTTTACATTAACTTAAAAAGTAAATTTTTTTTTTAAATTTTAATTTTACAACTTCATTTATCAAAAATTAAATGTTTGACATAACATTAGAAAAAATTTAAAAATTAGTTAAACCACGAATCAAAACGATTCGTATTAACAGGGAGCTAAAGATGGCTAAAAGAAGAAAAAAAGCTAAGAAAAAAGCTAAGAAAAAAGCTAAAAAAAGAAGAAAAAGAAGATAATAGTTCTTTTTTAAAAACGCTTCTCATAACGTTTGTATGAGAAGCGTTTTTTTTTAATCCTCATCGTTTTCTTGATCTAAATTGTTATTGTTTTCCTCAATATTGTCTTGGTTAGTATCTTTTATCACCTCATCTTTGTTAATTTTTGGACTAGCTGCCTCACTTTTTTCAAGGTTCCGTTTTAAAGCTTTGTCAAGTTTTTTTTGTGTGTTTTCTAAATTAAGATTTAAAACTATTTGGAATTCAGATGCAATTCTTTCGTAGGCTTTTTCAAAAAGTTGTCTTTCTGAATATGACTGATCAATCATTATATCATCACCTTTATTTAAATCCCTAACAACTTCTGCTAATTCATAAATTTTCCCAGAGGTTATTTTTTGTTCGTATTCTTGTGCTCTCCTACTCCACATTGATCTTTTAATTTTTGGTTTACTTTTCAAAATTGAAATTGACTTATTCACTTGATTTATGGTTGATAGCGGCCTAAGATGATATTGTTTATTTATTGGAAGTAATCCTATTGCTTTATCTTTTTCGAATTTAATATCATAACATTGAACTTCTATGCCTCCAATTTTTTTTGAGCTTACTGACATTATTTGCCCAACTCCATGTTTAGGATATACTACATAGTCTTTTGGTTTATATTCTTTCTTTTCAATACCTTGTTTTTTTATTTTTACAATCTCTGGCTTCTGATCTAGGGTTTTGGTAAGTTTTAAATTATCAGTTTTATTTAAATTCTTTTTTAATTTATTTTTATCTATTTTGTTTTTTATTTCCTTTTTGAACTTGCTTGGTCTTCCTACTTTTTTTGCAATATGCTTTTTAAGCTTAACCTTACCTTTTTTTTTTAAAATTTTGTTTTTAGTGTTTTTCTTCTTAAAGGTTTTCTTTAAAATACTTTTCAAATTTATTTTCTTCATTCCTATACTTCTCATTATCTATTGGAGGCTCTTTCTTTTGGGAAATATTCGGCCAAATTTCGGAATATTTTTTGTTTATTTCTAACCATTTTTCAGAGCCTTCTTCTGTGTCGGGCTTTATTGCATCTACAGGACATTCTGGTTCACAAACGCCACAATCTATACACTCATCCGGTTTAATTACAAGCATATTTTTTCCTTCATAGAAACAGTCCACTGGACAAACTTCAACACAGTCCATCAGTTTACACTTTATACATTTATCATTAACTATATATGTCATTGTTTTTGTTTATTTTGGATTTCTAATTTTATATCACCCATAGTTTTAGCATCGAGGTAAAGCAATCCTGCTAAACGCCTCATAAGATTTTCCTCATATATATCTGAATTTCCATCTGACAAAATAATACTCCAAATATTTTTTATTATTTCCATCTTATTTTCTTTATCCATAGCCTTTATGTTTTTTGTAAAAGCTTGAATATGATTTGAGTTAGACTCTTTTTTTTCTGCCTCTAATATCACTTTTTCTATATCATCATCATTATTATCAAGTTTTGTAAGAGTATTTTTAATGATTGTTTTTTCTTTAACAGTATAATTTTCATCAATTTTAGCTGCATGTATCATTAAACAAGCCACATTAATTAAATCACTATCATTATTTGATTGTTCCTCTTTGTTAAAAAATTTAATTATCATTTTATGTTTAACTCTTTTAAAGCTGCAAAAGGGTTATCACCTTCAAATTTATTATTATTCTTTTTATTAATTTTTCTGGTGGGACTATATTTAAAAAAATATTTGTCATTTTCAAGTGAGACATTGTAGTTCATTTTCTTTATCAATTTTAGAAAATTTTCTCTATTACAGCCTAAAAGATTTAACATTTTTGGAACTAGCTCAATTTTACTATATTTAATGGAATTTGAGCTTATTATTTCTAGAAATAATCTTTCTAGAATATCTATTCGTACAAAATAATCATCAAACTTTTCAAAACCACAAAGTAGCATAAAATTTTTATCATTAAATTTTTTATCATTAAAAAAATTTAGTCCAAAAGTTGGTGGTTCTAAATCATAATATTTTTCATTATAGTTTTTCCAAAGAATTAATCTTAATGAAACTACAGTTGGCTTAAATAGTTTGTACAAAAATATGTGATATCTTCCAAACTTAACTCCACGATCTCTAAGAATTTTCCTTTCTTTCTGATCAATACTTCTTAATAATTTTTCAATATTATCTCTTTTTAAAACTCCATTATTCTCGTACAACATGTAAGATAATGCCCTGGTTGAAGAATTAGATGATTTTATATCTTTTAAATTTATTAGACTACCTAGATTAATATTTATCTTATTCCTTAACCAAGTCTTTAAAAAATTTTGCAGGATATTTTTATGTTCAGTTTCGACAACATCATCAACAATCACATTTATTTCAGGTTTTAAGTAATCATTTCCTTTTACTAAATATGCTATTGGAAAATTATTCCAATAAATTTTGAGATCTTTTTTTAATTCAATATTTTTTGTTTTAATTATTTGATTAATTCTCTCCAATATCTCTGGTCCAACATTTTGTCTTGATGCTTTTTTCAACGATTTTATGTCAGAGTCCAAATCCCCAATTTTAAAATCTAGTTCAAGTTTTAGCCCTTTTAAATTTCCGATAAATTGGTTATTAATCATAACCTTTTCATTATCGACTATTTTAGTTTTAAAGATAATGTCTTGTTTTAAACCTTTGGCTAATACGCTTGCTCTTTTATCAATAAAGCTTTTAGTAAGTTCCTCATGTAATCTATCGGATAATTTATCCTCTAGAAATTTAGTTCTTTCTATCCAATAATCTTGATTTTCTACCCATCCATTTTTATTAGCTACGTATGACCATGTTCTTACGTTTGCAATCCTGTTTGAAACAGAATCTACATTACCATCCAGTTTATCTAATATAGACAACTGTTGTTTCATATATTTACTTGTTATTTTTCCTGGAGACTCTCTTAAAAAGTTAAAAACTTTACCAACAACATCTAGGTGATTTCCATAAGTTTTTTTTACAAAGTCAGGTATTTGACAACATTCCCAAAGTAATTTTAGCTCATTTTCATTGTTAAATATTTGAAGTTTTTCTGTATCTTTCAGTATATATTTTAATACTTTTTCATCTTCACACTCTGAAATTTTTCTCAACCAACTTTTACCAGGTCTTTCCTCTAAAGATTTAATTAATTTGTCACCATTTTTAAAATTTAAATTCGGATTCCTCCAAAAAATTGTGTGTATTTCATCTATTTTATGGTTCTCCAATAAATCTATTTCTTCTGCACTTATTTCTCCACAATCTCCAGTTATTCCAAATGATCCATCATTTAAATATCTTCCAGCTCTACCAGCAATTTGAGATATTTCTGAAAGTTTTAATCTTCTTAGTTTTTTACCATCAAATTTTTTTAGATTAGAAAAATAAACATTGTTTAAATCCATATTAATACCCATTCCAATTGCATCAGTAGCTACAAGATAATCAACATCACCTGACTGGTATAAATTTACTTGTGAGTTTCGAGTTTTAGGGCTTAATGATCCCATTACTATTGCAGCACCACCTTTCTGTCTTCTTATTAGTTCTGCTATTGCGTAAACTTCCTCAGCAGAAAAAGCAATTATTGCACTTTTTCTCTCAATTCTAGATATTTTTTTATGGCCTGAATAAGTTAATTTAGAAAGTCTTTTTCTATCGATATATTCAATATCCTCCTCTAATTTTTCAATTATATTTCGCATGGAGTTTGAGCCCATAAACATTGTTAGCTTTTCTCCTCTTAAATTTAGTAATCTATCAGTAAATATATGACCTCTTTCGTGGTCGCTGCACATTTGTATTTCATCTATTCCAACAAACTCTAAGATCTTATCTACCGGCATAGACTCTACGGTGCAAAAATAGTACTTAGCATTAGCTGGTATTATTTTTTCCTCACCAGTTATCAAAGCAACTTTTTGTGGGTCAACTTTTTTAATTACTTTGTCATAAACTTCTCTTGCCAATAATCTTAGTGGAAAACCCATCATTCCAGTGTCAAATGAAAGCATCGTTTCAATTGCTAAAAAAGTTTTCCCAGTATTTGTCGGACCTAAAACTGCTGTAATTTTATTTTTTTTCATTTCCATTATTTGTGTGTCAAAATTTTTGCCTACTATATGTTGTTACCTGGTAAGAACAAAAATGGACTAAAACATGACCGAATCGAAGAAAAAAAGTTCTCATTTTCATATATTTTATATTCAATCTAAATTTTAATACTTTTATATTTTTTCATACATACGTTTGCTAGTAATAAATTAGGGTCTATAAATATTTTTGATTTTTTAGCTTTTTTGAAAGACTTAAACGCAAAAATAGCAATTGGTATTTCTGTACATCCAAGAATAATTTTTTTACACCTTATTTTAATTAAATATCTCACAGCAGGACTAATGATTTTTTCAGCTTCTTTAACCTTGCCAGATTTAACTAGCTGAATAGCTTTATTAACACATTTTTTTTGTAAATTTTTAGTAGGTGTAACTAACTCAAAGTTTCTGGATAAATAATTATGATAAATCTTTGTATTTATAGTAGCTTCAGTTGCTAATAATCCAATTTTACAATTTCTTTTGCATGTTTTTTTAGTGTGAAGAAAAACTTCTTTAGGCATACTAATTATTGGAATTTTTATTTTTCGTTGCAAATCATTATACCAGTAATGTGCAGTGTTACATGGCATTACAATGAACTTACATTTATTTTTCTGAAGTAATCGGCAACCTTTAACAAGCTCATCAAGAACATTAAAATATCTTTTTAAATTCTCAGGTCTTTTTGGTGTATCAGATTTATTAAATAATATAAATTTTGGATATTGTTGGTCTTTCTTGCCTCTATTTAAAACTGCGATTTTATTACAAAAATCCAACCCTGCTTGGGTTCCCATACCACCTAAAATTCCAATCATATTTTCCTAATTACTTTCCAAACCCCTATCGCAGATGCAATTAATTGATCTTCTTTTTTTAAAGTACAATTAACAAATACCATACTTTTAGTTTTTTTAAGTATTTGAACATTTCCTATTAACTCATCTTGTTTCCTTGATGGTGCTATAAATTTGATATCAAGAGATACAGTTACACAAGATTTTTCACCTGTCGTTCTATATACAGCAGTTCCTGCTCCTGCATCTATCAATGAGCAAATAAAACCACCATGGGTAATCTCTCTTTTATTTAAATGAAATTCCTTAATCGTAGCTTTAAACTCATATTCATTTTCAGAAATTTCTCTAAAATGAAGACCACCATTATGATGCATAAATCCTGATACTCTACTAATTTGTTCAAAATCTTGTTTCATATATAATTAAATAATTACAGTTAGTAACAACAAAAATAAAAATACGATTGCAAAAAAAACTATTACACTTTTCTGTAAGGAAATTTTCATATAATTGGTGCGCCTGCTAGGAGTCGAACCCAGAACCTCCTGGTCCGTAGCCAAGCGCTCTATCCAATTGAGCTACAGGCGCTAATAAATTAACATAAATCATCTATATTTTAATGTAATTTGTAAATTTAAGTTTATTCTATAGTAATGTCAAAAAATTCGAAAGATATAGTTTTAACATCTGCCTTGAGAACATCAGTAGGCAAGTTTGGTGGCATTCATAAGAAACTTCAAGCCCATGAATTAGGCTCAATTGTTATAAAAGGTATTTTAAAAAAAACCAACATAGATCCACTAGAGATAGATGAGGTCATACTAGGACAAGTTTTACCAAATTTAAGTGGACAAAATCCTGCCAGACAGGCATTAATAAAATCAGGTATCCCTAAAGAGAAAACTGCTTTCAGCATTAATCAAGTTTGTGGATCAGGACTAAGAGCTATTGTTTTAGGATACCAGTCAATTGCTATGGGCTCATCAAAATTTGTTATTGCTGGTGGTCAAGAAAGTATGTCAAATTCAGACGAGAAAGAAATGTTAACAAATGGTTTAATAGATGCTTTTAACAATTACCATATGGGTGTTACCGCAGAAAATGTTGCGGAGAAATTTAATATTTCAAGAGATGAACAAGATCATTTTGCTCTAGACTCACAATCTAAAACGGAAAGTTCAATCAAAAGTAAAAAATTTTTAAATGAAATAATTGATAATAATCAAGATGAACACCCAAGGTTTAATTTAAATATTGAAAATCTTAAAAAATTAAAACCTGCTTTTAAAAAAGATGGTACTGTTACTGCTGGTAATTCATCTGGCATTAACGATGGTGCGGCTGGTGTTTTAATTACTACAAGAGATTTAGCAGAGAAAAAAAATTTAGATATCCAAGCAAAAATTGTTTCTTGGGCTACTTCTGGAGTTGATCCAACTTTAATGGGTTTGGGACCAATTCCATCATCTATAAAGGCTCTTGAAATTGCTGGTTGGAGTATAAATGATTTAGATTTAATAGAGTGCAACGAAGCTTTTGCTGCACAAACAATTGCAGTTGTTAAAGAGCTTAAAGTCCCTAAAGAAAAACTAAATGTTAATGGAGGTGCAATTGCCATAGGTCATCCAATCGGAGCATCAGGTGCAAGATTGATAGTCACATTAATTCATGAAATGATTAAACGTAACAACAAAAAAGGTTTAGTTACCCTATGTATCGGTGGTGGTATGGGCATTTCTATGTGTATTGCGCGCGATTAGTATTTTAAAGATTTTAAATTTTTATTTAATAGCGCCAATTGTATCCATACTCTTGCATCAGTTTGTTTGCTATTATCTCTTTTTAATAATTTTTTTAGCAAATTAATCATTTTAATATTTTCATATATAAGGATGTCAAAAAAAAGATATAAATATGTTATAATTATAGCCTCAAATTAATGAAAAAAGATCTTTTAGTACCTGATATTGGCGATTTTGAAAACGTTGAGATTATAGAACTGCTAGTAAAACAGGGGCAGAAAATTTCTAAAAACGATCCGATCGTTACACTTGAAAGTGACAAGTCTAGTGTTGAGGTACCCTCAACCGAAGAAGGTGTTGTTGAAAGTATATCAGTTAAGATAGGAGACAAAGTTTCAAAAGGCGATAAATTAGTTTCAGTTACATTAGAAGGAGGAAGTGAAATAATCGAAGAACCCGATGAATTTAAAAATGAAATAGAAATACCAAAAGATACAGAAAAAATTATAAGTGACGCAGAAAAAGTACAAAAAACTGAGGAACCAAAAATTATCAGACAAGATGTTTCAGAAAATAAAAAAACCTCAAAGTTAGAAAATTCAAAAATTGAGATTGTATCAGATACAAACGATATAGATCCTAGTGAAACTAAAGAGTGGCTCGAGTCATTGTCTGCTGTGCTTAACAGTGATGGAAAAGAAAGAGCACAATATATAATTAGACAATTAATAGAACATTCATATAGGGAGGGTTCCGGATTAGTAATGTCTAGAAATACTCCCTATATCAATACAATACCTCCTGAAGAGGAGAAAAAATTACCTGGCGATCAAAATGTAGAGAGAAAAATTAGATCTTTAATAAGATGGAACGCCGCTGCCATGGTTGTAAGGGCTAATAAAAAAAATCCAGAACTTGGAGGACACATTGGAACATTCGCATCTGCTGCAACATTATATGATGTTGGAATGAACCATTTTTGGAGAGCAAAAAATAATAAGTTTGGAGGAGATTTAATATATTTTCAAGGTCACAGTGCACCAGGAATTTATGCAAGATCATATCTTGAAGGCAGATTAACAGAAAAACAATTAGATAATTTTAGACAAGAAGTCAAATCAGGTGGTTTATCATCTTACCCACATCCATGGCTTATGCCAGAGTATTGGCAATTTACTACAGTATCCATGGGTCTTGGCCCAATGCTTGCAATTTATCAAGCTAGGTTCATGAAATATCTTATCAATAGAGGTTTGATTAAAGACGAAGGCCGAAAAGTTTGGGCCTTTTTGGGCGATGGTGAAATGGATGAACCAGAGTCTTTAGGAGCTATAGGTTTAGCCGCTAGAGAAAATTTAGACAACTTAATATTTGTAGTAAATTGTAATCTTCAAAGATTAGATGGCCCGGTTAGGGGAAATGGTAAAATTATTCAAGAATTAGAAGGTATCTTCAGAGGGGCTGGATGGAATGTTATAAAAGTTATTTGGGGCTCATATTGGGATCAACTATTAGCAAATGATAGAAAAGGGATCTTAGTAAAAAGAATGAATGAAGCAGTCGATGGGGAGTATCAGGCTTTTAAAGCCAAAGGCGGAGCATACGTTAGAGAAAAATTTTTTGGAAAATATAAAGAACTTAAAGATATGGTATCCAGCATGACAGACCAAGATATATGGAGGCTCAATAGGGGTGGTCATGATCCACACAAAGTTTATGCAGCTTATCACCAAGCTGTGAATACTAAGGGGCGTCCAACAGTCATAATAGCAAAAACAATTAAAGGTTATGGAATGGGAAAATCCGGGGAAAGTATAAATACAACACACCAGCAAAAAAAATTGGATGTTAAAGATTTAATGTATTACAGAGACAGATTTGACGTTCCTCTAACAGATGAACAAGTTAAAAATATTCAATATTATAAGCCTGATGAAAATTCAGAAGAAATTAAATATTTAAAAGATAGAAGAGTAAAACTTGGTGGGAATATACCTGAAAGATCTACTTTTGCTAAGCCAATAAAAGCTCCACCTAAGGATATATTTGAAGTTTTAAAACAATCGACTGGTTCAAAGGAAATGTCAACAACGATGGCACTTGTTAGAATGCTAACTAACTTGTTAAGAGATAAAAATGTTTCTCCAAGATTAGTACCTATCATTCCCGATGAGGCAAGAACTTTTGGAATGGAGGGATTTTTTCAAAAAATCGGTATTTATGCGCATGAAGGTCAAAAGTACGAGCCAGTGGATTCAGAACAATTATTTACATATAGAGAAGATAAGAAAGGACAAGTATTGGAGGAGGGAATTACTGAAGCAGGCTCAATGTCATCCTGGATTGCAGCTGGTACAGCTTACACAAATCATGATATTGAGATGATACCTATTTATTTGTTTTATTCGATGTTTGGTTTTCAAAGAGTTGGTGACTTTGCATACGCCGCTGGAGATAGTCAAACAAGAGGTTTTTTAATTGGCGCAACATCAGGGAAAACAACTTTGGCAGGAGAGGGTTTACAGCATCAAGACGGACATAGCCATTTAATTGCATCAACTATTCCAAATTGCGTTTCTTATGATCCAACATTTGCTTATGAACTTGCTGTAATTTTCAGAGATGGTTTAAAAAGAATGCATGAAAAGAAAGAAAATGTTTTTTATTATATAACAACATTAAACGAAAATTACCCGCATCCAGCAATTCCAAATGAAAAAGGTATAGAAGAGGCAATTTTAAAAGGGATGTATAAAATTAAGTCAAAAAATATTAATAAAAAAACAAAAATCACCTTACTAGGATCTGGTGCAATTTTAAGGGAGATGATGGAAGCATCTGACATTTTAGAAAAAGATTATAAAATTGATGCTGATGTTTGGAGTGTGACGAGTTTTAACGAATTAAGAAAAGATGGAATTGAGATTGAAAGACATAATTTGCTTCATCCAAATGACCCTCCAAAGGAGACATTTTTAGAAAAATGTTTAAAAAATTCTGAAGGACCTGTTCTATCTGCATCGGACTATATGAGAATTTACTCAGATCAAATTAGGCCTTATACAAAAAAAAATTTCTATTCTTTAGGCACTGATGGATATGGCAGAAGCGATACTAGAAAAAGTTTAAGAAACTTTTTTGAAGTTGATAAAAAATATATTGTTACTTATGCTTTGAGCGTTCTTTCAAAAGAGCAGTTGATCGCATCAAAATATGCTGAAGAGGCAATTAAAAAATACAATATTGATAAAAATAAACCAATGCCAACAAAGTTATAAAAAATGAACCAAATTATACATGCAAGCCCAAAGGTAAGAAAGTTTGCAAGGAAACTTGGTGCAGATATTTCTCAACTAAAAGGGTCAGAAAGAAATGGCAGGATTACCGAGGATGATGTCCGAAATTTTATAAAAATTCAAATTAAACAACAAGAAAATACTCCAAAGAAATCAATAAAAGACGAAAAAAAGAAATTAGAGTATGATCATAGTGAGTTTGGTGAAATTGAAATAACGCAAATGCCACGAATAAAAAGGTTGGCAGCACCGAATTTGTCTGAGTCCTGGCGAACGATACCACATGTAACTCACCATGATGAAGCTGATGTTACTGAACTTGAAAGTTTTAGAAAAAATTTGAAGGATAATTTTACCGGTGAAAAGAAAAAAATAACCCCTTTAGCTTTTATTATTAAAGCTTTAGTGAATAGTTTAAAAAAATTTCCACATTTTAATTGCTCTATTAAGGATGAAGAAAGCTATGAACTTATATTAAAAAAATATTTTCATATAGGTATAGCAGTTGATACTGAACATGGTCTAATGGTACCAAAAATAAGGAATGCAAATAGCAAAAAGATAGAAGACTTATCAATTGAACTTAAGGATGTAAGTGAAAAATGTAGAAATTTAAAAATTGATAAAAAAGAATTTTTTGGAGGCTCTATGACAATTACAAGTTTAGGAGGTATTGGTGGGACTTTTTTTACACCGATTATCAACCCTCCTGAAGTTGCAATATTAGGTATTGGCAAAATAGTAGAACGAAGTAAAAATTTAATGCTTCCATTATCTTTGTCTTATGATCACAGAGTAGTTAATGGTGCAGATGCAGCAAGGTTTTGTAACGAATTAAAAGAAAACCTTGGGCAAAATTTCGCTTATAAATTATCACTATAATTTAATGACAAAAAAAGCTTCCTTAGCAAGTGCACTACTTTGTTGTTTTATTTGGGGAACAACTTTTATTGCACAAGATACAGGTATGGACAACATAGGGCCTTACACTTTTAATGGTGTAAGATTTATGGTTGGCTTCTTTGCTTTATTACCTATTTTTTTATTGATAGAAAAAAAAAATTTTGCATTCGAATTTAATAAAGACAAAAAAAAATTTGTATATTTATCATTTTCAATTGGTATTTTTCTCTTTTTAGGAACTGCACTGCAACAAGTTGCTTTATTATACACAGATATTGCTAATGCAGCATTTTTTACAATTTTTTATGTTCCAATGGTTCCCTTCGTAGTTCTTTTTTTATTCAAAAAAAAAGTTCATTGGAGTGTTTATCCCTCTGTAGTTTTATGTGTAATCGGGGGATATTTATTGACTAATTTTTATGATGCTACTGTCAGAAAAGGAGACATGTTAGTTATTTTTTGTGCCTTCTTTTGGGCTCTTCATATTATTTTTATAGGCGAACTTGTAAAAATCTTTGAGCTACCAATTACAGTTGGCTTAGTACAAACTTTTATTGTATCTGTACTTTCGTTGTTAATCAGTCTCTATGTTGAGGAAATAAACATACAAAAAATACTCTCTGAAAAATATGAAATCCTTTATGCAGGAGTTTTATCAGGCGGTTTTGCATTTGTTTTGCAAATATATGCTCAAAAGAATATTAATCCTGCCCCCGCAGCTATAATATATTCTTTAGAAGGTGTTTTTGCTGCTATTGCTGCATGGTTACTTTTAAGTCAAGTTTTAAATATAAATAACATTCTTGGATGTGTATTTATTCTAATTGGAGTTCTATTATCGCAATTACTTCCTGAAATTAAAAAAGCTAGCTATAAATAATATAAAAAATAAACAAAGATAAAATTATTCTATAAATTATAAATAAATTAAAATTAAAATTTTTTATGAAGATCAAAAAATATTTAATTGTGATATAAGAAAAAATAAAAGATAAGAATACAGATAATATTATTAATGAATTAAAAGTTGCATCTTTTGTAAACACATCTTTCAAACTTAAAAAACTTGCGCCAGCTATTGCAGGCACAGATAGGTAAAAAGATATTTTAGTAGCATCATATCTATCAAAATTCAAAAATCTTCCTGCTGTTATCACTATACCAGATCTACTCACTCCAGGAAAAAGAGAAGCAATTTGGAACAGACCAATAATTAATATTGTTTTTAAATTCAAATCAGTATCTATTTTTTTAGTTACTTTAATTTTATCAGAAAAATAAAGCACTATTGCAAAAATTAACGATAACCAAGCAAGCAGTTTTAGGTTTCTTACAGAATCTATAAAACCTGTCGTATAAATTATAAAGCCAGCTAAAATCAGAGGAATAGATCCAATGACCATTAAATTTAAAATTTGTTTATTTTTAAGAATATTTAAGAAGTCTTGTCTGAAATAGAATAGAACTGCTATAAGAGACCCTAAATGCATTCCGACATCAATCATTAGTGATTGATTTTTAAAATCAAATAATTCTGAAATTATACAAAGATGTGCAGAAGAACTTACTGGTATAAATTCAGAAACTCCTTGAATTAATGAAAGAATTAAAATTTCGTAGTAATCAAACAGCATCTTATTTTCTTAAGATATTTCAAAATTATAGCAATAAGATGTATGCATACTTGCTATGCAAAATATGAATTAATGCTTAATTTTCTTACTTTTTTTAAAATTTAGGTCAATTATTATGTCCCAATTTTGATTTATATACCCCATCGCTTATTGTATAAGAGCGATCGATTATGTCAGAAAAAATGCTCAAATTTGTAAATATAGGTCAGCAAAATCCACCTAAAAGAGATACCGATAATAGGAAGGAGGATTTTAATGAGATCTATAAAGAATTTATTCATGGAAAAGCTCAAGAACAGTCCAGCCGATGTTCTCAATGTGGAGTTCCGTTTTGCCAAGTACATTGTCCTTTAAGTAATAACATACCCGATTGGCTTAAGTTAACAGCTGAGGGCAGACTTGAAGAGGCTTATAATTTAGCTCAAAGCACAAATAACATGCCTGAGGTCTGTGGTAGAATTTGTCCTCAAGACAGATTATGTGAGGGAAATTGCGTAATAGAACAATCTGGTCATGGCACAGTTACAATAGGATCTGTAGAAAAATTTATCACAGATAATGCTTGGGCAAATGGTTGGGTAAAACCAATCAAAATAGAAAAAGAATTAAATCAAAGTATTGGCATAATTGGATCAGGACCTGCGGGCTTAGCTTGCGCCGAACAACTAAGAAAGAAAGGTTACAAAATAACTGTTTATGATCGTTATGATCGTGCAGGAGGCTTGTTAATTTATGGAATACCTAATTTTAAACTTGAGAAAGAAGTTGTTGAAAGAAGAATTAAACTTTTAAAGGATGGTGGAATTAATTTTAAATTAAATTTTGAAGTTGGAAAAGATGCAACTTTAGATGAATTAAAAAAAGAGCACAGCGCAATACTTATTGCAACAGGTGTTTATAAACCTCGAGAAATAGATATTAAAGGTAGTGATCTTGGAAATATATTTCCAGCAATGGAATTTTTAACTACCTCAAATAAAAAAGGTTTAGGTGATAAAGTTGAGAACTTTGAGAACGGAACTTTAAATGCTAAAGATAAAAATGTAGTAGTTATTGGCGGCGGCGATACAGCGATGGATTGTGTCAGAACTGCTGTTAGACAAAAAGCTAAATCTGTAAAATGCCTTTATAGAAGAGACAAAGAAAATATGCCAGGTTCTGCAAGGGAGGTTGCTAATGCAGAAGAAGAGGGTGTTGAATTTGTTTGGTTAAGCGGTCCAAAAGAATTTATTGGAAAAAATAAAGTTGAAAAAGTTTTAGTAAATAAAATGAGACTAGGTGGTCCTGATGATGGTGGAAGGAAAAAGCCAATTATTGATGAAGGATCTGAATATGAAATTGAGACTGATATTGTTATAAAATCTTTAGGATTTGATCCCGAAGACCTACCTAAATTATTTGATGAAAAAGATCTTCAAGTTTCTAAGTGGGGAACAATTAAAATTGATTTCGATACGATGGAAACTAATTTAAAAGGAGTTTTTGCTGCAGGTGATATTGTAAGAGGTGCTTCGCTTGTAGTTTGGGCTATTAAAGATGGTAGAGATGTAGCGGAGAGTATCGATAAATTACTAAAGTCAAAAAGAGAACAAGATTTAAAAGTAGCATGAACAAATTAAGAAAAAAAAATTTAGACTTATTAAAAAAATCAGGTGTTTATCACGAATCTATGGAGCATGACGCTTGTGGTGTTGGTTTAGTTGCATCAACTGATGGAAAAAAATCTAGGAAAGTTGTTGAGTATGGTATTCAAGCTTTAAAAGCTGTTTGGCATAGAGGAGCGATTGATGCAGATGGAAAAACAGGTGATGGAGCTGGTATTCATATAGAAATTCCCTCTGATTTCTTTATTGAAAAAATAGAGGCTACTGGACATAAGCATGATGACTCTGAAGTTTGCGTAGGAATGCTTTTTTTACCAAGAAATAATTATTCGGCACAAGAGGAATGTAGATCAGTAGTGGAGAGCGAATTAACAAAAAGTAACTTTAATATTTATGGATGGAGACAAGTTCCAGTTGATCCATCAGTATTGGGTGAAACAGCAGAGTCAAACAGACCTGAAATTACGCAAGTGCTTTTTAAACATAATACTAAAGAAGAGAAAGGCAAAAAATTAGAAATAAAACTTTATGAAGCTAGAAGAAAAATTGAAAAGAAAATTTTAGAGGCTAATTTAAATGACTTTTATATCTGTTCATTTAGCTCCAAATCAATCATCTACAAAGGAATGTTTCTCGCTGAAGCCTTATCGGACTTTTATTTGGATCTAAAAGATGAGAGATTTACATCTAGATATGCAATTTTTCACCAACGTTTTTCTACAAACACAGCACCTAGCTGGGACCTAGCTCAACCGTTTAGAGCTTTAGCTCATAATGGAGAAATCAATACTCTAAAAGGCAATATTAATTGGATGAAAGTACATGAAGAAGAAATGTTTAGCCCCATATTTGAAGATATGGAAAATTTAAAACCAGTAATACCAAGTGGCAACTCAGACTCTGCTTCATTAGATAATGTTTTCGAGATACTCAATATCTCTGGACAACCAGCTCCATTGGCAAAATTAATGCTGATACCAGATGCTTGGTCAAAAAAAAATAAAATACTACCTGCTGACCATCAAAAATTATTTAACTTTTTAAATAGTACAATGGAACCTTGGGATGGACCTGCAGCCATTGCTGCAACTGACAATGAATGGGTAATTGTAGCAACTGACCGAAACGGTTTAAGACCTATGAGATACACATTGACAAAAGATAATCTTCTTTTTGCTGGATCTGAAACTGGAATGATAGAGCTTAATGAAAAGAAAATTATATCTAAAGGAAGATTAGGGCCGGGAGAAATTTTAGGAGTTAGAATAGAGAAAGGAAAAGTCTTTAATAACAAAGATATTAAAAATTATCTTGCTAAAGAATATAAACATTTCAATAACCAAATTATCGATCTAGACAAAAAACTACCTATCAAAAACGAAAAAAACATATTTTCAGGAGACAGCTTAAGAAAACTCCAACATTGCTTTGGATATAGCTTAGAAGATTTAGAATTAATACTTCACCCAATGGCAGAAGATGCTAAAGAGGCGACAGGCTCAATGGGAGATGATACTCCACTTGCAGTCTTATCAAATAAATACAGACCACTTTATCATTTCTTTAGACAAAATTTTAGTCAAGTAACCAATCCTCCAATTGACTCATTAAGAGAAAATAAAGTTATGAGTTTAAAAACTAGATTTGGAAATTTGGGTAATATTTTGGATTTTAATAATTTAACAAAGGAAAATATTTACGTTTTAAATAGTCCTATACTAACAAATAATCAATTTGAAAAATTCGTAAGTTTTTTTGATAAGAATAATAAAACTATAGACTGTACTTTTAAATCTGGTGAAAAGATTGAGTCAAAACTGAACTCTATAAAGCAAGAGGCTGAAATTTATGTAAGACAAGGTGTAACTCAGATAATATTAAGTGATAAAAATGTTTCTAAAGAAAACTATCCTGTTCCGATGCTTTTATGTATTGGTGCTGTTCATACCCATTTAACAAAAATGAAATTAAGAGGCTATGTTTCCTTAAATGTACAAACTGGAGAAGCTCTTGATACACATTCATTTGCTACTTTAATAGGAGTGGGCGCAACTACAGTAAATCCTTATTTGGCTCTAGATAGTTTATATCAAAGATTTGAAAAAAAATTATTTGGCAAATTCCTGTATGAAGAGTGCGTTGAAAGATACGTAAAATCAGTAAATTTAGGTCTTTTAAAAATAATGTCGAAGATGGGTATATCAGTAATAAGCTCATACAGAGGTGGATGTAATTTTGAAACTGTTGGTTTAAGTAGAACAATCGTTAGAGACTTTTTCCCTGGCGTTTTGTCTAAAATTTCAGGAATTGGATTAACAGGTATTGAAAAAAAAGTTAGGAAGATACATGAGGAAGCGTTTAATAATGAAAATAACGTATTACCTATTGGAGGAATTTATAGGTACAGAAAAAATGGAGAAACGCATCAGTATCAGGGTAAATTAATACATTTACTCCAATCAGCTGTGACTGCAGGTTCTTATGATTTATACACAAAATATTCAAAGGGTATACAAGATTTGCCACCAATAAACTTAAGAGATTTAATCGATTTTAAAAAAAGAAGCCCAATATCTATAGACTTGGTAGAGTCAGTTGAAGACATACAAAAAAGATTTGGCAGTGGAAGTATGTCTCATGGCGCTTTATCAAAAGAAGCACATGAAACGCTTGCTATTGGCATGAATAGAATTAAAGGAGCATCATGCAGTGGTGAGGGTGGAGAAGATGATTCTCGATTTAAAAAATTGGAAAATGGAGACAGTGCTAATTCGCGTGTAAAACAAGTTGCTTCAGCTAGATTTGGGGTAACAATTGATTACTTAAATAATTGTAACGAAATTGAGATAAAAATTGCTCAAGGTGCAAAACCTGGTGAAGGAGGACAACTACCTGGATTTAAGGTTACAAAAGAAATTGCGAGACTTAGACATTCAACCCCAGGAGTTACTTTAATCTCTCCACCTCCACACCACGACATTTACTCAATAGAGGATTTAGCTCAGCTTATTTATGATCTAAAACAAATTAATCCAAAAGCTAGAGTTGGAGTAAAACTCGTTGCATCTTCAGGAATTGGTACAATTGCAGCAGGTGTAGCGAAAGCAAAAGCTGATATTATACTTATATCTGGTCATAATGGAGGCACAGGAGCAACACCACAAACAAGTGTTAAATATGTTGGTATACCATGGGAGATGGGATTAACAGAAGCAAATCAAGTTTTAACTTTAAATAACTTAAGACATCAAGTGACTTTAAGAACTGATGGAGGAATTAAAACTGGCAGAGATGTAGTCATTGCAGCAATGATGGGAGCAGAGGAATTTGGTGTAGCTACAACTGCATTAGTTGCAATGGGTTGTATAATGGTAAGACAATGTCATTCAAACACATGTCCAGTTGGAGTTTGCACACAAGACGATGAGCTAAGAAAGAAATTTACAGGCACACCTGATAAAGTTGTAAATTTATTCAAATTTATCTCTGAAGAGGTTAGAGAAATACTTGCAGAATTAGGATTTAAAACACTTAATGAAATAATTGGAAGAACTGATTTACTAAGGCAGATAAGCAAAGGTTCGCCTAATCTAGATGATCTAGATCTTAACCCTTTGTTTGTTAAAGCTGACTCGGGTAAAAACAAAAGGTATTGTGACGATCCTAAAATTAACTACGTTCCTGATACAGTTGATCAAAAAATCTGGCCAGAGATATTAGATAACTTAGATAACAAAAAGTCTCTAAAAGACGAGTATTTAATTGAAAATACTGACAGAGCTGTTGGTACAAGAATATCTTACGAATTATATAAAAGATTCAAAAATAAAACTTTGGATGATGATTTTTTAAAAATCAATTTTAAAGGATCTGCGGGTCAATCATTTGGAGCATTTGGAATTAAAGGTTTAAAACTTATATTAAATGGTGATGCAAATGATTATGTTGGTAAAGGGCTTTCAGGTGCAACTCTAGTAGTAAAACTTCAAAAAGAGAGTAATCTAGTTTCTTTTGATAATACTATAATTGGGAATACAGTTTTATATGGAGCAACTTCTGGAAAATTATTTGCAGCAGGACAAGCCGGAGAAAGATTTGCAGTAAGAAATTCAGGTGCAACAGCAGTTATTGAGGGTTGTGACTCAAATGGTTGCGAGTACATGACGGGAGGCAGCATAGTAATTTTAGGTGAGACAGGTGACAATTTTGGAGCCGGAATGACAGGTGGAATGGCCTTTATTTACGATACGAAAAAAGAATTTGATAAAAGAGTTAATCCGGAGTCAGTAATTTGGCAAAAAGTAGAGACAGATTATTGGAAATCATTTTTAAAAAATCTGATTACAGAACATCAGCATGAAACAGAATCTTTATTATCAAAAAAAATAATTGATAATTTTGATCAGGAAATAGAAAATTTCATACAAGTTTGTCCAAAAGAAATGATTGATAAATTAAAAAATCCAATTTCAAATAAAGTTATTAGTTTCGCAAGTTAGGGTATAGATGAATCTTTTATGTTTTGGTTATGGTCAGGTTGCCAAAAACTTAGTTTTAAATCTTTTAAAAAAAAAAGTTAATTTAAATTTAACAATCTCAACTAGAGAAAACTCATCAATTAAAAAATTGAGTGATTTTCAATTTGAGAATCTAGAATTCAAGGAAAATGATTATGACAAGAAAATTTTGGATAAATTAAATGAATATGATTATATTTTAATTTCTGTTCCACCAATTAATTCAAAAGATCTATTTTTAGAAAATCTTTCTAGTCATGTGAATGAAAATAATAAAATTAAATCTATTCTATATTTGTCGTCAACTAGTGTGTACGGAGATCATAACGGCGCATGGGTAAACGAAGAAAGTGAAACTAAACCAAAAACAAAAATGGGAATTGATAGATTACATATAGAAAATAAGTGGATAGAATTTTCAAAAAAGAAAAAATTACCAATTCAGATATTTAGATTAGCCGGTATTTACTCAAAAAATAAT
Organism: uncultured Pelagibacteraceae bacterium; assembly: GCA_902585415.1. Taxonomy (GTDB): domain Bacteria; phylum Pseudomonadota; class Alphaproteobacteria; order Pelagibacterales; family Pelagibacteraceae; genus Pelagibacter. The sequence continues at coordinate 139,416 of CACIDN010000002.1, forward strand.
AATGCAGTCACCAGGCTTCAAAAAAAACAAAGTTTTTTAGTAGTTAAAGAAAATCATTTTTTTTCAAGGATACACGTTAAGGACATATCTGAAATATTATATCTGTCTTTAATAAATATTAAAGAAAACCAAATATTTAATCTTGCCGATAATAAACCAGCATCGAGTGTTGAAGTTACAAGTTATGCATCAAAATTGTTAGGATGTGAGTTGCCTACAAAAATAAATTTTGAAGATCTAGAGGATGGGGTTTTAAAGGATTTTTATAGAGACTCAAAAAAAGTTTCTAATGAAAAAATAAAAAAAGAATTAAATTACCAATTTACTTACCCTACTTATAAAGAGGGTTTAGCGCATAATTAATTATTTTACCCATACAATTGCTTAAAATTTTCAAATCTTTTATTCTTGAAAGACTATGGTCTCCATTTTTTATATTTATAAATTCTTTCTTTGAATTTGGAAATACCTTTAATATTTTTCTTGATAAACTCTGAGGAACCACATTATCTTTCTCACCATGTAAAAGATACACTGGAAATTTTGAATTGTTTTTTTTGTTAAGAACTTTATTTTTTCGACTGTCTTTAATTATTTTTAAAGTAATTTTATATGAATAGTCATCATTTTCTAAATTGTAATATTTGTTTTTAAATACCAATTTTTTATTTTTTTTACTTAATTTTTTCCATATAAGTCTATCCAGAAATTCTGGCGCTGCCCCAATTCCAATAAAACCTATTATATTCTTGAAATATTTTAGCTGAATTAAACCTAACCAAGCCCCTAAACTAGATCCTATAATTATTATTTTTTTGTTTATTAATTTTTTTTTAATTATGAATTTTACGTCATTTGACCAACTAGTAATAGTTCCTGTTTCAAATTCACCGTATGATTTACCATGGCCAGAATACTCGAGACCCATGAAACCAACTTTTCTTTTTTTACATTGTTTCATTAAATAAATAGGTTTCTTCCCGGTTAAATCTGATTTTAAGCCATGTAAAAAAACTACAAAAATATCAGATTTAGGATTTTCAAATAGAATCCTGATTTTCTTGTTTGTTTTATATTTTATAAATTCAAATTTAGTCATAAAGAGTTACAAAATATGATATTATAAGAATATTATATGTCATCTAAATTAAAAGTTTTACAAGTAATTCCTAGATTAGATTATGGAGGAGCTGAAATAGGGTGTTATGATCTAGCACACTACTTAAGTGAGCAAAAATGCAAATCTTATATAGCAACAAGTGGAGGCAAATTAGTCAAATATATCAATAAAAAAAAAGTTAGATTGTTCAAAACCCCTATCCACAGTAAAAATCCGATATTAATGATTTTAAATATTTTTATTTTATCATTAATTGTTCTTTTTTTTAGAATTAATGTCATACACGTCAGAAGTAGAGCGCCTGCTTGGTCGTGTTATTTTGTTGCTAAAATTACTAGGTGTAAGTTAGTTACTACATTCCATGGGACATACAACTTTAATTCATCACTAAAAAAATATTATAATTCTATTATGCTCAAGTCAGATTGTGTAATAGCTGGCTCAAATTTTATATTTAAACATATTTCAGAAAATTATCCTGAGCATGTTCAAAAAATAAAAAAATTTTTAGTAATATTCAGAGGTATTAACACAGAATATTATGATCTGAATAATATTAACAAAAAGGATAGAGCTAAATTTTTCGCAAAATTAAATATTGAACCAGGTAAAAAAATTATTCTTATGCCTGGACGTTTGACAGAATGGAAAGGTCAAGAGTTATTAATAGAGGCTCTAAACATTTTAAAAACTAATTTTGGATACAAAAATTTTGTAGCAATTATTTTGGGTTCAGATCAAGGTAGAGATACCTATAAAAAAAAATTAGTTAGATTAGTCGAGCAACATAGACTTAATAATAACATTATTTTTTTAGAACATGCAAATTCAATGCCTATTGCCTATAGTATAGCAAACGTAGTTGTGTCTGCTTCAATTGAACCTGAGGCCTTCGGTAGAGTTTCAATAGAGGCCCAGTCAATGAAAAGACCAATTATAGCGAGTGATATCGGTGGTTCAAGAGAAACAATTATTGATAACAGAACAGGACTACTATTTAAGTCTGAAGACCCAAAATCTTTAAGTGAAAAAATTGATAATATTTTTAGATCTGATGATACAACGCTAAATGCCATGGGAAACAGTGGAAGAAAAAACGTTGAACAAAAATTTAATGTTGAAAAAATGTGTTTTTCAACCTATTCAGAATATAAAAAATTAATAAATGCCTAATATAACTTTACCAGATGGAAAACAGTTATCTTTTAGCGAAAAGGTAAATGGGAACAAGATTGTAGAAAAAATTAGCAAGTCTTTGGCCAAAGAAGCACTCATAATGAGTGTTAATGGTCATTTAAAAGATTTGAGTTTTGAAATAGAAAAAGACGCTAAGGTTAAAATTTTAACATCAAAAGATGAAGATGGTTTAGATACTATTAGGCATGATACTGCACATATTTTAGCAATGGCTGTGCAAGAACTATTCCCAGGAACCCAAGTAACAATTGGTCCAACAATAGAGAATGGATTTTATTATGATTTTGCAAGAAAGGAACCTTTCACAGAAACAGATTTAAAAAAAATAGAGACTAAAATGTCAGAAATAGTTGATAGAAATGAAACTACCTACAGAGAAGTTTGGGAAAGAGATAAAGCTATTTCTCATTTTGAAAAGATGGGAGAAAAGTATAAAGCTGAAATTATTCAAGATATTCCTAAAAGTGAGGAGATATCAATCTATTTCCACGGGAAATGGCATGATCTTTGTAGAGGTCCTCATTTACCGTCGACTGGCAGAATTGGTAAACATTTTAAATTAACAAAAGTTGCTGGTGCTTATTGGAGAGGTGACTCAAAAAATGAAATGTTGCAAAGAATCTATGGAACATCTTGGGCATCAAAAAAGGATTTAGAGAATTATTTAAAAAGATTAGAAGAAGCTGAAAAAAGAGATCATAGAAAATTAGGTAAAGAAATGAATCTTTTTCATTTTAGAGAAGAAAGTCCTGGTGCAGTTTTTTGGCATGAAAGAGGATGGAACTTATTTCAAAAGCTAGTTAATTATATGAGGAAAAAACAACTTGATGCAGGTTATAAAGAAATAAACACTCCAGAAATACTGGATAGATCTTTATGGGAGAAATCTGGTCATTGGGAGAAGTTTGGTGCTCATATGTATACTTCTCAAACACCAGACGAAAAAATTTTTGCAGTTAAACCAATGAATTGTCCTGGATGTGTTCAGGTATTTAATCAAGGATTAAAAAGTTATAGAGATCTTCCACTTAAAATGTCAGAATTTGGAAAAGTTCATAGGTATGAACCATCAGGAGCATTACATGGATTGTTAAGAGTAAGAGCTTTTACTCAAGACGATGCACATATTTTTTGTACAGAAGATCAAATTACAGAGCAGTCTTTATCCATAACAAATTTAATTTTAGAAATTTACAAAGATTTAGGTTTTAAAAATGTTATCCTTAAATACTCTGATAGACCTGAACTTAGAGTAGGTAATGATGCTGTGTGGGACAAATCTGAAAAAGCTTTACTCAAAGCAGTAAAAGAAACAAAATTAGATTATAGTGTTAATAAAGGTGAAGGTGCTTTCTATGGACCAAAAATTGAATTTGTTTTAAGAGATGCAATTGGAAGAGATTGGCAATGCGGAACATTACAAGTAGATCTTAATTTACCCGAAAGATTAGGAGCATCATACGTTGAAAAAGACGGCTCTAAAAAAGCCCCTGTTATGTTGCATCGGGCTCTATTTGGGTCACTAGAAAGATTTATAGGAATACTTATTGAAAATTATTCAGGCAAACTTCCATTTTGGATTAGCCCCTTACAGACTGTTGTAATACCTGTTTCAGATGAATTTGATGAATATTCAAAAAAAGTGAACAAACAATTAATTGATGCAGGCTTTTCATCAGAAGTAGATCTTAAAAATCATAACTTAAATTATAAAATTAGAGATCATTCGTTATCAAAAGTCCCTATTTTACTCATCTGTGGAAAAAAAGAAGTTGACTCTAATAGCGTAACTATTAGAAGATTGGATTCTAACGAACAGGAAAACATAGAATTGAATAAATTTATAACTACCCATCAAGCTTTAAACAAAGCTCCTTCTTTATAAGTGCCAGATTTTAAACAAAATTATTTTCAAAGAAGAACCAAACACAAAGGCCCGAGATCTAATAAACGGATTATCTCAGCAGAGGTACAAGTTATATCAAGTGATGGACAAAATTTAGGAATATTAAACACACAAGAAGCGATTATGATTGCTAAAAATGAGGGTCTAGATTTAATTGAAATAGCACAAAACGCAAAACCCCCAGTATGTAAAATAATGGATATGGGTAAATATAAATACGATGCTCAAAAAAAAGCCAACAAAGCAAAAAAAAAACAAAAAAAAATAGAAATTAAAGAAATTAAATTAAGACCAGTAACCGAAATACATGACTATACATTTAAAATCAAGAATGCTCAAAAATTTCTATCTAAAGGAGATAAAGTAAAGTTTACAATAAAATTTAAAGGTAGAGAATTACAGCACTCAAATTTAGGTGACGAGTTGATGCAAAAAATTAAAACAGATATGGAAAAACTTGGAAAAGTCGAACTTCAGCCAAGATTTGATGGCAAACAGATGATTATGATTATCCAGCCTATTTAATAAATATCTTGTAAATTTAATATTATATTTGTATAACCCTCGCACTTATGCCTAAACTCAAAACTAAAAGCTCAGCAAAAAAAAGATTTAAAATCTCAGCAAGAGGAAAAGTTATAATGCCCCAAGCTGGCAAAAGACATGGGATGATAAAAAGAACAAATTCACAAATTAGAAAACAAAGAGGCACAACGGTGATGTCAAAACAAGACAGCAAAATTGTAAAATCATACATGCCTTATAATTTAAGAGGATAATAAAATGCCAAGAGTTAAACGAGGTGTTACAAGTAGAGCAAAACACAAAAAAGTTTTAAAAGCAGTAAAAGGGCAATGGGGAAGAAGAAAAAATACAATTCGAATCGCAAGGCAAGCAATGGAAAAATCCATGCAGTATGCTTACAGAGATAGAAGAAATAAAAAAAGAGAATTTAAGTCATTATGGATCCAAAGAATTAATGCAGGTGTAAGATTAGAAGGTTTAACTTACTCAAAATTTATATATGCATTAAATAAATCAGGTATAAAAATTGATAGAAAAATACTTGCTGAAATAGCTTATGATAATCCAGAAGCATTTAAATCTATTGTTAAAAAAGCCCAAGCTTCACTAAAGTAATCTTTGGTATTGTTTTTATTTGTTTAAGAAATAATCTGTAAATATGTCAGATTTTGAAAAAAAAGTCCTAGAATTTAAAAATAAATTAGATCAAATTAAAGATAATAAATTGGTTGAAACTATACGTGTAGAAATTTTTGGAAAAAACGGGTTTATAAATCAGGAATTTAAAAAAATTGGAACTTTATCAGCCGATGAAAAAAAAATTTTTGCCTCGTCAATAAATAAAGCTAAACAAGAACTTCAAGATATTATTAGATCTAAAGAAAATGAGCTTATAAATAAAGAACTTAATGAAAAACTAGAGAAAGAAAAGATAGATGTAACTTTGCCTGAAAAAGAATTTAAAATTGGTAAAATTCACCCTGTTTCACAAGTAATAGACGAAATTTCATGTATATTTTCTGAAATTGGTTTTTCAGTTGAGGAGGGGCCTGATGTTGAAAATGACTACAATAATTTCACAGCACTAAATACACCCGAAAACCATCCAGCAAAAGATATGCACGACACATTTTATCTTGATAAAAATATGAAAACATTATTACGAACTCATACTTCACCAGTTCAGGTTAGAACGATGTTAAAAGGCAAACCTCCTTTTAAAATTATTGCTCCAGGAAGAACATATAGAAGCGATAGCGACCAAACTCATACTCCAATGTTTCATCAATTAGAGGGACTGCATATTGATAAGGAAATAAATATGGGTCATTTAAAAGGATGTCTCAATTATTTTATTAAAGAGTTTTTTGAGGTTAAAAAAATTAAAATGAGGTTTAGACCAAGCCATTTCCCATTTACTGAACCATCTGCAGAAGTAGACATTGGTTATAGAATTGAAAATAATAAAATAATTATAGGTGAGGGAGATAAATGGCTTGAAATTTTAGGTTGTGGAATGGTTCACCCAAATGTTTTAAAAAATTGTAAAGTCGACTCAAAAATATATCAAGGTTTCGCTTTTGGAATAGGAATTGATAGATTGGCAATGTTAAAGTATGGAATTAATGATCTTAGATCTTTTTTTGAATGTGATTACAGGTGGTTGAATTATTACGGCTTTGATCCATTGGATGTCCCAACAAACTATAGGGGTCTAAGTAGATGAAATTCACAAAAAATTGGCTCGAAATTCACTTAAGGTCAAAAAAAAAGGAATCTCAAATTATAGATAAATTAAATAATATTGGTTTAGAAGTTGAAAAGGTAGAACCAATAAAAAATGAACTGAGTGATTTTATAGTTGCAAAAATTATTAAAGCTAACAAGCACCCCAACGCAGATAGATTAAAATTGTGTGAAGTTGATATTGGTGAAAATAAAGTTGTAAAAGTTGTGTGTGGAGCATCCAATGCAAAAGATGGCCTTTTGACGGTATATGCTCCCCCAGGATCTGTAATTCCAAAAAATGGAATGAAGTTAGAAATTTCAAAAATAAGGGGTGAAACATCTTATGGAATGCTTTGTTCTGAGTCTGAGTTAAAATTATCAGATGAAAGCGATGGAATAATTGAGCTAAAAAGAGATAAAAAAAATAAAATTGGGAAATCTTATTTTAGCAATTCTGATAAAAATAACGTAATTGAACTATCAATTACACCAAACAGACCAGATTGTTTGGGAGTGAGAGGTATAGCCAGGGATCTAGCAGCATGTGATTTTGGTGACTTAAAGGAATTAAAAAAAAAAAAAATAAAAAAAAAAAATAAACACAACTTTAAAGTAAAAATTGAAAAAGACAAAAATCAAGCCTGCTATACATTCGGCAGTTGTATTATTCGAAATATCAATAATACAGAAAGTCCAGGCTGGTTAAAGAATAGAATTTTAGCATTAGGTTTAAGACCAATATCTGCAGTCGTTGATATTACAAACTATGTAATGTTTGATTTAAATAGACCCCTCCACGCTTATGATTTAGACAAAATTAAAAACAGAATCATTGTAAGAAATTCAAAAAAAGGTGAAATTTTAAAAGCACTTGATAATAACAATTATACTTTAGATGAAAACATGTGCGTAATAGCTGACGACGAGGGACCACTAGGTTTAGGTGGCATAATAGGTGGCATAAGGTCAGGAACAGAAATAAATACCAAAAATATTTTAATTGAGTCTGCTTATTTTGATCCTGAAATAACTAGAAAAACTGCAAAAAAGCTAGATTTGAATAGCGATGCTAAGTTTAGATTTGAAAGAGGCATAGACCCTAATTCAATTGAATCAGGTCTTGAAGCAGCAGCTGATCTAATAACAAGCATTTGTGGTGGAGAGGTTTCTGAATTTGATATTCAGCAAAATAAAAAATTTAAATCATTAGAAATTAATTTGGACCCAAGTTTTGTCAATAAAACAATTGGAATAAAAATTAAATCAAATCAAATCTTACAAATTTTAACTAAATTAGGTTTTACTCTAAAAAAAAAGGGAAAGTTTTTTTCTGTAAAAGTCCCAACCTGGAGACCGGATATATTTGGTGAAATTGATTTAGTTGAGGAAGTTATTAGAATTATGGGATTAGATAATATTAAATCAATTGAACCCAAGAAGAACAGAATTAAACCAACACTTAATTTTTATCAAAAACATTTTCATTTAGCCCAACGATCAGTTGCATCCAAAGGTTATTTCGAGACTGTCACCTGGTCATTCACTGATAAAAATTTAAATGATAATTTTAAAGAGGACATTGATACTATAAAGATTGTTAATCCAATCAGTTCTGATCTAAATGTTTTAAGAAATTCATTATATCCAAATCTAATATTTTATATGGAAAAAAATTCAAAAAGAGGTTTTGATGATCAGTCACTTTTTGAAATTGGACCTGTTTTTATTGGAAAAAAACCAGGTGAACAAATTACAGTTGTATGCGGATTAAAAAGACAAAGTGGTAGTGACAAACAAAAAGGACAAATTGATGTATTCGAAATAAAAAAGGATTTAGTTCAAACACTAGTAGAGCTAGGAATTGATAAAAATGAGTTTAAAATTGAAGACAAAACTCCTAGTTATTACCACCCTGGAATATCTGGATCTGTTTATTCAAAAAGATACAATCTTCTTTTAGGATATTTTGGTGAACTGCATCCAAAAATTACAAAAAAAACTTTTGGTTTTGAAATAATTATTGAGAATATAGTCGAGTATAAAAGTAGAACAAACAAAGTTAAGGAAAGTCTTAGTTTTTCAGATTTTCAAAAATCAGACAGGGACTTTGCATTCGTAGTTGATAAAAATATTAATGCACAAAATTTAATCGATGTGATTTCAAATATAGACAATTCTTTAATAAAGGATATTAAAATTTTTGATGTATTTGAAGGTGAAAATATTCCTTCTGGAAAAAAATCAATAGCTTTAAAAGTAACATTACAATCTGACTATAAAACATTAAACGAAAATGATTTGACAGAGATTTCAAATAAAATTGTCAGTTCTGTTGAAGAAAAAGTTAGTGCAAAATTAAGATCATAAATGGCTACACTTGATAACATTAGAAATTTTGCAATTATTGCACATATAGATCATGGTAAATCAACTATTGCAGATAGAATAATTCAGTTATGTGGTGGATTAACCGAGCGTGAGATGAAAGAACAAGTTCTAGACTCAATGGATATCGAGAGAGAAAGAGGAATAACTATTAAAGCCCAGACAGTAAAACTCAAATATAAATCTAAAGACGGCAAGGATTATATTTTGAATATAATAGACACTCCTGGACATGTAGATTTTAGTTATGAGGTGAGTAGATCGCTGTATGCTTGTGAAGGATCTATATTAATTGTTGATAGCACCCAAGGTGTTGAGGCGCAGACATTGGCAAACGTTTATCAAGCTTTAGATATAAACCACGAGATTATACCAATTCTTAACAAAATTGATTTACCAGCTTCTGATTTGGATAGAACAAGAAAACAAATTGAAGATGTTATAGGCATAGAAACTTCAAATTCTGTTCCTTGCTCAGGTAAAACAGGTGAAGGTATAGACGAAATATTAGAGCAAATAATATCTATTTTACCATCTCCAAAAGGAAATAAAAATGAAAATTTGAAATGTTTATTAGTAGACAGTTGGTACGACTCTTACTTAGGTGTAATTATTTTAGTTAGAGTAATTGATGGAAAAATTAAAAAAAATATGAAAATTAAAATGATGTCATCAGGTAAAGAGTATATTGTTGAAAAAGTTGGAGTATTTACCCCTAAACCAGTAGATATTAAAGAGTTAAATTCAGGGGAGATTGGTTTTATTATCACTGGTATAAAAAATCTATCCGAAACAAAAGTTGGAGATACTATTTGTGATTCGTCAAATCCTATTATAGAAGCCCTGCCTGGTTTTAAACCTAGTAAGCCAGTTGTATTTTGTGGACTATTTCCAGTTGATAGTTCAGAATATCAAAAGTTAAAAGATGGACTTGCAAAATTAAAATTAAATGATGCCAGCTTTTCTTATGACCCAGAGTCATCTTCTGCCTTAGGCTTAGGGTTCAGATGTGGTTTTTTAGGTCTTTTACATCTAGAAATAATTACAGAGAGATTAGAAAGAGAGTTTGATATTAATTTAATTACGACTACTCCAGGTGTCGTTTATAAAGTTCACTTAAATAATGGTAAAGTTATTGACCTCCAAAATCCATCAAATTTACCAGACCCAACACTTATTAAAATGATAGAAGAACCGTGGATCAAAGCCACTATAATAAGTCCAGACCAATATCTAGGTTCAATTATAAAATTATGCCAAGGAAAAAGAGGCATTCAAAAAAATTTAAATTATTCAGGAAATAGAGCTGTCATAAATTATGAAATTCCATTAAATGAAATTGTATTTGATTTTAATGATCGGTTAAAATCGATGACCAGTGGATACGCGAGTTTTGATTATGAAATTATTGGTCATAAAGAGGGAGAATTAGTTAAACTTGGGATACTTGTAAATTCAGAACCTGTTGACGCACTTGCAATGATGGTTCATAAAAATTTTGCACAGTCAATAGGCAGAGAGGTTTGTGAAAAATTGAAAGATCTAATTCCAAGACACAATTTTATGATTCCAGTACAAGCAGCCATAGGAGGTAAAATTATTGCTAGGGAAACAATTAAAGGTTTTAAAAAAGATGTTTTGACTAAAATTCATGGTGGTGGCGCTACAGATAGAAAAAGAAAGCTTTTGGAAAAACAGAAAAAAGGCAAAGCTAGATCAAAACAATTTGGAAGAGTAGAAATACCCCAAGAAGCTTTTATTGGAGTATTAAAAATAAACAAAGATTAAATGTCAACAATTAATTGGGGTATTATTGGATTAGGAAATATTGCCTATAAATTTGCGTCAGGTTTTGATGAGGTAAAAAATTCTAAACTAGTTTCAATAGCAAGCAAAAATAGCGAAAAATTAGAAAAATTTCAAAAAAAATTTAATATTGACAAAAACTTTTGTTTTAATGAATACGAAAAAGTATTATTAAATAATAAAGTTGACATAGTTTATATTGCATTACCTCATAACTTACACTCTGAATGGATTATAAAATGTATAAATGAAAAAAAAAATATTCTAAGTGAGAAACCGGCTACAGTAAATTTACAAGAGATAAGAAAAATTAATCAAAATTTAAACAATTCAAACGTATTTTTTGCAGAGGGTTTTATGTATCGATTTCACCCACAAACATCTGCACTAGTTGAAGTTATTAGACAAAATGAAATTGGCGAATTATTAAAAATGGAATCTTTTTTTGGAATTAATATTGTTGAAAAAAGAAATATATTCGGTTTTAAAAGATTAAAAATTAATAATAAAAGTAGATTATTTAATAAGGATTTAGGGGGAGGTTCTATTTTAGATTTAGGCTGCTACCCATCGTCTTTAAGTATACTAATTGCAAGTTTAAAATCAGAAAATTTTAAAAAAGAAATAAAATTAACGGATAAGATTAAGACAATAGGCCCCACAGACGTAGATTTAGAGGCTTATACAAAAATAAACTTTCCGAACGATTTTGTTTCAGATATTGGGACTTCATTTAAAAAAAACATGGGAAAAACAACAACTATCACAGGTACCAAAGGAAATATTGTGATACCAGATTCTTGGCATTGTGAATTATATAAATTTATTGTTAATGGCAAAGACCATAATATCAATCAAAAATTTAAAAATATTTTTTCTTATGAAATTGAGTCAATAAGTAATTCATTATTAAATAAAGAAACAGAGCCCAAATATCCTGCAATTAAAAGAGACGAAACTGAAATTAATATGAAAATTTTAAATGATTGGAAAAATTCAAATGAAAAGTAAAATTATAGACTGCATAACTTTCTTTAATGAAAGTTTTATTTTTGAGCTTAGGTATAACATAATTAAAGAATATGTGGATTTCTTTGTTATTTGTGAGTCAAAATATGATCACAAAGGTAATGAAAAAAAATTAAATTTTGATTTAAAAAAATATTCTAATGATAAAAAAATAAAATATCTAGTACTTGATGAGCCATTTCCAAAAAAAAATGAGCCGTGGAGTAATCAGGCAATACAAAGGGAATTTTTATTAAAAAGTTTAACATTTGTAAATGACGACGATTATATTTTCTTTTCTGATCCAGATGAAATTCCAAATACCGACGTATATACTAATTTTAAATTAGAGAAAAAATTTGGAATATTTTTACAGAAATGTTTTAATTATAAGTTCAATTTATATAACAAACATGAATCACCGTGGGAAGGAACAAGAGTTTGTAAAAAAAAAAATCTAAACTCTATAGATTTTCTGAGACAAAAAATTAAATCCAAAAACTTAAAATATGGATTTTTTAGATTTGATAAAGAAAAAAATATTCAAATTTACAAGAATGCCGGTTGGCATTTTAATAATGTAATGCCCCCTGAACAAATTTCTTTAAAACTAAAAACTTTTGCGCATATAGAATTTTCTAAAGATAAATATTCATCATTTGAAGTAATAAAAAAAAAAATAGATCAAAGAACAGATTTATTTGAAAGAGGACATACTTACGAAAAAGTAGAGTTAGATAAAACTTTTCCAAAATATTTAATTGAAAATAAGCTTAAATATAAAGAATATATAATCAGTTGATTTAAATTTCTAATTTAATTTTGTTTTTTAGGCAAACTAGATTTTCACTTATGACAAAAAATTTAAAATCCTTTTCTTGCAATTTATTAATTAAAGTTTTGAATATTTCGTGATCTATGTGAATATATTCGAATATAATTGCCTTGCATTCAATTGAATTTTTTAAAAAACTTAATACAATTTCGCCATCATACCCTTCAGCATCAACATAAAATAAATCGATATTATTTAATTTATATTTCTCAATTAATGTACCAATCGAAATTGATCTTACAGATAATTTTTCAATATGTTTTTTTTTAATACTATGTTTTAAAAGATGATCTAAACTAAATGAGCTTATAGCATCCGAGTGTTTGCCGTAAATCTTTTTAAAATCATTTTTAACAGAGTATAAAATTTTTTTTCCTTGTTCTTCTGAAATTGCAACATTTTCAAGTTTAATGTGATTGTTTGAAGAATAAGTTGAAAGTAGTTTTTTAAAATGTTCTTCAATTGGTTCCACTAAAATAGAATTAACAGAATATTTTTTAATAAAATAGGATAATTCATCGAAGCTTTCTCCGTCATTTGCCCCAATTTGGATTAAAGATTCAACAATTTTATTTTCAAATAGATAGTTAAGTATATTTTTGATTTTTAAGTATGAATATTTTTCACACAATCTATTATTTTTAACAAAATTTTTGTCAAATAATTTATAACCAAGCGCTCCACTAATCTTTTTTAACAATTTTGATGTCATCTATAAATAGAATTATTATTAAAAAATAGATATATGTACAATAAAATTGATATAATGAATATTTTATGAGCAAACTTCACATATATTGTGTTACGAACAAAAGATTACCTTTTTTAGAGGAGTCAAGTTATAAATTATGTTCTGTTGGCAAAGAATTTTTACATGACAGATATTTAAATTCCAATTATTTAAAAAATATTTTTGAAAAAGAAAAATATTATTCTGAATTAACATTCCACTATTGGTATTGGAAAAATTTAATGGATATAAATAGTGATGATTGGATTGGCTTCTGCCAAAAAAGAAGATTTTGGATAAAAAAGAATTCAGCAAATAAAGAAATAAACAAAAATAATTTATTACAACATATGCTAGTAAGCGAAGATTCTTCGTGGAACGATTATGAGGCTATTATATGTAACCCTATAAAGGTTTCTGGAGTTAAGAAAATTAAAATAATTAAAAGAGGCTGGAGAAATATTTTAAAAAATCCAAATATTTTTTTTGATGAAAAAAAACAAACAATTAAATTCCATTTTGATATGCACCATGGATACAATAATCTGGATAAAGCAATTGATTTAATTAAAAAAAGAGATCGAGATAATTTTAGACAATATGTAAATTCTGAATGTCAATATAATCCTCATATAATGGTCATCTCAAAACCAAAAATTTTAAATAGATGGTTTGAAGATTTATTTGAATGGCTTTTAAAATGTGAGGAAATCTTTGGATTTAAAGAACTTAAAGGTTACGACACTCAGCGGATTTACGCATATTTGGCAGAACGATATTTGTCTTATTGGTTCAGAAATAACTCAAATTTTCTAGAATGGCCCTGGGCTTTTGTTGATGATTAGTAGTTTAATTTATGATTTAGTTTTCTTTTTTTCATAGCTACTACTTTCATTTGATCTCCGTGCATTAAATCTAAAATATTCAAAGAAAATTCACTTATTCTTAAGAAAATTGAATTAATATCGAGTTTTATAATATCCAATAAAATTTTCGCAGGTAATTTAATAAAATTTTTAATTAATCTTTTTGGTTCTACCAGTGAAAAACTACTAATATGAATTAATTCAAAATTAGACTTATTAAGTGCCAACTCACAAGATTTTTTTGAAAAAAAATTTATGTGTGCTAATGGTACAACCATACTCCAGTTGCTATTTAATAATCTTGATTTATAAGAGTCTGCATTAGGAAATGTCAAAAATAACAATCCATTGACTTTAAGTTTAGTATTTATGTTATTTAAAAGCTGAATGGGATCTGTTGTATGTTCTATTACATCAAAAGCAACTGCAATATTTTTAGTATTTTTTTTTACATATTTAAAACTCTTTACGATTCCAGGAGCTTTTATAAATGGCTGGAGATCAATTCCATTACATTCCCAGCCTTTTTCATAAAAGGTTTTATACATTCTGCATAAACCAGGTCCAATTTCCAAATATTTTTTGGCATTATTGAAATCTACGTATTTAAATATCCAATGTTTATTGAGAGATATTACAGATTTGAATCCATTTTTTTTAAAATATTTTTTTTGTGATTCTTCATTTGCATCATGACCAAATACATGATTGGAGTTTTTTTTGTAAAGGCTATTTAAATATTTTATTTTTGGAAATTTAGACAAGAATCTGTGATTACAATTTTTACATAGTTTTAATGAGAAATTATTATCAATCTTTGTGTTTTTTGACCTTATTAATCCCTTAAATGTAATTTTATTAGATTTGCAAATAGGACAATTATTAATTTTAATAAGATTTTTAATTATCATTCTTAATTAAGATTTTAAAATTATTTTTATCAATATAATTTAGATAATTTTTATTTATATATTTGTCTATAATTTCAAACCTTTTTTGAGGACCTAGTAATTTTAGCACATCATCTTTATCTATAATTAATTTATTAGATTTAGATTTTATTAATTCTTCTACAAAATTAACTTGATCATTTTTGGATGCAATTATAAATATTTTATAAAATTTTGTACAACTTGGTTTTTTTAATAAATAATAAATTGTTGGATCATAATTAAAATTTTGTATACAACTATCATTTATAGTAACCTTTTGTAACTCTCTATAAAAAGAAAGATATTCTTCATTTAAATAAAATTCGTCATTTAAATTAATAAAATTAGTGAATCTTAATTTATAATTAATTACGTTCTGTAAATTATTATGTTTCGTAACCACAGATAGATTAAATAAAATAATTATAAAAAAAATATAAATTAATAAAAAAGTATTACTATATTTAGATATAAAATTATACTTATTGAAGTCTATTTGTAATATTTTATAGACAATGAAGACAAAAAACAAAATATAATTTAACGATGAGCCAATTACTATATGTCCACCGTCAGATCTTGACAAACCAATCTTGTAGTAAAAAAATGCTAAAATATAATATATGATTAGAAAATTTTTTGTCTGAGGAGCTATCTTACTTCTTCTATCAAAAATATATCTAATTATTATTATACCATTTAGAAAAATTAAAATTAATGCTTTTGTGGCCCTTGTAGAATTTTTTTCACTTGAGAAAGGAGTTGGATGAATTATTCCATTCCAAAGTTCGTTGAATTTTAAGATATTATAAGAATTATTTATAAAAGCTGTAAACTCAATTGGTCCAAAAACTAATAAAAAAGTGAACCACCCAAAAAAAATACCTAGTAATAAAAATATTATTTCTACAAATTTTTTTTGAAATATAAATATGAAACAAATAATTATCAAAGTTGCATTTAAAAATACACCTCTATCAAGACTCCACAGCAGAGATAATATGCTTAAATTACCTATGAGAAAAAAATGTAATTTTGAAAAATTTTGATTTAATAAAGCTCCTGCTAATAAAATTAAAAATAATATTGAAAAGAAATCTCTATAATTTGGAAAGTAAGGATATGTAATTGCATAAAAATACAAACAGAAAGAACTTACGGTTATAAAAAAAAAGTTTCTTTTAAAATTTTCTAAAAAAAAAAGTTTTGAAAGATTTAGAACGAAAAAAATTATTAAAATATAAAACGAATAATTTAAAATTTGTTGAAAATATCTATATGCACTTATGTTTTCTTTATCAAACAATGACCAAGCAAATTTTGTATTTAGGATATCATAAAAAAGTCCAGTATTTAAATAAGAACCAGTCCAAAACATATTTTTCAAATTGTAATTCATCGCACCAGTTAAGAGTTGACCCTCATGGAAAATATCTAGTTTATAATCCGGAAATTTAACCATTAAAAAATTGAAAATTATTATAAGAATAAAAATTAAAATTAACAAATGAGAGAAATTATTTGTTTTAATTTTGATATTTTCAAATTCGTTATGATTTATAATTTGTTTTATCGATAATACATTTTCCTTATCAATTAAAAAAAAAGTTAATAAATAGTTAAACAAAGGAATTGAAATAAATAATATAAAACGAAGAGTATCATTAAATTGATGATGTCTAGCATTCCCGTAATTACCAACTATTTCATTACTTTTATTATAAGGTAACGATATTTTTTCCCACAATAGTGAAAGAATAAAAACCGAAATTAAAGATATAATTAATGGGACATAATTCTTAGCCTTATAAATTAGGTATTTCATGGATATTGTAATGAAAAATATATCACGAATTATATTAAAAAAAAAATAGTTATAGCATACACTTCAGATAGGTTTACTCTGGTTTAAAGCAAATATAAAATTAATTATTTTTTTTTAAGAACAATTTGATTTGTTTAAAAATTTCATTAATTTCTTTTACCTCTAGCTTTGCATGAAAAGGCAAACTCAAGGTTTCCTCACCCCATCTCTCACTATTTGGGCAATTGTTATTATTATACTTTTTATTATAGTATTTTAATTTAGTTATTGATTTAAAATTAACTGTAACAAATATTTTTTTAGAGGTTAAGTACTCAATTAATTTGTTACGAATTTTTTTTTCTATTCCAATTGGAAATAAGTAGTAATCTCTATTTTTATTCTTTAAGTTTTCAGGAAATTGTAACTGATTTAAACTAGCTAATTTCTTTTTTAACGTGAAATAAATTTTCTCTTTTTTTTTTGCTAATTTTTCGTAATTCAAAATTTGGTCTGCCAACAAAGATGCATTTAAATCACTCATATTGGCTTTAAATCCGTAACTTACAACATCCCAAGGTTTGTATTTATTATTTTCAAATCTTTTAAAAGCTGGCTTTGACATTCCATTATTCGCGATTGATCTAACCTTTTCCATAATCTTTTTATTGTTTGACAATATTGCCCCTCCCTCTCCACATGTAACACTTTTAGTTGCGTAAAATGAAAAAATTAAAAAATCGGAGTAATAACCTAGTTTTTTGTCATTGTATTCACCTGAAAAAGCGTGAGCACTATCTTCAATTACAATAATGTTTTTTCTAATTTTTTTTTTTAATTTATATGTTGGAAATAAGTTTCCATATAAATGAACTGGCATTATAATTTTTGTTTTTTTATTTATCTTTTTTAGGCAATCATCAATATCCATTAATTTCGTTTTTTTATCTATATCAGCAAAAACTACTTTTCCACCCGCCATTTCAATAACATTGGCACAAGCTACAAAAGTACAAGCAGGTATTATAATTTCATCTCCTTTTTTAATTTTTAATGCTAAAAGAATTGAAATTACAGAGTTAGTCCATGAGTTTGTAAGATAAGCAAAGTTTTTAGAAAACCTTTTTTTTAAAATATTTTCTACCTCTTCACATTTTGGGCCTGAAGTAAGATAATAACTTTGTAATGTTTTTTTCAAATAATTTTTATTAACTAGATTATGCTTATAAAAAGGTATCATTTATTTTTTTAAAAGTTTTTTATAAATATTTAAGGTTACCTTGTTTTTTTTAAAAGGTTCCTTATCATTTTTAATTTTTTTAAAAGTTTTTAAGATAGAATTATCCACATATTTTTTGAAAGATAAATTTTTAAAAAGTTTTTTTACTGTATTCATTGAAACTTCATAGGATCTGTTGTCAATATTATGCTTTTCATGGACCAAAGTTGTATTTTTTACTTTTGTGATTTTCAGAATTTTTTTTGCTAAATTGATAATATTTGTATTAAATACACCTATATTTAAAATTTTATTTTCAAATTTCCTATCTTGAATAGCTAATATTTTGCCAATTGTTTCGCAAGCCAACATATTATAACAAAAAAATCTTAATTGTTCTCCCCCTAATATTTCTATTCTTCTTATAAATAACATATCTCTTATAATTTTGTTTATTGCTATGTCATATCTCATTCTTGGAGACCATCCGTAGAGAGTTCCAAGTCTTAGTATAGTAAAATCAATTTTTTTTTGCTTATTTAAATACTTTTCAAACTCTAAACATAGCTTTGAATAAAGAGATATTGGTCTTGGTGTACTTTTTTCATTTATAATTTTTGTATTATTTCCATACACAGAGCATGATGACATATATATATATTTTTTAATGTTTTTAAGTTCTTTAATTTTATTGTAAAGCTTAATTTTATTTTTAAAGTTAGTTTTTATAGTAAAATTTTTATCAATTTCTGAAGCTGGATCATTTGATATATTTACTAAATCAATTATATAATCAAACTCTTTATAAAAATTTTTACTCAATTTGGCATAATCTGATTTAACAATGTTAATATTATTTGAATTTTTATTATGTTTACCAAAAAAACATTTATCAACCCCAGTAATTTTGTAATTTAATTTTCTTAAATAAGGTACCAATACAGATCCCAAATATCCTTCTGAACCTAAAATGAGAATTTTATGCATATAAAAAATTTAAATTTCGATATACTATTATTAGATGAAAAAAAACATTTTTTTTTGTGTCACAAAATATAAAGCAGGAATTATCTATAATTTTATCAAAAAAAATGATCTAGTTCGTATAAATAAAAATTTAAAAATTTCATTCTTGTTTGATCCTGGTCTAAAAAAGCCACAATTTAAATCTGAGGTAATATTTTCATATAAACAAAAAGATTTTGCAAAGTTTACTAGAAAAAATAATCATAAAGTTATAATTAGATATCTTTAAACTAATGAAGATATATCTAGCATCGTTTTATAGTGCAGATTTGAAAAGGTCTGCTGATAGATTTAAAGAACAAGCTTTAAAAATGGGCATATACAACTCAATTAAAATTTTTACTTTTAATGATTTAAATGAGGATTTTAAATTATATGTAAAAGAATTAATAAAAAAAGGAAAAAAAAAAGGATATGGATATTGGGTATGGCAAACTTATGTGCATCAAAATATATTATCAAAATTAGAATATGGAGACGTATATCATTGGTGTGATGTCGGGTGTCATTTTAATGTGCAAGGAAAAAAAAGATTAGAAGATTATATAAACATTGTATCAAAAGATGAAAATGGCTTTCTTGGTTTTGATTATAGAAATTTAGAAGATGAAAGTTTTTCAGAATATAATTTTCCTAATTATTTGGAATATCAATATACCAAAGAGGATTTATTTAAATTTTTTGATGTCCAAAAAAATTATAAAATTACTGATACCCCACAAGTTTGGGGAGGTTCGTTTTTTGTAAAAAAAACTAGAAAATCAATGGATATGATGAGACAACATTACAATATTACCAGAAATAGATTCGATTTGATTGATGATGATCCAATAAAATTTATCGAAAAATCAAGAGTTGGTTTTATTGCACACAGACATTCTCAAAGTGTATTATCAATTATTGTAAAGTTATCAAAATGCAAACTGTTATCAGCATATGAATCTGAATGGGCATTAGATAAAAACAACCAAAGAACTTTTTTACACCTAAAAAATTTTCCTATAATTGCAAGAAGAGATAAGAGAAAAAATATTTTTTTAAGATTTATAGATAGACAGATAAGAACATTTAATAGATATAAAAATAAATTTAGATTATAAATTAAGAAATTAAAAATGTATGTAGGCATCAAATTAATTTATTTCAAGATTAATTACTAAGTAGATTACTAAATTGAAATTGGAGAGATGGCCGAGCGGTTTAAGGCGCACGCTTGGAAAGCGTGTTTAGGGGAAACTCTTTCGTGGGTTCGAATCCCACTCTCTCCGCCAATTATTTGGTGAATTAATTCTTTATAACCAATCGACTTATTGGCATTGCAAATCGCCCTTGATCTTTAAATATTCTGCGATTTTTTGATGTGGTGATTAAACTAGATAATTTTGAAATCATCGAGCTGTGGGCCTTTGGGTGTAAAATGAACGAAGCGTAAAAAAAACCAGCAGCCGTTCTTGTTACTTCATCAATAGGGCCCTCCATAGAAACTACATTAGTATCTATTTTCACAGTTGCATCTGGAAAAATTTCAGTTGCAAGATTAATCAAACTATCGTTATTACGAATTCTGGGATCGCCTAATTCAATCTCACCATAATCAGGAAGCTCATCTTGTACATATTCGTATATCAAATCATGTACATCAGAATATCCTGGAGCTGCATTCATTGGTCCATTAACTAAAGCTGCGAACTGTCCACCTGAACATAGTACACGACGCACCTCATTTAAAACTGGAATAATTGGATCCATTAGTGTCAAAGCCCAATGACATAGTACTACATCTAATGAGTTATCATTGATTGCTTTCAAATTTTGAGCTTTTGATTGAAATAAATTAACTTCGTAATCTGATATACGCTCTCTTGCAAGTGCTAATTCCTCTGGACTTACATCTATTCCTGTTAGTTTAAGATCTATACTTCGATTGTATAAAATTTTTAGTAACGGTCCTGATCCACAAGCAAGATCTAAGACACGTGTGCCATTAATGTTAGGCACAATTTCAGCTAGCCACTCATAACTATTAAGTCCAGACCGATCACGACAGCTGCTTGCGCATTTCTCAGTGAAGCCAGTATGATGTTTATGTATAGTTTTTAAATGAGCTAGAAGCGCTTTACTGTCTGGCCTTTTATTATTAGCAATACTATCAGTCCAGACTGAGGTTAGGCTATTATGATCATTTATATTTTTAATTGTCATCAACTGGCCAACAAATTGGATTTAGGGGGCTAGCGGCTATATCACCTGGTTTTACATTAGGCATAAATTTTTGCCAATCTCCAGATACCATTGTGGGAGAATTAATCACTCGTGCTCCATCTCTGTAATAAGTATTTGCTAAAGCAATACGGCTACGACTAGTTCCATTTCGTGAAGCGGTATGAAAATTTAAATTGTGGTGAAAGCTTACTTCGCCCAACTCGAATGGAGTTTCATTCACTGAAACCCTATTTTTAGAGAACACTTCAGCCACTCCTCTGTCATAGCTAGAACCTTTCTTTTCAAATTTTATAGCATTAACTAGTTTATGTACATCAAGCGGGTAGGCAAAAGAAAGAGGTCCCATCTCGAGAGGGGTTGGTTGAGCTGGTATCCAAGCAGTAACCACGTCATTAGTGTCTAACGGAAAATGATGGTCGTCATAGTGCCATGGGGTTCTACCACAACCAGATTGTTTTGCTAAAACATTATCATGATACAATCTAATTTTTGAAACTCCAAGCAAATCTGCTGAAATTTGCCCCAGTCTTGGTGATAACACATAAGATCGCAGCAATTTATTTTCAAGCCAGATCATTTCAAGACTAAGAAACCGATCATTGGCACCTTTATCAGGATCAACATTGAATTCTTTTTTTAATAGATTTATTAATTCAGCTCTGAGTTTTAAAACGGTTCCAGGAGTGAAAACTTTCTTAAGTTTGATGAAGCCGTTTTTTCTAAAGAAAATGATTTGATCATTTTTTAGAGTATAAGTTTCAGCTAACTCTGATACAATTTCATCATCACTTGGAATTTTGACATTTGGCAATGGTTTGGATTTGATAATTTTACATTTTGAATTTTTGTTATCTGCAAGACCTACATACCAATCCCACCAAGCCTGGTTATTACTATCCCAAGGTTTGCTTATATCGTTTGGGTCAGATTTTTCGAAGTTTATTTTATCTTGAACAATTTTCATAAAATATAATTATACTATTTTTTGAAATTAGTAAGACTTAAGTTAGTCGCTTGGAAATTTTATATAGGGGAAACTTTCTTAGGCTCGAATCTGACTATCTCCACCATTTAATTCACTTTTTTTGATGGTATTTTTGAAAAACAATCTAAAAATTAAATTTTCATCAAATTACCTTTAGATATCAGGGTTAATTTAACACAATGGAGTTGGTCCATTTTATTTAACCTAGAAAAAATGATATAATAATTTTCTTCAAAAAAATAATTCTTATGAAAAATATTCAAAAAAAACAAATTTATGAGGCAGACTCAATAAAAGTTCTTAAAGGTCTTGAGGCAGTAAGAAAGAGACCAGGTATGTATATAGGTGATACTGATGATGGCACAGGTTTGCATCACATGGTTTATGAAGTTGTTGATAACTCAATAGATGAAGCGTTAGCAGGATATTGCAAAAATATAAAAGTTGAAATAAACAGTAATGGTACCATAACAGTTTCTGATGATGGCAGGGGCATCCCAGTTGATATTCACAAAGGTGAAAAAAAATCTGCAGCAGAGGTAATTATGACACAACTTCATGCTGGTGGAAAATTTGATCATGATTCATATAAAGTTTCAGGTGGTTTACATGGTGTTGGTGTGTCGGTTGTAAATGCTTTATCAAAAAGATTGGAATTAGAAATTAACAGAGATAATAAAAAATATTTTATTGAATTTGTAGATGGAGATGCAAAAGCATCACTAAAACAAATAGGTAAATCATCAACTACTGGGACGAAAATAACTTTTTTACCGTCTAGCGAAATATTTTCTTCAACTAAATTTTCTAGTCAAATAATACAAAAAAGAATGCGTGAATTGGCGTTTTTAAATAAAGGTATAAAATTGTCGGTTATTGATAAAACAAGTAAAAAAGACAAAGTTTTTGATTATAAATTTGATGGTGGTTTAAACGAATTTATTAATTATTTAAATCAAAAAAAAGAAAAACTTAAAAATAAAAATGGCAATAATCTTTTTAAAAAACCTATAAGCCTAGAGGGAATTAAAAATGGAATAGAGATTGAATGTTCTTTGGAATGGAATTCATCGTATTCAGAAGAAGTTTATGCATACACAAATAACATTTACCAAAAAGACGGTGGTACACATTTGTTGGGTTTCAGAAGTGCATTAACTAGAGTTGTTAATAAATATGTGAGTGATAACAATGTATTAAAAAAAAATAAATTATCTATTTCTGGAGATGACATTAAAGAGGGGTTAACTGCACTTTTATCTGTAAAGATGCCAGATCCAAAATTTTCATCACAAACAAAAGATAAATTAGTTTCATCAGAAATTAGAAATATTATTGAAACTTTCATAAATGAAAAACTTTCTATATGGTTTGATCAAAATCCGGCTGTAATAAAAATAGTTTTGCTCAAAGTTATACAAGCAGCTCAGGCAAGAGATGTAGCAAGAAAAGCTCGTGAAAGTGTTAGAAGAAAAGGTGCACTAGAGCTTACAGGTTTACCAGGAAAATTAGCAGATTGTCAAAATTCAAAGAGAGATGGAACTGAGTTGTTTATTGTAGAGGGCGATTCTGCCGGGGGTTCGGCAAAACAGGGTAGAAATCGTGAGTTTCAAGCTGTATTGCCATTAAGGGGTAAAATATTAAATACATATGTTGAGGTGAATGAATCAAAAAAAAATGGAAATAGTTCTGACTTGAGAACAAAAATACTTACCAAAATGATATCCTCTAATGAAATTGTTACACTTATAAATGCTCTTGGTCTAGATCCTAAAGATGAGGAAATTGATATAGAAGATTTAAGGTATGGAAAAATAATAATAATGACTGATGCTGATGTTGATGGATCACATATAAGAGCACTATTATTAACTTTTTTCAATAACAAACCCTTTAACAAGTTGATTGAAAATGGCCATATTTATTTAGCGCAGCCACCTTTGTTTAAATTAAATAGGTCTGGAAAAAGTATTTATATAAAAGATGAAAAAGAATTAGATACCTTTTTGATAAGTAACTCAAAAAATTTAAAAAAATTAAAAAAAAATTCAAAAGAGTACGAGCAAATTCTATCCGAAGAAAAATCTAAATTAAATCTACAAAGATTTAAAGGACTCGGAGAAATGAACCCTGAAGAATTGTGGAACACAACACTAGATCCAGAAAATAGAAATCTTTTGCAAGTCAGGTATTCAAAAGATCAAAAAAAAGACCATAATATTATTCATACACTAATGGGCAATGATGTTAGCATTAGAAAAGAGTTCATCATTTCTAATGCAATTGATATAAATAAACTAGATTTTTAGATGATATGGAAACAAACTCTGTTTCTCGAATTTATTCCTTAAATAAATCCACATATATAAATTTAAGATGGATTGGTATTATTGGACAATTTGTTACTATTAATGTAGTTTATTTTTTATTTAAATTTCAATTTAATGTTTACTTTACTAATCTAATTATTTTTATAGGTATTTTAACAAACTTAGTTTTAGCTTATTTTTATCAAAAAAATATTTTATCAAACAGAGCCTCTTTCATTTTTCTATTAATAGATATTTTACAACTTAGCTTACTTATTTATCTTACGGGAGGAATTTTGAATCCTTTTTCGATTTTTTTAATCATACCAAGTGTTTTTTCGTCCTCTAATCTAGAAATCAAAGCTAGCCTAACTTTAATTTGCATAACAATTTTGTCAATATTTTTACTAACATTTTATCATGTAGAACTTACTTACCCTGGCACAAACATAATTTTAGTAAATAACTTTTACTATTATGCAATTCCGACGTCTTTATTTATAGCTTTAATATTCCTTAATTATTTTGCTGCTACGTTTGGCCAAGAGTCAAGGTTAAGAAAGGAAGCGTTAGATAAATTAGAGCAAGTTATTGCAAAAGAGCACGAATTAGTCTCCCTCGGTGGCCAAGCTGCAGCTGCGGCACATTCATTAAACACACCCCTTTCAACTATAAAAGTTATATCACAAGATATGTACAAACAATTTAAAGATCAAAAAGATATAAAAAAAGACATTGAATTATTAGTTAGCCAAGTAGAGAGGTGTGGTCAAATTTTAAAAAAATTATCATTAAATCCATCTCAAGAAGATGATTTTATTAATCAGGAGTTATCTATTTCAGATTATGTTTCTGAAATTATTAAATCTTTTAAAGAAATATCCAATAAAGAATTTGTAATTAATTTGAGCCAAGACTCTAACTCGTTTAAAATATTTAAAAAAATTGAAATCATTTATGGTATAAGAAATTTTGTTGGAAATGCTAATAAATTTGCAAAAAATAAAATATATATTTCAGTTAAAAGTAATAACGAAATTACTGAAATATCAATAGAGGATGATGGAAAAGGATACCCCAAAGATATTTTAGGAAAGATTGGTGAACCATATATAAAATCGTCTTTAAATAAAAATAATAGTAAATCTGGCCTAGGTTTAGGAATTTTTATTGGAAAAACACTATTGGAAAGAAACAAAGCAAAAGTTATTTGTAGAAACTCAAAGACAAGACCTGGTGCTGAAGTAATTATTACTTGGAGAAATGCTTTTTTGAAAGATATTTAATGATAAGTTTTTTTAGTCTTATTATCAAATAATTGACTTAATTGTTTTATCATTACATCACCAAGCTCTTGAACATCTGTAATTTTTATAGCTTTTTTATAATAACGGGACACGTCATGACCAATACCTATAGCTAGGATTTCAAAATCTTTATTGTCTTGAATATTTTTAACAACTTTTTTCAGATGTTTTTCTAAAAAGTCACCAGAATTTACTGATAATGTAGAGTCATCAACAGGTGCTCCATCGGAAATTACCATTAAAATTTTTCTCTCTTCTTTTCTTTTTTTTAGCCTATTAAACGCCCAAAGTATTGCTTCACCATCTATGTTTTCTTTAAGTAATCCTTCCTTTAACATAAGGCCTAAATTCTTTTTTGATTGTCTCCAATTAGAGTCTGCACTTTTATAAATTATATGTCTTAAATCATTTAATCTTCCTGGATACTGAGGTTTTCCATTTTTATTCCACTCTTCTCTAGACTCACCACCCTTCCAATTTTTTGTAGTGAAACCCAAAATTTCCACTTTGACATTACATCTTTCTAATGTTCTAGACAAAATATCTGCACATAATGCTGCAATAGTTATCGGTCTTCCCCGCATTGAACCAGAATTATCAATCAATAAGGTCACTATTGTATCTTTAAATTCAAATTCCTTTTCTTTTTTGAAAGAAAGAGAATTTCGTGGATCAATTATAATTCTAGTTAGTTTAGAACTGTCTAATAAACCTTCTTCAAGATCGTATTCCCATGATCGATTTTGTATTGCCAATAATTGTCTTTGCAATTTATTAGCTAATTTTGTCACTAAATCCTGAAAATTAATTAGCTGTTGATCAAGGTTCTTTCTTAGTCTTAAAATTTCCTCCTCTTTTTCTAAATTTTCTGCTTTTGCAATTTCATCAAATTTTGAGGTAAAAACTTTATATTCGATATTTTTTTTATTAATATTTAGTTTTTGAGTAACTCTCTCTAGACTTTCTCCTGAATTATCAGATTGTTCAGTATCTTCTTCCATCCTAAATTGGTTTACGTCATAATCAGTTTCAACACTTAATTGATCCTCACTTGGTTTCTCTTGACTACTTTGTTTATTGTTATTTTCCTCGTCTTTAGAGGTATCATTATTTGATTGATTTTGATTGTCTTGGCTTTGGTTAATTTCCTGATTTTGATCGTTTTCAAAAATATCCATTTTTTCAAGCAACTGTGAAAATTTTGAATTATAATTTTCTTGGTTTTCAAAATTTTCTATTAAATAATTAAGATGATTATTAAAGTTTTTATCAAAATCCTTTTTCCAGTAACCCAGAACTTTGATAGAAATTTCGCTTAAATTAAGTTTAAAAAATTTTTCCATCATATATAGCTCAAATGCGTCAAGGACATTAACCTCTTTTTTAGTATTAATATCTTTATATTTTTTGTTATTTATTTTTTGGTAATAATTATTTTCAAGATTTTTTTTAATACCACTTAACATATTTGAACCAAGCATTTCACATCTTATTTTTTCGGATAGTTCATAAATTTTGCTTAAGGCTGGATTTTTAGGTTGATTTTTAATGAAAATAGCATTGTCAGAAAACCTAAGTTTCAAAGCTTTTGAGTCAGTATTTGCCCTTAATTTAATATAGTCATTTTTAGATTTTAAATCTTTAATCTCAGACAGATCTAATATTTTAATTTTCGAATCTTTATTTTTTGAATTTTCTGCAATATGATTTGAAATTACTTTGAAGGTTGAAGTCAGTGCTTGTTTGATTTGTTCTTCTAGAATT
The DNA here is from genome assembly GCA_902585415.1 of uncultured Pelagibacteraceae bacterium. Taxonomy (GTDB): domain Bacteria; phylum Pseudomonadota; class Alphaproteobacteria; order Pelagibacterales; family Pelagibacteraceae; genus Pelagibacter. Next base: position 167,091 of record CACIDN010000002.1, read on the forward strand.
TCTCTTTTTTTTTCCATGAGAGTTAGGAATTAATGAGCGACTCTTGTAGATCTTCCCCAAAACATCTTTGATAATATTCAGAAATAATACTTTTCTCAGAGTCATCGCATTTATTTAAAAAGGTAACTCTAAATGCATACCCTAAATTCTTAAATATTTCAGCATTTTCTGCCCAATGCAATACTGTTCTTGGACTCATAATAGTTGAGATATCTCCAGCTATAAAACCTTTTCTAGTTAAAGTAGCCACCTTAATCATATTTGAAATTTTTTCTTTACCTTCAGGATTATTATAAGACTTATTTTTTGCTAAAATTATTTCCATTTCTTTTTCAAGACTTAAGTAATTTAGAGTAGTAACAATGTTCCACCTATCCATTTGGCCCTGGTTTATTTGTTGGGTACCGTGGTAAAGACCTGATGTATCTCCCAATCCAACAGTGTTTGAGGTTGCAAAAAGTCTGAAATATCTATTCTGCTTAATTACTTTATTCTTATCAAGCAATGTAAAACTTCCTTCCGACTCCAAAATTCTTTGAATTACAAACATAACATCTGGTCTGCCAGCATCATACTCATCAAAAACTAAAGCAACAGGGTTTTGAATTGACCAGGGTAAAATACCTTCTTGAAATTCTGTTATTTGTTTTCCATCTTTTAATCTAATAGCATCTTTACCTATAAGATCTATTCTACTTATGTGACTATCTAAATTTACTCTAATACAAGGCCAATTAAGTCTGGCGGCTATCTGTTCTATGTGAGTTGATTTTCCAGTTCCGTGATATCCTTGGACTAGAACTCTTTTGTTAAAAGAAAAACCAGACAATATTGCAGTTGTAGTATCTTTATCAAATTTATAATTTTTATCTATTTCTGGAACAAACTCATTTTTCTTTTCAAATGCATCTACTTCTAAATTGCTATCAAATCCAAATGTTTGTTTTACTGACAATTTTATACTTGGTACTATATTTAGTTCATTACTCATTTTTTCAAAGCTCTTTTTAGTTGCGTATAAGCTAATGTTATTACTTTAAGTTTTTCTTCGAATTTTTTGTTTCCTGCATTCTTATCAGGATGAAATTTTTTAACAAGTTTTTTAAACTTTGATCTTATAATTTTCCAGTTTTTAGTCACATCTAAGCCCAAAATATCAAAAGCCTTTAAATCTTTGTTGGTGAAATTAAAATTTAATGACTTTGAATTACTTTTATCAAACCCATTTTTATCTAAATTTTCATTCAAAGCATTGTTCCATAATATTTTAAAAAAATTGTCTTGCGCACTAAAATTTTGGGTTGGCTTATGCCAAGTCATGTCGGCTTTAATAAATTCTAAAATTTCTGTGTCATTCATGTTTTCAAAATAATTCCAATTTTTGTTAAATTCTTTAATATGTTCTGAACACAGTAACCTATATTTTTTGCTGTTATCTCTCTCTACTGGAGCCTTGTACTCTCCAATTTTATTACAATTATGCCAATCACAAATAGTTTTCATTAAATTATTATTATATAATTTTTATATGGAAATAAATATTTTAATAGAAATAGTAAAAAAAAAAATTTGTGATAAAATTAAATGCGAAAAAATTATAATTGAAGATAAAACATTTTTGCACAAAAAACATAAAAATTTTGACTCAAAAAAATTTCATTTAAAGATTAAAATCGACTCTATAGAACTTAGATCAAAAAAAAAATTAGAATCAAACAAGTATATTTTTTCTATTATAAATAAAGAATTAAATGAACATATACATTCCGTTCAATTATTTATTAATTAGTGTATTTAAAAATTTTTCAATTTTAATTTTGGGATAAACATTATTCAAAAGTGGTTTTGAAATTTTTTTTAATAAAATTAAATTAATATTTTTACTGTAATTTTTTTTATCTTTAGCCATAAAATTTGAAATTCTCTTAATACTTTTTTTATTAAAATATTTTTTTAAATTATTATATTTTAATTCTTTAATATGACTCTTTATCAATTCGAGCTCACTTTTTGGAAGAAATCCCTCTTTGTTACTAAATTTTGACGCCGCTAAAATACCTAGCAGAACTGCCTCTCCATGATTTAATTTATTCGTATATCCTAGAGTAGACTCAAATGCGTGAGCAAAGGTATGACCGTAATTTAATGTTTTTCTTAAATTGACCTCTCTCTCATCTTTTTCCACAATACTTTTTTTTATTTTGCAACTCTTAAAAATTGCTTTCTTAGTTATATTTGGACTTAAATTTAAAATATTTTTAAAGTTGTTCTTTAAAAAAATAAAAAATTTTTTGTCACTAATTAAAGCATGTTTTAATATTTCTGCATATCCACAAATCATCTCTCTTTTCGGAAGTGATTTAAGAAACGTAATATCAGTAATTACAACATTAGGTTGACAAAAAGTTCCAATCATATTTTTACCAGAAAAATTATTTATTCCAGTCTTGCCTCCTATTGAGGAGTCTACTTGGCTTAATAAGGTTGTTGGAATGTTAACAAATTTTATTCCTCTTTTGTAAATACTTGCAGCAAAGGCACATATATCACCTGCAATACCACCCCCAATACAAATCATGGTATCATTTCTATTAAAATTATTTTTTCCTAAAATATTTAATAATTTTTTAATTGTATCTAAATTTTTTATCTTTTCATTAATTTTAAGCGCAAGGAAAATATTTTCACCCTCTTTTAATGTATGTTTAAATTTGTTAATAATATTTTTTGGAATATTCTTGTCATGGACAACCATCAATTTTTTTGTATTAATATTATTTTTAATTAAAATTTTTTTAAAATTAATATGACTGTTAGCAACAAAATAAATTGGATATTTTCTATATCTTGTCTTAACAAATAATTTCATTTTTCTTACATTTTTTAATAATTTTATCTACTATTTCGGCTTTCTTTAAACTTTCACAAATTATTTTAAAGTCTGAAAAATAGTAAATTTTGTTTCTTTCATTGATCAACTTTTTAATCTCAATATTATCTAATCCTTTTATTATTGGTCTTTTATCGTTATTCTTAATCCTTTTTATTAAGGTCTCAGGATTCCAGT
>CACIDN010000003.1 GCA_902585415.1 uncultured Pelagibacteraceae bacterium
AACAATATATCTCAAATACTCTTTTAAAAAATTAACGTTAATAATAAAAAAAAAGGGGGCGTTCTGTTGCCAGGTGCCCCAAGACCCCGTTACTTAACTAATAAATTAATTAAGCAGCAAGAGCAAATTTATCATTTGCAATTATAAATAGCCCGTTACGGTGGAACTATTCCGAACGAAAGAAAGACTTTTAGACATCCGTCGATCCTAGTTCACCCCCATAAGTTGTAAATTTTTGGTGGAGGTGGTGGGTACTGCCCCCACGTCCGCAATGTTTATTACGAAATTCGTTTATCGTCGTAGTTGGAAAACCAACACTAATAATATAAAAGCAATTATATTAGATTCAATAAATAATTCATGAAACTTACAATAGAACAAGAGCAGGAAATAAAGGATTTACAATCCCAGGAAAACAAAACTAAAAGAGTAGTTGCCCCAGAACTTGAGAAAATCCTCTATGATGCAATTTCCGTTTTAGATCATGGGTTTGTTAGAGTTATAGATTATATGGGCGATGACACGTCAATAGTTCAAGCAGCAAGGGTATCATATGGAAAGGGTACAAAAAAAGTTTCTACAGATAGCGGACTAATAAAATATTTAATGCGTCATTGGCACAGTACACCATTTGAGATGTGTGAAATTAAATACCATGTAAAGCTTCCAATTTTTATAGCTAGACAATGGATAAGACATAGAACAGCAAATGTTAATGAATACTCAGCACGTTATTCAATTTTAGACAAAGAATTTTATTTACCAAAGAATGAACACTTAGCTGCACAATCAAAAAGTAACAGACAAGGTAGAGGAGATATTCTTCAAGGAGAACAAGCTAAAAAAGTTTTAAACCTTTTAAAAAATGATGCTGAGCGAACATATGAAAATTATGAAACAATGTTAAATGAAAGATATGACGGCTCAATAGTTGATGAAAATGAAACAGGACTTGCAAGAGAGCTTGCTAGAATGAATTTAACTTTAAATACTTATACACAATGGTATTGGAAAACTGATCTTTTAAATTTAATGAATTTTTTAAGATTAAGAGCTGATCACCATGCTCAATATGAAATTAGAGCTTACGCAGATGTTATGTTAGATACTTTAAAAAGATGGGTGCCAACAACTTATGAAGCGTTTATGGATTATAGAGTAGGTGGTACAGAAGTATCATCAAAAGGTAAAATAATTATTCAAAAATTAATAAGTGGTGAAAAAATAAATCCTGAGCAATCAGGCCTTTCAAAAAGGGAGTGGAATGAGCTTATGTTGGCTTTGGAATTAAAAGATAAATTGATATAGTTCTTAAAAAAAACCAAAGCAACAAATGGAACTTTTAAGAAAAATAGCTTTTACAATATTCTTGTTATTTGTGAACATTAACGCTTTTGGAGCAATCTCATTTGTTGATGATATTGATGTTCCAGCAAATGGTGCCAATGGTCAGAACATTCCTCATGGTGTAACTTTTAATTCCGATGGAACAAAAATGTATGTTGTAGGTGCATCGGCAAATAGAATAATTCAATATACATTAAGTACTCCTTTTGATATTTCAGAAGCAACTCTTTTAGCAGGAAGCACTTGCACTGAAGGGTTCGCAGGCGATGGATTAAAAGTAATATTTAACTCTGACGGAACTAAATTTTTTTTAGTAGATGATGCTACTCAAGATGTAGAAATATTTACTTTAACCACAGCTTACGATATTTCGACTTGCACTAATACTGGCAGTAAAGATTTTGAAACTACCAATCTGAGAGATTTGAAATTTAGTAATAACGGAAAAAAAGTTTTTTTGTATGATCAAGCAGGCAGCAATCATTCCATCAAACAATATACTCTTTTAAGTCCATTTGATATATCAAATCATACTTTAGTTACAACATATACTGGCTCAGATAGCAAAACTCTTAAAGTACTTGTAGGTAATACAAATAAAACAAATGGTTTAGCATTTAGTTCTGATGGTTCTAAAATGTATGTAACAAATAATACAAAAATAACCGAATTTACTTTGTCAAATTCTTTTGATTTATCAGATGTGACTTTCGAAGGTAGAAAAAATGTGTCAGATCAAGTTCTCAAGATATCTGGAATAACATTTAACAATGATGGTTCAAAAATGTTTATAGTAGATTTTACTTCAACTAGTACATCCGATATTCACGAATATAATGTAACATGTGGTTTTGGAGTAGTTAAATGTATTGATCCAACAAGCAATAAAGATGATGTGGCATCAATAGAAACTCAATCTGAAAGCGCAAAAAAATTAATACAACATACCACATATCCAGTGATCAATCGTATGCAATGGTTAAGAAGGAACAACAGTAGGGGAAATTTAACTAATCAAAATATTAAATTTCAATTTAATAATGAAATTTTAAACTCTTTATCAAAAACGTTGCTACCAGTTTATTTATCTAATTATAATTCTTCAAACACCGATAATGAAAATTCTAGCTGGTCTCTATGGAGCGAGGGAACAATTAGTGTAGGTCGAATAGGTGATACCTCTGTTTCATCCTCAAAAAATATCAATACTTCAGCAATCACGCTAGGTGCGGATAAAAGAGGCAAAGATAACATAATGAGAGGTATTGCATTAAGATTTGGAAGTGATGATGTTGATGTGGGAGACCTTGGAAGTGGATTAAATATGAGTACATTTGGTCTGACTTTTTATGAGACCAAACCAAAAGGAGAAGAAAGATTTACTGATCACTTATTAGGTTTAAGTTTCATAAATTCTGATTTAATTAATAATAGTGGTTCTACTTCAACTAATGGTGAGAGGTCTGGTGAGCAAATTTATGGCTCTTTTAGTTTAAGAGATACTCTTTCAAAAAATAACTTAAATTTTACACCTAAAATAAAGATAGACTACGGTGTAACACACTTTGCAGAATATACAGAAACAGGTGCTACAGGTTTAAATTTGAAATTTAAAGATCAGTACATTGGAAATTTTATTACCTCAGTTGGTGCTAATATTGATAAAAAATTTGATTTAAAAAATAAGACTTTTTTACCTTATTTTGATTTTAATTACTCTGCTGATATGAGCCCGTCAACAAAACAAAAATTTTCATATTCATCAAGTGGAGATAAATACACTTTAGATAATATTAATAATGCCACCCACAGTGTACATACTGGAATAGGTTTCGATTTAATTACAGATAGTGGTTTTAATTTAATGACAAAGTATACTAGAGACCAAACTACAGGAGGCAGTTATAATGATAATTTTGTAATTGCAGGAGATTATAGAGCATCATACAATTCATCTTACGCTCTTTCTGTTCAAGAAACTACAACTGAAATCTCCTATAAAAGCAAACGTAACAACTTAAATTTTGATGTAACCAGTAATTTAGACTTTTTTGCTGATGATCCCGAATATGGTATTTATTTAAAAGTCTATACTTTAAAATAAAATTAATTTTCAATAAAAGAAGACTTAATTTTTTTTGCAATATCTAAATAAATTTTAGAAATCTTATTATCTGGATTGCTCTCAACAATTGGCTTCCCTTGATCACCTGCCTTACCAACCTCGGGATCAATTGGAATTTCACATAAAAATTCTTTACTGAATTCTTCTGCGGTTCTTTTAACCCCGCCTTCTCCAAAAATAGGATATTTTTTTCCACCCTCTCCCTTAAAAAAGCTCATATTATCCACAAGACCTATAATTTTAACACCTAATTTATCAAACATCCTTATCCCTCTTTTTACATCTTGAAGTGCAAGTTCTTGGGGAGTTGAAACAATTATAGCTCCATCCATCTCTATTTCTTGCGCAAATGTTAGTTGTGTATCTCCTGTACCTGGAGGCATATCTACAATAATAAAATCTAGATTGTTCCAGCTTACTTTTTGTGCAAAAGTTTTTATAGTGCTAGTTACCATTGGACCTCTCCAAATCATTGGAGTTTGCTCATCAGTTAAGAAACCAATCGACATACATTGTATGTCATATTTAACAATGGGTTTTAAATTTGAACCATCACTTTCGGGTTTTTGATTAATTGAAAAAAGCTTTGGTAAAGAAGGACCATAAATATCAGCATCTAGCAACCCTACTTTGCAACCCAAATTTTTTAATGCCAATGCAAGGTTTGTTGCAAAAGTAGATTTTCCTACACCACCTTTGGCACTCGAGATCGCGATTGTAAATTTAGTACCAGTAATTGGGTTTTTAACAAATGTTTTTTTATAAGGTTTTCCAATCATTGCTACATTAAGTCCGATTTTTTAATGATTCTTTTAACATACTAAACTTGTTTTTCCCAACAAAGACACTATATAAAGTGCATGGTCAATGATTTTAAAAGTAGAGGTGGTAGCCCTTGGGGATCTCCTCCAGGTGGCGGTGGAAATGGTTCAGGAAGAAGAGGTCCAACACCTCCAAACATAGACGAGATTATTAAAACTTTGCAAGATAAAATAAATAAGTTTTTACCTGGCGGTGCATCTAAAGGTGGTAAGCCATTAATTTTTGGACTTTCAATTTTATTAATAATCTATGCTTTAAGTGGTTTATATCGTGTTTTGCCAGATGAGCAGGGCGTTGTTTTAAGATTTGGAAAATTTGTTACAACAACTCAACCAGGTTTGAATTATCACATACCTTTTCCAATTGAGAGTGTTATAACTCCTAAGGTTACAAAAGTTAATAGAATTGATATTGGTTTTAGATCAGAAAGAGATTCAGGATTTAGTTCAGGTGTAGTAGCCGATGTACCAGAAGAAAGTTTAATGTTAACAGGAGACGAAAATATTGTTAACATTGATTTTTCTGTATTTTGGGTAATTAAAGATGCAGGAAAATTTTTATTTAAAATTCAAGATCCAGAGGGAACAGTAAAAGCAGCTGCGGAAACAGCAATGAGAGAAGTGATAGCTAAAAGCAATATTCAACCAATTTTAACTGAAGGAAGATCAGTTATAGAACAAGAAACAGAAACAATTATTCAAGAAATTTTAGACGAATATCAGAGTGGAATACAAGTCACGCAAGTTCAAACACAAAAAGCAGACCCACCAGATCAAGTTATCGATGCATTTAGAGATGTTCAAGCAGCAAGAGCAGACATGGAGAGATCAAAAAATGAAGCTGAGGCTTATGCAAATGATGTTATTCCAAGAGCAAGAGGTGAAGCTGCAAAAATACTTCAAGCTGCTGAAGCATATAAGAAAGAGGTTGTTGCAAAAGCAGAGGGTGAAGCAAGTAGATTTTTATCAATTTTTACCGAATACGCGAAAGCAAAAGAAGTAACACAAGAGAGAATGTATCTAGAAACAATGGAGAAAGTTCTTGCTGATATAGATAAAGTAATAATAGATAAAGACTCAGGTTCAGGTGTTGTTCCTTATCTGCCATTACCAGAATTAAAAAAGAAAACTAATTAATATGAAAAAATTTGCGTTACCAATTATAATTGTTTTAGCTGTCACAGCATTTTTCTCAATTTTTATAGTTAAAGAAATCAATCAAGCTATTGTTTTACAGTTTGGTGATCCAAAAAAAATTATTTTAAAACCTGGTATTAATTTTAAATTACCATTCATCCAGAATGTTGTATATCTTGATAAAAGAATTTTAAATTTAGATACACCACCTGAGGAAGTGATCGCATCTGATCAAAAACGTTTAATAGTTGACGCTTTTGCAAGATTTCAAATTGTGGATCCACTAAAATTTTATATATCAGTTGGCAATGAAAGAGTTGCAAGATCAAGACTATCCACAATTATAAATTCAAGAATAAGAAATGTATTAGGTCAACAAGAATTACAAACTCTATTATCACAAGATAGAACAAAACAAATGTCCCTAATTCAAGAAGGCGTAAATAATGAAGCTAAAAATTTCGGAATTAAAATAGTAGATGTAAGAATAAAGAGAGCAGATCTTCCACAAGCGAACAGTGATGCTATTTATAGAAGAATGCAAACTGAAAGAGAGAGAGAAGCAAAGGAATTTAGAGCCAAAGGTGCAGAAATGGCGGTAACAATAACATCAACCGCAGACAAAGAAGTTACTGTAATACTTGCAGATGCAGAAAAAAAATCTCAGATTATGAAGGGTGAAGGAGATGGAACAAGAAATAAAATATTTGCGGATGCTTTTGGACAAGACCCTCAATTCTTTGCTTTTTATAGAGCAATGCAAGCTTATGAAAAAGCTCTGATAGGAGGAGAGACTTCACTAATTCTTTCTCCAGATAGCGAATTTTTCAAATTCTTTGGAGACATAAAAGCGAAACAAACAAACCAGTAAAACTATGAGAGAAATAATAGTCGCTTTAGGACTATTTTTATTTATAGAAGGAGCTTTATATGCCTTATTTCCCTCAAAAATGAGAAATATGTTAGAAAAGTTAAAGTTGATAAAAGACTCCCAACTAAGATTTGGAGGCTTTGTATTTGCATTGGTTGGCTTTTTAATCATTTGGTATATGAAAGTTTTATGAGGGTAATGTTAAAAAAATATTTTATCTTGGTATTATTGTTTTCAATAACATCAATTTTACCAACAAACTCTCAAGATAGACCAGTATCTTTTGCTGATCTAGCAGAGAGGTTAATGCCGTCGGTGGTAAATATTTCAACCACAACAACTGTAGTACAGAATACAAATCCTTTCCCATTTGAATTTCCTCCAGGATCGCCATTTGGAGATATGTTTAAAGAATTTGGTTCACCCCAAAAAAGAAAGGCAAGCGCATTAGGTTCAGGTTTTGTAATAGATAGCAACGGAACTGTTATAACAAACAATCATGTAATAAAAGGTGCTGAAGATATAGTAGTTAGGTTTAGTAATGACAAAGAATATAAAGCAGAAATAATTGGTGCAGACCCACTATCAGATGTTGCGGTATTAAAAATAAAATCTGATGATAAGTTTAAACCAGTTGAGTTTGCAGATTCTGATAAAGCACGAATTGGTGATTGGGTTATCGCGATTGGAAATCCTTTTGGCCTAGGAGGTACAGTTACTTCAGGAATTATTTCAGCAAGAAATAGAAATATAGGATTATCTAGATACGAAGATTTTATTCAAACAGATGCATCGATTAATACAGGGAACTCAGGTGGACCTTTATTCAATATGGATGGCGATGTTATAGGAATAAATACAGCAATACTTGGTCAACAAGGATCAATTGGTATTGGTTTTGCAATTCCATCAAACAGCGCAAAACAAGTTATAGATCAGCTAATTGAGTTTGGTGAGACTAAAAGAGGATGGCTTGGTGTCAGAATACAAAACGTTACTAAAGAAATTGCAGAAATTGAAAAATTAGGAAAAGCAAGAGGTGCATTGGTTGCAAGTGTGGCTCCAGGAAGTCCTTCAGACAAAGGAGGAATTAAAGATGGTGATATAATACTAGAATTTGACGGAAAAAAAATTAATGAAATGCAAGAATTGCCATTAATTGTTGCTCAAACAAAAGTCGGTAAAGTTGTTAAATTAAAAGTATGGAGAAATAAAAAAGAAACAACAAAAACAATTACTCTTGGCAGACTTGAAACTTCGGAAGATTTTAAAGCTGAAACTCCAAATATTCCAAAGGTTGAGATTATAAATGCTCTAAAAATTGAGGTTAGACCAACAACAAAAGAAGATATTATTAAAAGACAACTACCACCAAATATATCAGGTTTAGTAATTACTAAAATAGAACCAGATAGTCCAATAAACTATCTAAAAGTAAACGACATAATCGTTGAAGCTGGTAAAAGAAAAGTCAAGTCTGCTAATCAATTAAATAATTTAGTTAACTTAGCTTTAAAGTCACAAAATAAAACTATATTAATTGCAATATTTAACAATCAAAATCAAAAAAGATATATCGGCGTAAAATTGGATTAATATGGACCTAAAGTCCAAAATAATTTTAATTTCAGGACCCACATCATCAGGTAAATCAAAATTTGCACTCAGCGTCGCAAAAAAAATCAATGGCGAAATTATCAATGCTGATAGTATGCAAATATTTAAAGAAATAAAAATTTTAAATGCAAGACCAAGTAAAGAAGATAGATTAAATATTAAGCATCATTTATATGGTTTTCTAAGTGTTAAAAAAAATTTTTCAGTAGGTCAGTGGTTAAAAAAATGTCTAACAAAAATTTCAGAAATCCAAAAAAGAAAAAAAGTGCCAATAATAGTTGGTGGCACTGGTCTTTATTTCAAGTCTTTAGTTGATGGTTTAGCAAAAATACCAAAGATTAGTAAAGAAAATAGAGATAAAGCAAGAATGTTACAAAAAAAAATCGGACAAAAAAATTTTTATAAAAGATTAATAAAATTAGACCCTTTGTGTAAAAATAATATTAATATTAATGATCGAAATAGATCTATCAGAGCTTACGAAGTTTATAATCAAACAAATAAATCTTTATATACTTGGTTTAAGAATACAAAAATTCATTTTCAAAATAAGGAATTTGAGAAAATATTTATTGATATTTCAAGAGATGAAGTTGTTAAAAGTCTATCAAGAAGGGTAGATAAAATGATCAAAGCAGGAGCTATTCAAGAAGTAAAGAGATTCAACAAATTAAAAGTAAAAAAAGCGAATAGTTCATTTAACATAATTGGAATTAGAGAAATTAACGAATTAAAATCAGATAAAACCAATTTGAGTCTTGTAAAAGAAAAAATTACCATAAAAACCAGGCAATATGCTAAAAGGCAGATGACTTGGGCTAGGGGTCATATGAAAGACTGGCAGAAGATTGCTCCAAACAATCTAAATTCTTATCTAAAAAAGATTAGTTAAACTTGACCAATCAGTACAACTTCAGCTAGATTGGTTAAATGTCAAAATTATATACAGGTGCAGAAATAGTTTTTAAATGTATGGAGGATCAAAAAGTTGAATTTATTTTTGGTTACCCTGGTGGCGCCGTACTACCAATTTACGATGAATTAAAAAATCACGATAGCATTAAACACATACTTGTTCGACACGAGCAAGGCGCAGGACATGCCGCAGAAGGTTATGCAAGGTCGTGTGGAAAACCTGGTGTAGTTTTAGTTACGTCTGGCCCAGGTGCAACAAATGTTGTCACTGCTTTAACGGATGCATATATGGACTCAATTCCACTAGTTTGTATTTCAGGACAAGTTCCAACACATTTAATTGGCACTGATGCTTTCCAAGAATGTGATACTACAGGAATAACTAGACCGTGCACTAAACATAATTGGTTAGTGAAAGATATTAAGGATTTAGCAAAAACAATTCATAAAGCTTTTGAGGTTGCAACTACCGGAAGGCCTGGGCCTGTTTTAGTTGATATTCCAAAAGATATTCAATTTCAAAAAGCTAAATACCCAAATTTTAAAAAACAAAAAAAACTTAATGGAAAATCAAATAATAGATTTTCACAAAAAGATATAGACAAAATTATTGAATTGATGGGTAAAGCAAAACAACCAATATTTTATACAGGAGGTGGAGTAATTAATTCAGGCCCGAATGCAAGTGAGCATTTAAGAGAGTTAGTATCAATCACAGGTTTTCCAATAACTTCAACACTTCAAGGTTTAGGCTCTTATCCAGGAGATGATAGTCAATTTTTAGGAATGCTAGGTATGCATGGAACTTATGAAGCTAATAATGCAATGCATGATTGTGATCTTATGATTAATGTTGGCGCAAGATTTGATGATAGAATAACAGGAAAGATTGATGAGTTCTCTCCTAAATCTAAAAAAGTCCATATAGATATAGATCCATCATCTATAAATAAAAACGTAAAAGTAGATCTTCCAATCGTAGGCGATGTTTCAGATGTAATTTTGTTATTAATAAAAACAATAAAAAAAAATAAACCAAATTTTTTAAAGTCTAATAAACAAAATGTTTCAAAGTGGTGGGAGCAAATTGCAAAATGGAGATCTGTTAATTCTCTAAACTTTATTAATAGTGATAAAACAATAAAACCTCAATTCGCAATTCAAAGATTGTATGAGCTGACTAAAAATAAAGATACATTTATTACAACTGAGGTTGGACAGCATCAAATGTGGGCCGCTCAACATTATAAATTCGATAAACCAAATAGATGGATGACATCAGGTGGGCTTGGTACAATGGGTTATGGTTTGCCAGCAGCAGTTGGAGTACAAATAGCTCATCCAAATAAATTAGTAGTTGATATTGCAGGAGAAGCTTCAGTTCTTATGACAATGCAAGAAATGTCTACAGCTGTTCAGTATAATTTACCAATAAAGATATTTATATTAAATAATGAGTACATGGGCATGGTAAGACAATGGCAAGAATTACTTCATGAAAAAAATTATTCGGAAAGTTATACAGCAGCTCTCCCAGATTTTGTAAAACTTGCAGAGGCTTACGGATGTATTGGAATAAGAGCGAAAACTCCAGATGAATTAGATCGAAAAATCCAAGAAATGATTGACGTTAAAAAACCTGTAATATTTGATTGTTTAGTAGATAAAGAAGAAAATTGTTTTCCAATGATTCCTTCAGGCAAACCTCATAATCAAATGTTGTTGGGTCCTAACGATCAAAAAGAAAATAAAATCACAGGAAAAGGAAAAACTTTAGTCTAATGACTAAATCTAAATCAGCTTATAGCGATCCCGGCAAAAAAGGAAAACTAGATACACATATAATAGTAGTATGGGTAGATAATGAGGCCGGGGTTTTAGCTAGAGTAGTGGGTCTATTCTCCGGCAGAGGATATAACATAGAGTCTTTAGCTGTTGCAGAGGTTGATCCTAAAAGAAATATATCAAGGATAACTATTGTAACTACAGGAACACCCCAGGTAATTGAACAGATTAAATTACAGTTAGGCAAACTTGTACCAGTTCATAAAGTTGCAGATTTTATGAGAGGTGACAAAAAAATTATATTTAAGGAAATGGCTTTATTAAAACTTGTTGGGAATACTTCTAAAAGAAATAAAGCATTAAAAGTTTGCAAAAAATTTAATCCAGTAGTATTAGACAAAACTCAAAAATCAGTTGTTCTTCAAATAACTGCATTAAGAAGAGAAATAGATACTGTAATGGGAAATTTAAAAAAATTTGGATTAGTTAGTGTGTCCAGAACAGGTGCAGTAGCTATGACAAGGGGATCAGAAATTTTTAAATAAAGGAGAATTAAAATGAAAATGTTTTATGAAAAAGATACTAATGTAAAATTAATAAAAGAAAAAAAAATAGCAATATTTGGATATGGAAGCCAAGGTCATGCGCACGCACTAAATTTAAAAGATAGCGGAGTTAAAGAGGTGGTAGTAGCTTTAAGAGATGGATCCACCAGCAAAGAGAAAGCAGAGTCAAAAGGTTTAAAAGTAATGAACTTATCTGATGCAGCAGAGTGGGCTGATGTTATAATGATACTTACTCCAGATGAACTTCAAGCAACAATATATAAAAACCATATTGAGCAAAGAGTTAAAGAAGGAACCTCTATTGCATTTGCTCATGGTTTAAATGTTCATTACGATTTAATTAAAGCTAGAAAAGATTTAGATGTTTTTATGGTTGCTCCTAAAGGGCCAGGTCATTTAGTAAGAAGTGAATATGAAAAAGGAGGGGGAGTTCCATGTTTATTTGCAGTTCATCAAAATGGATCTGGTAGTGCTAGAGATTTAGCAATGTCTTATGCATCTGCAATAGGTGGAGGAAGATCTGGAATTATTGAAACAACATTTAAAGATGAAGTTGAAACTGATCTTTTTGGTGAGCAAACCGTTTTATGTGGAGGGTTAGTTGAATTAATTAAAAATGGATACGAAACTTTAGTAGAAGCAGGTTACGAACCAGAAATGGCATATTTTGAAACTGTTCACGAAGTCAAACTTATCGTTGATTTGATTTATGAAGGTGGAATAGCAAATATGAATTATTCTATCTCAAACACAGCTGAGTATGGAGAGTATATGTCAGGACCTAGAATTATTAATAAAGAAGAAACAAAAAAAAGAATGAAAGAAGTTCTAGATGATATTCAATCTGGCAAGTTTACTAAACAGTGGATGGATGAGTGCAAGAATGGTCAAAAAAACTTTCTTAAAATAAGAGAAAAGTTAGCTGAGCACCCAGTAGAAAAAGTTGGAAAAAATCTTAGAGCAATGATGCCATGGATTTCCAAAAAGAAATTGGTTGATAGCGATAAGAGTTAAAAATAACATATAAAATCCATAATTGACTATTTTGTTTTGCAATCTCTGCTAGAGATTGTATTATCCAAAAAAATAATTTACAAAAATTATGAGTGATAAAGATAAAGTATTTATATTTGATACGACTATGCGTGATGGAGAACAATCTCCTGGAGCATCAATGAGTGTTGAGGAAAAAATTCAAATTTCTAGAGTATTTGATGAAATGGGAATAGATATAATTGAGGCTGGCTTCCCAATTTCGTCACCAGGAGATTTTGAAGCAGTATCTGAAATTAGTAAAGAAATTAAAAATTCGATACCTTGTGGTTTAGCTAGAGCTTTAAGAAAAGATATTGATGCGTGTAACGAGTCGTTAAGACACGCAAAAAGATTTCGAATTCATACTTTTATCTCTACTAGCCCTGTTCATATGAAACATAAATTAGATATGACAAATGATCAAGTTCTAGACGCTATAAAAGACAGCGTAACTTACGCAAGAAAATTTACAAATGACGTAGAGTGGTCATGCGAAGATGGAACTAGAACAGATTTAGATTTTATGTGTAAAACAATTGAATTAGCCATTAAATGTGGAGCTACAACGATAAATATACCAGATACAGTAGGCTACTCAATACCTGAGGAGTTTGCAAAAACAATAACTCAAATTAAAAATAAAGTACCAAATATAGACAAAGCTATTATATCTGCCCATTGTCATAATGACTTAGGACTTGCTGTTGCGAATGCTTTAGCTGGACTATCAGCAGGTGTAAGACAAATTGAATGTACAATTAATGGTATTGGTGAGAGGGCTGGAAATGCAGCACTTGAAGAAATTGTAATGGCAATTAAAACAAGAAATGACTTAATGCCATATGAAACAGGTATTAAGACTGAACTTATTAGCAAAGCATCTAAGATTGTATCAAATGCTACTGGTTTCCCAGTTCAATTTAATAAAGCGATTGTTGGTAAAAATGCTTTTGCACACGAGTCAGGTATTCATCAAGATGGCATGCTAAAGAACAGAGAGACTTACGAAATCATGACACCAGAAAGTGTTGGTGTTAAGAAAACTTCTTTAGTAATGGGTAAACACTCAGGAAGACATGCTTTTAAAGATAAGTTAAGTGATCTTGGTTATACAGATTTAACTGATGATGTAATTCAAAATGCATTTGGAAAATTTAAAATTTTAGCCGATAAAAAAAAACATATTTACGATGAGGATATACTTGCTTTGGTAGATGATAGCTTAATTGTTGACAACAAAATAAACGGAATAAACTTAAAATCACTTAAAGTTTTCGCTGGGACTGGTGAGCCTCAAAAAGCAGATATGACACTTGATGTTTTTGGTGAAATAAAAAAAACATCACAAACTGGAGATGGGCCTGTCGATGCAACATTCAAATGTATAAAAGCTTTGTATCCACACGAAATGAAATTACTACTATATCAAGTTCATGCTGTAACAGAGGGTACTGATGCACAAGCCACAGTGAGTGTGAAAATTGAGGAAAACGATAGAACAACAGTTGGTCAATCTGCAGATACAGATACACTTGTTGCTTCAGCTAACGCATATTTGAATGCATTAAATAAAATGATAATTAAACGAGAGAAGAAATCAATGAATGACAGTATTAAACACCAAAAAGTGAAAGGAATATAAAATGTCTGTATTTACAAAATTAACAAGTATATGGAGTCAAGATATGGCGATCGATCTTGGCACTGCAAATACTCTAGTAGTTTTAAAAGGCAAAGGAGTAGTGCTTAATGAGCCCTCAGTTGTAGCAGTTGTTGATAACAAAGGAAAAAAATCTGTTTTAGCAGTTGGTGATGAAGCTAAAACAATGTTGGGGCGAACACCTGGAAATATTCAAGCTATTAGACCATTAAGAGATGGGGTTATTGCTGATTTTGTAGTCACTGAAGAAATGATAAAACATTTTATAAAAAAAGTTCATAAAAGAAGTACTTTTGCAAATCCAAGAATTTTAATCTGTGTACCAACTGGATCAACTCCAGTCGAAAGAAAAGCTATTCAAGATAGTGCACTTGCTGCTGGAGCAAGAAGGGTACAATTAATTGAAGAGCCAATCGCTGCAGCAATTGGAGCAGGATTACCAATATCTGAGGCAACTGGCTCTATGGTTATAGATATTGGAGGCGGAACAACTGAGATTGCCGTTATGTCATTGGGTGGAGTGGTTTACTCTAACTCACTAAGAGTTGCAGGTGATGCAATGGACAATGCCCTAGCAAACTATATGAGAAAAGAATATAATTTAATGATCGGAGATAGCACTGCAGAAAAAATAAAGAAAGAGATCGGTACAGCTATTGCAACTAATAACAACACTTACGCTGTAAAGGGTAGAGATCTTAGGTCTGGCACTCCAAAGGAAGTAAATATTACTGAGGAAGATACAGTTGAGGCATTAAATCCAATTTTGAGAGAAATGATTAACGGAATTAAAGATGCATTAGAAAACACTCCTCCAGAATTATCAGCAGATTTAGTTGATATGGGTCTAACATTAACAGGTGGCGGAGCCTTACTAAAAAATGTAGATAAAAGACTTTCAAAAGAAACCGGATTACCTGTACATATAGCTGATGATCCATTAGCTTGTGTAGCGGTTGGAACCGGTAAAGCTTTAGAACAAGAGGAGATTTTCTCAACGGTCCTATCTGAATATTAAGATAAAATGGAAATAAACAGAGATGATTTCATAATTGCAATCAGATCTGCCTTTTTAAAAAAAGGAACAAAGCAAAGATTTTCATTAATAGTATTATTATTTTTTTCAATTACTATCTTAACCTTAAGCAAATACAATTTTAAAGGTATAACTTTTTTGAAATCAGGTTTAAATGAAATTGTTTATCGTGCTTCTTTTATAATTTCTGTACCAGAAAATTTTATTGTAAGTTCTTACAGATTAACAATCTCACATTTCAACTTGTATAAAGATCATAAAAAACTTAAAAAAGAATTTAAAGCATTAAAAGCAGAAAACTTATCCAATAACTATATAATATCTGAAAATAAAATGTTAAAGTCTAAAATAGAAGACATAGTGGACATATCCTCTGAAATTTTAGCAAAGGTATTGGTAGACAAACAAAGCCCATTTCTTAAATCTATTATTGTTAATAGGGGAAGTAAAGACGAGGTTAAATTGGGAATGGCAGTTTTAGATGGAGAGTTCTTAATTGGAAAAATCGTGGAAGTCAATTATTTAACTTCAAGAGTATTACTATTATCTGACCTTAATAGTAAAGTGCCAGTATCTGTAGAACCAAATAGTGTTCAATCTATTTTAACAGGAACAGGAGAAAATTTTGGAAAACTACAATACTCACAAATAGAGAATTTTATCATTAATAAAGGTGATCAAATTTATACCTCAGGCTCAGGAGGTATATTTAAATCAGGCATACCTGTTGGCGAAATAAATATAATCGATGATAGTAATGAGAGTTATGTTTTGTTCCACTCAAATTTTTCACAGCTGAGATTAGTAAAAATTGTTTTATACGAAAATGTAAATTAAATTTATGAGCATATCCAAAATACCAATTTCGAGAAAACTTTTGTCATTAGGTCCAATTATTTTGCTTTATATCTCAGTTCTAAATGAGTTTGATTTTAATTATTTAAATTTAAAATATTTCTCTTTTAACTTTCCTTACATATTAATTTTTTATTGGAGCTTAAAGGGAGAAGGAAGACTAAGTTATGTATTGGTGTTTTTTGCTGGTCTTATAAATGATGTTGTAATTGGATTACCTTTGGGAATTAGTAGCTTTACTTATTTATCTATTTGTGTTTTTGCGGTTTATTTAAGAAATATCACATTAAGAGTTAGTCTTATTAAAGATTGGCTTTTCTTTCTTTTTACTATTTTAGTCATAAATTCAATTTTTTATTCTATCCTAGTAGTTTTTTTTAATGTTAAAATTCAATATTACAATTTACTTTTTAATGTTTTATATACTTTCTTGTTCTATTATTTTTTTTCATATATTTTTGGTTATTATTTAAATTTACTTAGAAAAACTAATGATTAGTGGTGGCTCAGATACTAGTTACAGAAAACACAGCGTAGTTGGCAGAAGAATGTTTATACTATCTGCTGCTAAACTAGTTGTTTTTGGTGGAATAATTGCTCAATTATTTTCACTTCAGATAAATCAAAATAAAAAATATTTAACTTTGTCAGATAAAAATCGATTGAGGGAGTGGAAGCTCCCACCCATTAGAGGAGATTTTCAAGATTTTTTTGGAAATACAATTGCTGGTAATTTAAAAGTTTATCAACTTCATATTATACCTGAGCAGGTTGAAAATTTTAATAGTCTAATAATTAGAGTAAAAGACATATTAGAACTCGACCAGAAAACTTTTAACAAAATTATAAAAAAGAAAAATTCTCAAAAGCCCTGGGAAACATTAATAGTATCAGAAAATTTGTCTTGGGATCAATTTGTCAAAATTAATTTTTATTTACATGAACTGTCAGGTGTCAAACCAGTTTTATCTGTAGCAAGAAGCTATCCTTACAATGAAAATTATACCCATCTCTTAGGGTACGTTGCACAAGCAAGTCAAAACGATCTTATTAATAACAACGAAATTAAAAAGAGACATGTACCAGGATTAAGAGTTGGAAAAATTGGATTAGAGAGATCTTTAGAAAATGATTTAATAGGAATGAATGGAGTTCAAAGATACGAGGTCAATGCATATGGTAAACGAATAAACCAAATAGATCACATAGAGGGTCAAAAAGGTAAATCAATAAGATTAACAGTTGACACAAAAATTCAACAAAAGTGCAACGAGCTTTTAAAAGATAGAGCAGGGTCGATAAGTGTTATGGATATATATACTGGAGATATACTTGCAATGCACTCATCACCGTCTTTTGATCCAAATTTATTTTTGTATGGAATAAGTTATCAAGACTGGGAAAATATTAGAAACAATCCAAAAAAGCCACTTATAAATAGATCTATTACTGGATTGTATCCTCCTGGCTCAACAATAAAACCAATCGTTGCACTATCAGCGTTAGAAAACAATGTTATTTCCCCAAATTTTAAAGTTAATTGTTCTGGAAAAATTGAGATGTATGGGCAAATATATAACTGTTGGAAAAAGAAAGGGCATGGAGTAGTCAATCTTAGAGATGCTCTTAAAGTTTCATGTGATACTTTTTTCTATGAAATGTCTAGAAGATTAGGAGTTGATCGTCTAAATAAAACCGCAAAAAAATTCGGATTAGGCAACAAAGTCTTTAACAATATCTTTAATGAGGAGAAAAATGGCCTAGTTCCCTCAACAGAATGGAAAAAAAATGCTCTTGGAAGAGGATGGGTTCTTGGTGAGACACTTATAACAGGGATTGGTCAAGGTTATATCCAAACTACTCCATTACAGTTATGTCTGATGACTGCCCAATTAGCGAACGGTGGTTTTAGGATAAATCCAAAAGTGATTGTAAATAAAGAAGATTTAACTTTTGAGGAAATAAAATCTAAAATGAGTAAAAATTTAGAAAAAAAAATACAAGGCCCAGAATTCGATGATGCATTGGTTGACCTTAAAGCATCATCTGGTCAAGAAGATAGTTTATATAGCCCTCTTTTTAGAAACAAAGAAAATATAAAATTTGTTTTGGAAGCAATGTTTGCTTCTACAAATGAATTTGGAGGGACATCTTATTCTTCAAGAATTGAGGATAAAAAGTATCAGTTTGCAGGAAAAACAGGAACTTCTCAGGTAAAAAGAATTACCGAGGCTCAAAGAGAACTTGATTTAGATATTGCTCAAATTCCTTATGAGGATAGAGATCACGCTCTTTATATTGCATTTGGACCTTACAAAAATCCAAGATATGCAATGAGTGTTTTTATAGAACATGGTGGATCTGGAGGTTCGACCGCAGCTCCAATAGCTAAAAAATTATTTAAAGTTGTAATAGATAGACATGATGAAAGAGAAAAAATTAAACAAAACGGCAGTAATCTAGAGATATAATGTTTCAAGAAACAGCACTTAGTGGACAAAGCACTTTTTTTCAAAAACTTAGATCATTAGACTATATTTTGCTTTTTTGTTTATTAATCCTTGGACTTGTGAGTTCCTTATCAATGTATTCAACAGAGGGAGGATCAGTTCTTTACCATACAAAAAGTCATATAATTAGATTTATAGTCTTCTTTTCTATGATGTTGATATTTTCCTTTGTGAATTTGAAACTTTGGCACTCAATTGGTTATATTTTTTACTTTGTAGTTCTATGTTTATTAATTTGGGCTTCTTTGTATGGTGTAAAAGCATCTGGTTCTCAAAGATGGGTGGACTTGTATTTTATTAATCTTCAACCTTCTGAATTAATGAAAGTTGCAATTATAATGTGCTTTGCAAAATTTTACCACCGTACACAAATTCATTTAGTTAATAATTTTAAAAATTTAATAGTTCCGATAGTAATTTTAATTTTACCAATTTTGTTAGTTGTTAGTCAACCAGACTTAGGTACCTCAATATTAATTGGCATAAGTGGTTTAGTTGTATTGTGGTTGTCAGGTGTTAATGCAAAATATTTTATTTATTCTTCACTTGTATTATTAATATCCTTACCATTTGTAATATCATTTTTGAAACCTTATCAAAAACTTAGAATATTAACTTTTTTCAATCCTGATAGAGATCCACTTGGTTCAGGATATCAAATAATACAATCAAAAATTGCTGTTGGATCAGGAGGTTTATCAGGCAAAGGTTTTCTTAAAGGAACACAGAGTTATTTAGATTTCTTACCTGAGAAGCATACAGATTTTATTTTTACTTTATTTTCAGAGGAGCAGGGATTTATTGGCTCAGTTCTGTTACTTTTATTGTATGCTATAATAATTTATAGAACTGCAAAGATTGGCACATCTGCAAGAAGTTTTTTTGGAAAATTATTTTGCTATGGTTATGCATCCTCTATATTTGTTTATGTTACAGTCAATATGAGCATGGTTTTAGGACTACTTCCAATTGTAGGATCACCACTACCTATAATGTCATACGGAGGCTCTTCAATGCTAGCTACAATGATAGGTTTTAGTGTTGTAATGAGCACGAAAATTTATCAAAAGCAGATTATCGCATAATTTGTCGCGATAATTTTTTTTTCTCTTGATGTAGATTATTCTGATGTCAAAAAATGAAGTTGCAATCATTGGAGCAGGTATTCAGGGTGTTTGCAATGCTTTATTTCTTCAGAAGAAGGGCATTGACGTAACATTATTTGATAAAGACGAACCAGGATGTGCAGCATCATACGGTAATGCTGGACATTTTTCACCATACGCTTCATTACAACTAAACAGATCTGATGTTTTGTCTGATGTGCCCGGTATGCTATTAAGTAGCAGAGGACCACTAGCTTTAAAATGGAATTATTTTATTAAAATGATTCCCTGGTTCTCAAAATTTGTAATGAGTTGTTCAGAAAAAAAAATGATGCATACAGCTAAATACATGCATCAGATTTTAGATATATCATTAAATGCATATGATGAACTGTTTGCAGATATTAATTTGGATGGTCTAGTTGAAAAAAAAGGAATTATGTATGTATGGGAAAAAAAGGGAATCAAAAGTAGAAAAATAGAAATTAATATTAGAGATAAATTGGGTGTAAAACAAAAAATATTAAATACAAAAGAAGTTCATGATTTGGAGCCTAATTTGAAACCATTTTATGACGGAGGTGTATTTTATGAATACGCACGACATGCAAGAAACCCCAAAAAAATTATTGAAAAATTATTTTCAGATTTTATTAAAAAAGGAGGAAAATTTAGGAAATCTAATATTAAAAATATTAATTTTAAAGATCAAAAACCTATTTTGATTTCAGAAAATGATAAATTAATATTTGATAAAGTCGTTATTGCTTGTGGTGCTTTTTCTAAAAAGCTAACAGATAAACTAGATGAAAAAATTCCTTTAGATACCGAAAGAGGCTACCACATACATTTCAAAAATTATTCAAAATTATTATCTAGGCCAGTTGTTTGGGCTGATAGAGGCTTTGGAATAACACCTATGGAACAAGGTTTAAGAGTTGTGGGAACAGTTGAATTTGGAGGTTTGGAAAACCCTCTTTCTAAATCAAGAATTAAAAATTTAATTTTAAATGCAAAAGACATGCTTAATGGTTTGCCAGAAAATGAGGATCACGAAGATGAATGGTTAGGATTTAGACCTACTTTGCCTGACTTTCTTCCAGTAATTGGAAAATCAAAAAATTATAATAATGTTTACTATTCTTTCGGTCATCATCATTTAGGATGGACATTAGGAGCAATTTCAGGGAAAATAGTATCCAAAATAATTCTTGGTGAAAAAACTAATTTAGATTTATCTCCATATAGTTCGTCAAGATTTAATTAAGGATTAATTTGTCAAAAAATTATTTAGCTTATACCTTACTTGTATTCGCTACATTTTGTTGGTCAGGAAATTTTATAGTTGGAAAATACGCGCATCTATACGAAGTGCCTCCGTTAACTTTAAATTTTTTTAGATGGGTCTCAGTTTGGTTAATTTTAATACCATTTACATACAAAGAAATTTTCAATAATTGGAATTACATTAAAAAAAATTTGATTGTTATAAGTTTTATGGGATTAATGACGATAAGTACATTTAACTCAGTTGTATATTTTGCATTGAACTATACTCAGGTAATAAATGTAGCCCTAGTTCTTGCAGCTATCCCAGCGGTAACAATACTTATCTCATCATTTATGAAAGTAGATAAAACAAATGTTTTTCAATTAGTTGGGTTACTGTTTTCCGTTATAGGGATAAGCTCAATTATTTCTAATGCAGATATAAATAAAATTTTGTCACTAAATTTTAATAAGGGTGATCTCTGGATGTTAGTTTGCGTTATTTGTTGGTCACTTTATTCAACATTACTAAAAAAGCATAGTTTTAAGTTTTCACAATTTACTTTAATACAATTGATGGTTTCAGTTGGAATTCTATTTTTAATACCACAGTTTTTTTATGAAAAATCAATTGGCCTTGAGGCAAACTTTAATACACCATTTTTTATAATTCTTTTTTATGTGGTAATGTTTCCAGCTCTAGCAGCCTATTATTGTTGGCAGAAGGGCATAGTGATAGTAGGACCAAATAGGGCCACAATGTTCATCCAACTAATGCCACTAATAAGTGCAGTGCTAGCAATTTTAATATTTAAAGAGAAATTTGAGCTCTACCATTTTATAGGAGCTTCGTTTATCCTCTCAGGTATTTATTTATCAAATAAAAAAAAACAAAATGATTAAAGTTGCAATTTTAGATGACTATCAAAATATTTCACAAGAATTTGTTGACTTAAAAAAATTATCAAAGAAATTTGAAATTAAGGTTTTTCATGAGCCATTTAAAAGTCAAGAAGAAATTGTAGAAAATTTAAAAGAATTTGAAGCACTGCTGATTATGAGAGAAAGAACAAAATTTACAAAAGAAATAATTAATGATTTACCAAAATTAAAATACATTATGACTAGCGGTATGAGAAATAAAGCTATAGATATGGATGCTGTAAACCATAAAAAAATAATTGTTTGTGGGACTGAATTAAGTATTAATTCAACTGCAGAATTGACTATTGCCTTGATGCTTGGACTTGCAAGAAATTTCAAAAATGAATTAGATAACATGTACCAAGGCTATTGGCAAACTACTGTTGGTTTAGAGTTAAAGGGAAAAATTTTAGGTTTAATTGGCTTAGGGAAAGTTGGCACCTCAGTTGCTAAGATTGGGAGTGCTTTTGGTATGCAATTGATGGCCTGGAGTGAAAATTTAGATCTCAACAAGTGTAAAGAATTGAATGTTTTGCCAGTTACAAAAGATCATATAATAGAAAATTCAGATTATCTCTCTATCCATGTTCAGGGTGGAGAGCGTTATGAAAATTGCATTGCTTTAAAAGAGTTAAAAAAAATGAAAAAAACTTCTTTCTTAATAAATACCTCAAGAGGCTCAATTGTAAATGAAACCGATTTAATCTTGGCTCTCTCTGAAAAAATAATTGCCGGTGCAGGAATAGATGTTTATGACAATGAGCCATTACCGGAAAACCACAAATTAAGGTTTATCCCTAATGCTTTAATATTACCTCATCTCGGATATGTCACAGCAGAAAATTACTCGAATTTTTATAATCAAATGTTTGAAAATTTGGAGTCTTGTTTTAATGGTAAACCTAAAAGAGTGATCAATTAATATTATGTTACCAGTAGTCAATCACATAGATTATGTTGCTAAAATTAACGATGATAATAAATTTCCAATTAAAAAGTTTGGAGAACTTGCAAATTACTTAATAAAACAAAATGTAGTAGATAAATTTTACGAACCTGATTTCTGCTCTGAAAAAACTTTGTGCAGAGCACATTCGTCAGATTATATAAATAGCATTAAACAAAAAACCTTAGATATTAAATCCCAAAAAAAAATTGGTTTTCCAATCAATGATAGTGTAGTAAATAGATCCTTTAGAGCTACAGGTGGCACTGTATTAGCAAGTAAGCTAGCAATTAATCATCGAATTGCATGCAATACCGCAGGTGGTAGTCATCATGCAAGCTATAATGAAGGAGCGGGTTATTGTGTTTTTAATGATGTTGCTGTAGCTGCTAAATATTTACAATCAAAAGGTTATGCTAAAAATATATTAGTCGTTGATCTTGACGTTCACCAAGGAAATGGAACATCAGAAATTTTCAAAAAAGATAGATCTGTTTTTACATTTAGTATGCATTGCAAGTCTAATTATCCCGCAAAAAAAACAGAAGGCGACTTAGATGTTGGCTTAGATGATAACGCTGAAGATGAAGAATATCTTAATAAACTTAAGGAAAATATTTTACTATTAAATAAAGAAAATTATGACTTCGTATTTTATGTAGCAGGGGTTGATATACATTTAAACGATAGATTGGGTAAATTAAAAGTTTCTGAAGATGGAATAAAAAAAAGAGATGAAATGATAATAAATAATTTTTTTGAAAAAAATATTCCTATTTGTGGAGTTTTAGGTGGTGGCTATAATAAAGATTTTGAAACATTGGTAAGACTTCATGCTATATTACACAAAACTTGTGCATCTATAATATGAGAAAAAATCCTAATTTAACATCAGAGCAAAAATTAATTTTATTTGAGGAAGGAACTGAAAGACCAGGATCTAGTGAATTAAATTTTGAAAAAAGAGAAGGAAGTTATCATTGTGCTAATTGTGATAAAAAACTCTTTGATTCGAAAAAGAAATTTGAGAGTGGTTCTGGATGGCCGTCTTTTTTTGACTCCCTACCAGATGCATTTGAAACCAAGATAGATCATCATATTGGATATGCAAGAACCGAATATCATTGTAAAAATTGTGGCGGTCATCATGGTCACATATTTGAAGATGGGCCCAAACCCACTGGCAAAAGATACTGCAATAATGGTCTTTGCTTGGTATTTAAACCAAAAATTTAATTGTATAATTCTTAAAATTTAATTATTAAACAAAAGTGAAAAAAATTCTTAAAATATTTATAACCTTGTTTTTTGCTACAGAGGTATACGCGGATACTTTAAATGATGTAATAAATAAAGTTTATGACAAAGGCTCTGAAAAAGTAGAGACATATTTACAAAATGTATTAGATGGACCTGGAGAGACAGAGGTATCTATATCTACGAAGAATGAAAACAAGCCAACTGGCACAATTATGATTGTTAGACCTTATTCAATAAATGAAAAAGACATAAAATTTTACCAAGCTCAGTTTAACAGTTATCACGTTTTAGGTGATACAAGACAATCACTTAATTATGGAGTTGGTAAGAGATTTTTATCTGATGATGAAAGTTACTTTTGGGGGATCAATAGTTTTATAGATTTGGATAAAGAATTTAATAGCAGGATAAGTTTAGGTTCGGAATTAAAGGCCTCAAATTTTAATGTTTCTGGAAACTATTATTTAGATTCAATGGGTGGCTCACAAAATGTTGGATCTGATACGGAGAGAGTATTAGATGGATACGATATTGAAATTGAGGGTCAACTTCCATACGCACCTTGGGCTAATGTTTCTTATAACTCTTATACATGGGAAGCTATAAAAGCTTCTAGTGACTCTGAGGGAGATATTTATTCTACAACAATAAATCTTTCAAATGACTTAACACTTAAAGCTGGTTATGACGATAATAACATAAGCGATAGTATGGATTTTATAAAGCTGACTTACAAATTTGGTGGAAAAGATAGGCCGACTATATCTGATGGTTTTTCAACCACTGCATTTGAGAATTCTGATGTAAGAGAAGAAATATTAACTAAAGTCAAGCGAAGCAATATAATTACACTTGAGGTAGAAAGCACAGGAGTAGTTATAACTAATGGTAATTAAAATGATAAAAATTTTATTTTCTATAATATTAAGTTTATTTTTATTTCAAAATGTTTATTCAGCTAATGGTGATGGTAGTGGTCAACCTACTCAGTACGAGGTAACTATGAAAAAAGTTGAGTTATGTACTGATCTAGCATGTTCATCACCTTTTACTCTTGGAGAAAAAAGTATGGCTGCAGATATTGTGCCATCTGAGGGAGGCAAAGACGTTGGAAATTATGCCTCAACTTCTGGAATACCTGTAGGAATTGTCTATACTCATTTAAGAGTAACCTTAGATAGAACATTTAAAATAACAGGGAGTGTAACAGCTGGAACAGGAGGAGATCAAAAAGATTGTGCAACAGATGGTGGCAATAATGCAGGTGCTACTCAAATGACAGTTGGAACAGATGGAGGAACTCCTGCTGAAGAATCGATGTTCTTAGTTGACGCCGGTAGTTATGTAACTCTTAGCGGAAAAAGGGCAGGTGATGTAGGATTGGATAATCATTTACAAATTAGTTATTCATCACCTAGTTCAGCTAAATCTATTTCAGTTTCAGGTGATAATGCCCTTTTAGTTTACGAACTTACGGCCCCTTATCAGAAAACTTTAAGAGCACCTGTTATTAAAATTGCTTTTGATACTTCAGAAGCCATAAGTGCAAACAGCACAGGATGCGCAATGTGGATCGAAGAACCATCAGTATCCATCACACTTCAATAATTAGCTTTTTAATAAATGATTTTTAAGTTTACTAGTTTTTTAATAGGAATAATCTGGTCTTATTCATTAATAAAAACACAATCCGTATTTAGCAAAAAAGCTGGACTTATATTTAAAATATTTATAACAAAAGTATCTTGGTTTACCTTGATTGCAGCTATTTATTTTGGTTATAAAAATTTCCAAATAAAATTTGTTCTTATTGGATTAATTATCGGATTAATAATAGTTAATTTAGGTTTTTATTATTTAAAAAAAAAGATAAATCAAAAGTTTAATCAAAATCAAATAACAAAATTTAAAAGCTATTTTGAATACACACTTATATTTTTGATA
Source organism: uncultured Pelagibacteraceae bacterium (assembly GCA_902585415.1). Lineage (GTDB taxonomy): Bacteria > Pseudomonadota > Alphaproteobacteria > Pelagibacterales > Pelagibacteraceae > Pelagibacter. The sequence continues at coordinate 25,730 of CACIDN010000003.1, forward strand.
GTTTACTTTATTTTATTTTAAAACATCCTGAAGTTTGTTATCTTTTTCTAAGGCTCTTATTTCTTCATAACCACCGATGTGCTGATCATCAAAAAATATTTGTGGAATAGTTCTTTTACCATTTGTTTTTTTCAGCATTTCATCTAATGCTCCGTCAACTTCTGCAATGTTAATTTCAGTAAATAGTGCATTATTTCTTTTTAGCAACCTTTTCGCAGCATCGCAATAATTACAAACAGGCCCTGTATAAATAATAATTTTTTTCATTAATTATATATAGTCATTTTTTTTAATTTTTCTTCTTATTTCTTTTCTTGTTTCTTCAAATTTTTTTCTGTGCTTTATACTCTGACCTTTTGCTCTTTTTCTCCAAAGTCTGAAAGAAGACGGTTTAAGAGATCTTCTCATAATCTTTATAACATCCCCTTCAGATAAACCTGTTTTTGATTTGATGTCTTCAAAAGTTATTCGGTCTGCCCAAGCGGCCCAAATCACCCAGTCCTGACCTCCTAATTTGGGTTCAGGATTTTTTACTTTTGTGATAGGTCTGCGACTTTTTTTCATAGAATATTAATAAATATTAAAAAAAACATTAATGCAATTTTTATGGGGCATGCTATATTAATTTTGATAGTCCTATCTAGCCATCTTTAGCTCCCGGTTGTTTAGGACTATCTCAGAAATGCTTCCCATAGATTATTTCCTTTTTCTACAAATTATACTTTTTTTGTTCATAACTCCGGGGACGCCGAGAATTGTAATTATATCCTACTCTATGAATTATGGTGTGAAAAAATGTGTTTGGGCAGCTTTAGGCGACATTACAGCAAATTTAGTTCAGGCAACTTTAGTAATTTTTTTTATTGGATCTTTTATCTCTAACAACGGAGATACTTTAAATATACTTAAATGGTTTGGTATCGCTTACTTATTTTATCTTTCTTATGATATATATAAGTCCAGTCCAAAAAATTTTAAAAAAAGCTTAATTAAATCAAAAACTTTGCTATCTTTTTTTAAAGATGGTTTTATTGTAGCGGGCACCAGCCCAAAAGCGTGGATATTTTTTCCACTAATTTTTCCACAATTTATAAATTTCGATGATAATTATATTTCACAATTTTTAATTTTAATTATTACCTATATGGTATTAGATTTTCTCTCGTTAATTGGTTATGCAGTTCTTGCAAACAAACTTTTGAGATGGATCAAGGCAAACCCAAGAACAATAAACACAATTTCAGCGTGTGCACTTATTATAATTGGGGTTTTTATTGGATTTACACAAAATTATTAATCCGATCGCGTCATATGTTGGCTTGCAAAATAATTTAATTATTAGTTTAATTGCATAATTATTAATTAATAGGGGGAATAAATAATGAAAATAAAAAACATAATCATTACGTTTGTTTCTGCAATAGCACTTTTATTATCAACTTCAGTTGTATCGTTTGCAAAAGTAGTTGGTGACAAAATAATTTTAGGAGCTGCAATCTCTCTAACTGGAAAATATTCATCTAACGGTGTTCATACTCAAAATGGATACAATTTAGCTGTTGAAAGAATTAACAGTATGGGTGGAGTAAAGGTTGGAGGAAAATCTTATAAGTTTGACATTATCTATTACGATGACGAGTCAAATCCTAAAAGAGCAGCACAACTTGCAGAAAGGTTAATTTCACAAGACGGTGTTGAGTTCATGCTTGGGCCATATAGCTCAGGTTTGACAAAAGCTATAGCACCAGTAACAGAAAAATATGGTGTTCCAATGGTTGAAGCAAATGGTGCTTCTAGATCTTTGTTTACTAAAGGTTACAAATATCTATTTGCAGTATTAGCTCCAGCTAATTTGTATCTTGATGTGGCCATTGATTTAGCTGTTGAAAAGAATAATGGAAAACCAGTAAGAATAGCACAAGCATTTGAACAAGATGCTTTCTCACAAGATGTTAGATTAGGTATTTTAGAGGCAGCAAAAAGAACTAACTCTGAAATCATAATCGACGATAAGCTTCCAAAAGAGTTGAATGATATGGCTGCAACATTGGTCAAAGTCAAACAAATGAAGCCAGATGTTCTAGTCGTGTCAGGACATACGAAGGGAGCTTTAACAGCAATTAGACAAATAGCTGAGATGAAAGTAGATGTTCCGATGTTAGCAATGACGCACTGTGATGCTGCGAAGCTTTCAAAGCAACATGGTAAAAATTCACAATATGCGCTATGTGCTTCTCAATGGCACAAATCTTTAACTTACAAAGATAAGTTTTTTGGTACTGGAATGAAGTATGCAAAAGACTTTGAAAAGCAGTTTAAATATGACCCACCATATCAATCGGCTGAGTCTTCTGCGGCATTATTAGTTTTTAAAGATGCGTTTGAAAGAGCTAATTCTTTTGATCAAAAGAAAGTAAGAGATGCTCTTGCAGCAACAAATATGCAAACATTTTATGGAAATATAAAGTTCGCACCAGGCGGTCAAAATGTTGACAAGCCAATGGTTCTTTTCCAAGTGATGTGTGATGACTCAGGAAAATGTGAAAATAAAGTTGTAGCACCAACAAAATGGGCTTCAGCAAAATTAATTCACCCAATTCCTAGCTGGTCAAAAAGATAATAAATAAATAATAATACCCCCTAAACTCTAGGGGGTATTTTTTTAGGGCAAATTATGGATTTCATGGTTTTCCAATATCCGATGATAACTATTCAAGCATGCTTGGATGGAGTTCTTTTAGGAGTATTGTTTGCTTTAATCGCTTACGGGATGGCTCTTCAATGGGGCGTGATGAACATCATAAATATTGCTCAAGGTGATCTAGTAATTCTTGGAGGATACATAGCATACTTTATGTATCTATATGGTATTCACCCCGCATGGGGAGTAATTGTTTCTCCAATCATAATGTATTTTGTTGGAGTTGGTATTTACAAATTAGTAATTAATAAAGTTGTAGATAGAGACTTATTTATATCAATTTTAGCTACTTTTGGAATAAGTATTCTTTTTATGCAATTAATGAATTTTGCATTTGGTGCAGACGTGGTATTAGCTAATTCAGGTTATGGAACAACTTTTTTGTTTGACAGTAATGTGGTTTTGCCGAATTCAAAAATTTTCTCAGCGGTAGTTAGTATTGTTTTTGCAATCTGTTTAGTAATTTACATGAAAAAGTCAAAGCTTGGTCGTGCAATAAGAGCTACGGCTCAAAATGCTAGAGCAGCTAAAATCTTGGGCGTCGATACAGAAAAAGTTTATGCAGCAACATTTGGTATTAATGCTGCTTTATGTGGAGTAGCTGGAGCTTTAATTTCAATAACTTTTACTATTCATCCATATATGGGTCTGCCATATACAATTAGATCATTTATGATAGTAATCGTTGCAGGTCTTGGAAATTTACCTGGGGTAGCAATGTCTGGGATGGGGTTAGGAGTTTTTGAGGAATTTGCGGATTATCTTTTAGGAACTGAATTCAGAATCGGTTCAGTCTTCTTATTATTGGTATTAATTCTAGTTTATAGAAGGTTTAAGTTATCAAGGAAAAGGGAATACTTAAAATGAAGAAAATATTACCTATAATATTATTATTAATGTTTACAAATTCATCTTTAGGAAATGAAAGATTTATACCTTTAGAACTGTTTACTGGCGGAGAGATAAGAGATGATACTAAAATAAAATTTACTTACGCTGACAAAATTTTTGGAGAAAAAAGAAGAAAAAAAATTACAGGTCCTATTGACTGGAGAGCCCCGGGATCTAAAGAAATTATTAAAGTTTATAAAAGAACACAAAAAAATAAAGAGGGCAAAGTAAGAAAAACACAACTTTTTACAGTTACTAATGATGATCAGTGCATGGGAAGAGTATATGATCAGAGAAGATCAGGAACCAAATATATTAAAAATGGATGTAAGTTTCCTTTAGGTTTTTGGAAAAAAGGCGAAACTAGAACATTCTCAGTTACAGACAGTGGAGCAAGAACCGTAGAACTTAAAATACTAAGTTTAGGAAAAAAACCAAAAGACTGCGTAAAATTTAATTGGAAATTATTTGATGATGCGACTGGAAAAAAATTAGCAGATAATGACTACAAGTTTTGTAAAGGAAGAGCTATGACAAACGTGAAAATAAGAAAAATTAAATCTAATTGATGTTTAAAACGATGAATAAAAATATTATTTTATATACTGCAATATTAATTTTTGGAATAACAGCACCATTTATTTTTCCTGCATTTAAAGTTCAATTATCAATACTTTGTGTATTAATTGTTCTTGCTATGACTTGGAACATTCAAGGTGGTGAGATGGGTTATAACTCTTTTGGTAATATACTATTTTACGGCCTTGGAATGTATTTATGTGCATCAGTTCAAGTTGGTATGTTTTTCCCTTTAGCTGAATGGACAGAAAGTGGAGGAGAAAAAACATTCGTTCATACACCCAATCAGTTTTTTCAAGGCATGGCAGTAGGTTTAGTTTTTGCAGCAGTTATTCCAACTATTATTGCCGGTTTAATTGGTTATTCAATTTTAGGTTTGAGAGGACATTATTTTGCAATTTGCACTCTAGGTCTTGGAGTTGCTGCTGGAGAAATCTCAGGTGGTATAGAAATAATTGGAGCGGGTCAAGGTTTTACAACACCTCCTTTCCCAGATGTTGGAGGTCTAGAGTCTAGGGGTGAGTTTTTTTATTTCTTAAGTTTTTTAGCACTTGTACTTGCGTTCATTGCAATAAAATCAATTTACTCAACGAGATTTAAATTAATTTTAAATGCAATAAGAGATAATGAGGATAAAGCAGAAGCTATGGGTATCGAAACAATGAAATACAAAATAATCGGATGGATGATTTCAGCTTTTTTCTGTGGTCTTGCTGGAGGAATAATGGGTGGCCTTGTGGGTTATATAGATTCAACTGATGTTGCATTTGATGGAAGAGAGATGGGAGTCTTCATGGTCTTAATGGCAATATTGGGTGGTAAAGGAACTTTATGGGGACCGATAATTGGTGCAACTTTATTCCATATTTTTAAGGAGGGTTTCTGGACTTTCTTTTTGGGTTGGCAGTATGTTGCTTTAGGAGTTTTAATTGTAGTTATTGTAATTTATTTTCCCGAAGGTCTCATGGGCTACTTAAGAGAAAAATTTCCTGAAAAATTTGGAGAGGTTATAGATGAAGCAGATAGAAAGGCACAAGTAGAACTTAAATGACAATTTTAGAAGTTAATAATGTAAGCAAGTCATTTGGCGGCGTAAAAGCTAATGTTGATATTTCTATATCGGTTGAAAAGGGAAAAATTGTTGGATTAATAGGACCAAATGGCTCTGGCAAAACCACTTTATTTAACTCTATTGTTGGAACTTATCCAATTGATAAAGGATCGATAAAATTTAATAATAAAGAAGTTTCAGAGTTACCCGTGCCAGTGATCGCAAAACTTGGATTATTACGTACTTTCCAGCAAACTAGAATTTATGGAAAATTAAATTGTGTAGAAAATATGCTAATAAGCCACAAGGGAAGTGATGAAAGTATATTCAAAATTTTTACAAAAATACCAAAGGAGCTAACTGAAAAAGCAGAAAACCTTTTAAATTTTGTTGGCCTCTATCAAAAAAGAAAATTAAGAGCAGGAGATTTATCGTTTGGTCAACAAAAACTTTTAGAACTTGCTATGGCTTTAATGAATGAACCAGAGATGCTCTTACTCGATGAACCTACCGCTGGTATAAATCCAACTTTAATTAATGGAATTATCGATAGGTTAATAAAAGTAAATCAAGACTTTGGAATTACTTTATTAGTGATAGAACACAATATGAGAGTAATAATGCAACTCGCAGAAAATATTTTTTGTCTAGCTCATGGTAAATTATTAGCTAACGGATCACCAAATGAAATTAAAAATGATAAAAGAGTAATCGACGCATATTTAGGAGCACAATAATGTCAAACCAGTATGAAGTTTTAGGAAAAGCACCTAATGCAAATGATTTAAAAAAATTATCTGCAAAAGACGTTCACCTAACTATTAAAGGCCTAAATGCTGGATATGGTAAAATGGAAATCCTACATAATTTCGATCTTTTTGTTAGCAAAGGACAATCATTATGCTTAATTGGACCAAACGGAGCTGGTAAATCCACTATACTTCATTCGATTTATGGTTTTACAAACATTTTTTCAGGCAAAGTTGAATTAAACAACAATGAGATAACAAATTTGACACCAGCAGAAAAACTAAAAACGGTTGGTATCGCTTACATACTTCAAGATAACTCTGTTTTCCCAGATATGACAGTAGAAGAAAATCTTTTGATGGGTGGTTATATAAAGGATAAAGTAGATGAATCATATCAAGAAGCAGAAAGAATTTTTGAAAAATACGAGAGATTAAGAAATAGAAGAAATCAGCCAGCAAAAGTTTTATCTGGTGGGGAAAGAAGATTATTGGAAATTTCAAGAGCATTAGTTATGAAACCTTCAGTATTACTTGTTGACGAACCTTCTATTGGTTTAGAACCAAGATATATAAGTATGGTTTTTGAAATTCTAAGAGATCTTCAACAAAACGAAAAAAAAACAATTATACTTGTCGAACAAAATGCTAAAAAGGGATTAGAATTTGCTGATATTGGTTATGTTTTGGTTTCTGGCCAAACAGCAATAGCAGGATCTGGTGAGGAATTATTAAATAATCCAGATGTTGGCAGACTATTCCTTGGCGGCTAATGATAAATAAAAAATATTTTCTTGATGGATTTTTTTCAATTAAAGGAATTAATAGCCCAGCTTTAGCTTTAGCTGCAAGCTTTATTGCTATTGGAGCATTGCTAAAAAATGTTGGTTTTTCAATTCAGCAAAGCATTTTCTCAACTTTTTTTACATACGCCTTACCAGGATCTCTCGTAATGGCAGAGTCCCTAATTCTAGGTGCTTCATTGTTAAATATATTTATAGCGGTTTGGTTAGTTAATTTAAGACTTTACCCCATGACAGTTTCATTGATGCCGTTATTGATGCACAAAAATCAACCAAAATGGAAATATTATTTGTCTTGTCACTTTGTTGCAGTTTCATCTTGGCTAATAGTAAAAGATAAATATTTAAATTTTGATAAAAGAAATAGAATTGATTTTTGGATTGGTATTGGATCAGCAACTTGGTTAATTGCAATATTGTCAACAATTGTTGGATATTTATCCTCAGATTATTTGAATAAAGATATCATGATTGGTTTAGCTATAGTGAACCCTATTTATTTTATTTGCATGATGATTGATGCAATGAAAACTGTTCAAATTAAAATATCAGTAATTCTTGGTTCTATTTTGGGACCTTTATTTTATAGTTTATCTCCAGAATGGTGTATTTTATATGGAGGATTTGTTGCTGGTACGTTTGCTTATTTTGTAGGTGAGCAAAATGATTAGTACATTTTTTTTAGCAATAGTTATTACTTCTTTAGCTACATATTTGTCTAGATTATTAGGAGTAGTAACATCTCAAAAAATATCAGAAGACTCAAAAATATTTAGATGGTTTAATTGCCTAGCTTATTCAACTTTAGCTGCTTTAATAGCTAGAATAGTAATTTACCCATTAGGAGTACTTGCAGATGTTGATTTTTATTTGAGGCTTATTATTGTGCTTTTGTGTATTGCAATGTTTTTTATTACAAAAAAAAATCTGGTATACCCAACCGTCTTTTCATGTATATTATTATCAGCATTAAGTGCTTTTTTTAAAATTTGAAATAAATTAAAAAATTTACTAAATTATTAAATGGATTTTGTACAAAACATTGAAGGAGTGAAAATTAGTAAGCATAAGTTATCGAGTAGAATTATTAATATAAATTTCGAAGATGATTTTATAAATAAATTAACTTTTCCATTTAATAAATTTGATATAACTGCCCTTGAATACAAACCTTTCACCAGGTTCACAATTGCAAAAAGTCTTGATGATTTATCAAAAAATAAGCTTAGCCATTTTGTTAAACAAATTATTAATGATAGAAACACAGGTTGTATTATTTTTCATACAAACATTCAAAATAAAAATGTGAATGATATTTTTTTAACAAAATTATCGACGTCTATTACTCATTTAATTGGTACACCTAATCACGATGCGATGGCTGGAAAATACTATGCAAGATTTCATATAAAACATCAGGACAAAAGCGACTCGTATTTAAGAAAAGCATATACTAATATGGACTTACATACTGATGGAACTTACGTTAAAGAAAAAACGGATTGGTTAATTATGACCAAGCTCGAAGAGAGAAATGTAAAAGGAGGAGAAACTGCAATGCTCCACTTAGATGATTGGGAACATTGCGATACACTTTATAAAGATCCTGTTGGTAGACAAAATTTTATTTGGAGCTCACCTAAAAGTAAAAATATTGAATACAAAGTAGAACATCCTGTTTTTTTTGAAGATGAAAAGGGAAGACCTCAGATTTCATACATAGACCAATTTCCAGAGCCGCAAAATATGAAACAAGGAATATTTCTACAGAAACTATCCGACTCACTTGAAGAAAGTAAAAATAAAATTATTACTGAGCTACCAGTGGGCTCTGCTGTGTTAGCAAACAATTATTTTTGGCTTCATGGAAGAAAACCGTTTAAGGAGAACAAAAACCTCAGTCGTGAGCTTTTAAGAATTAGGGGTTCTTTTTTTGCTCATTAGCATAAATCAGTGTTAATAATACATTATGAAAATTGGTTTTATAGGATCAGGTCAAATAACTAAGGCTGTGATTGAGGGCATAATTAACTCAAAATTGAAGATTGCAAAAATTTATATTTCAAAAAGGAATAAAAAAATATCACGAAATTTAAAAGCAAAAAGTAAGAGAATAATAATATTAAAAGACAATCAAGAAATAATAGACAAATCTAGCTGGATTTTTCTTGCAGTTACTCCAGATGTAGGAAATAAAATTTTATATAAATTAAAGTTTTATAAAAATAAAATGATCATCAGTTTTATTTCGACTATAAATATGACGCAATTAAAAAAAATTACCGGTTTGAAAAAAAATATTGTGAGAGTAATCCCCTTACCTCCAATTGCTTTATGCAAGGGCCCAGTTCCAATTTATCCACCTAACACCAAAGTTAAGAAGTTTTTTGATAAATTAGGTACTACAGTTCAAATTAATAACGAAAACTTATCCCTCAATTTTTGGACTACCTCAGCAATGATGGCTCCCTTTTATGAGATATTGTATACACTGTCTAATTGGTTAGTAAAAAATGGAATTAAAAAAGATAATGCTCAAAAATACATTTCATATTTATTTAATGCGCTATCAGAGGATGCGCTTAAATATAAAAAAAATTTAAAAAAACTCGTCAAACAGTCTCAAACACCTGGCGGATTAAATGAGCAGGCAGTTAATGATTTAAGAAAGGCTGGTTTTTACAATTTACTAGAAAAAACATCTAATAAAATAATAAAAAGGTTAAAAAAGTCACAATTTAATTAATTTTAATTTGTTTATAAATCAAAATAATGACCGAAGAAAAACCATTAAAAAGAAAAATAAAAGCCGCTCTAAAAAGAAAAGGCAAAATACTAAAACGATCAATTACGAAAAAAAAAGATCTAATATCTAAAAAATTTAACACTTCTATAAAAGTAAAAAAAATTGATATCGGAAAATCTGTAAAAAATTTCTTTGACTGGGTAAAAGGTGCAGAAATTATTGAGTTGCCAAATTGTAATACTTCAGAGGACCCAGTAAGACCAGAACTTGATAATGAGTTTAGGACAAGTTATGGAAGGAAAATATATGGTGTAAAGTATCAAGATGAGATACATGCAGTAATGTGTTTTGCTTTTACAAATGGTATTCCAAAAACTGTAGAAGAATTAGATATGATGAGCAAAGATGCTTATCTACAAAGTATTAATAGAGACTTTAAGGTTGGCCAAATTGCTGTTGCATATACGGTATGGTCAAAAAAAAGAGGTGGTGGAAGACTAATTGTAAAAGAAGTTTTCAAAAAAATTAAAAAAACAAATCATTTAAATAGACTAGTAACGCTTTCACCTCTAACTGATATGGCCAGGAAATTTCATCTTAGCAATGGTGCGGTCGAGGTTGAAGTTAACGAAACTTCTCAAAATTTTGAGTATAAAATGTGATTACTGGTATTTATTATCTAAATAGTAATTAAAGAAATTTGATAAAAGATTATCTATTTTATAAAAATCTTGCACCAGGAATGGTCTTCTAGCATGTACTCTATCATTTACCCAGTACTTTGACCATTCGGTAGTTGTTTCTACACATTGTTTTGGAAATTCATTAATTTTATATCTCTCCTTAATCTGAAAACAGCCACCTATAAATAAATCGACATATGATTGAACAATTGGATGATTATTACTTGGTTTTTTTATTTTTCCAGGATTAGCTGCATAAACCCAAAAGTTTTTATTTTTAGTTTTAACTTTTTTTCCATAGAAACTTAAGTCTTTATCATCAACTTTTACTCTACAATAGCCACTCTCTCTCTTATCGGTCTTATTCAAGTCTTTTATTGAAACTGGGTAATAAACTGCGTTAACAACTGAGTTTTCTTTTTTAATGATTGTTAAAAAAGTAATTTTGTACATTCCCCCATGAAGGCCCCAAGTTCTTTCAAAGCCTTTAATTAAAATGGGTTTCACAACATAAGCTGATTTATTTGTTCTAATTCTAGATTCTTTATCCATTAAGGATCCATAACCAATAATATAATTTTTACTTCCTCGCTCTGGATTTAAATTACATTCTTGACTTTGTACTAACTGTGTTGAAAAAATTAATAGTATAATTATTAAAAACTTTTTCATATTTAATATTTAAAAATATTTCTTAAATTCTTCGTTTACTCTTAATATTTCAAGGTCCACTAATCCACTAATAACTAATTGAATTGCCACAAGTAGAATAAATGCTAAACCTACATAAGCAATCCATAAATGTTTTTGAATATAGTTTGCAAGATAAGTTGCGAGGGCTCCAGTTAAAATAACTGACAAAACCAAACCAAAAATCATAAAACCAAAATAACCTTTAGATGCCCCGACAACACCAATAACATTATCAAAACTGATTGTTATATCTGCAAATAAAACTTTATATACACTTTGTATATATGAGGGCTCCTTAGAAACTTTTGTTGGTGATTTTACTTTCTTAATTTCAAATAAGTCTTTTCTTAAATCATAAACTATCCAAATTAATAAAAGACCACCTAAAATTTTAATAAAATAAAATTTAAATAAATAAGTTGCAAAAATTGCGAAAATTACCTTAAAAACTAAAGCTCCAGCAACTCCCCAAAGTATAATTTGCCTCCTATGCTTTGGAACAAAGTTAGCTGCTATTAGTCCAATAATAATTGCATTATCGGCCGCTAAGATAATATCAATAAATATTATTTGTAAAAGAATTAGGGATTGTTCAAAAAATAAAGATTGTTCCATTATAATAACTTTATAATAAATAAATATTAATGATTATCAATTAAAAGTAGATAAATCTTTCTTTATATATTTTAGTTATAAAACTAGATTACAAAAATATTATTTAATATTTTGATGCTTTTGTTCCTTCTATGACTTGTTTAAGTTCGATATATTCCTTACAGTTACAATTTTTTAAAACATCCAACCTTTTTTTAGCTTCAGCTATTCTGTTTGTAACTACAAAAAGCTCACCCATATATTCATTTATTCCAACATGATTTGGATTTATTTCTAGTCCTAAAGCATAATAAAGTTCAGCATTTTTATAGTCTCCAATCTTTCTATGAGAAAAACCTAGGAGATTTAAAGTATCAGCATCGTCAATATTATCTTTGTAGTGTTTTAATAAGGATTTAATTGCTTTTTTGTATGCGTTTTGGGATTTTTTAACTTTATTTTTTTTTTCAAGTTTTTTTGCTTTTGATACCCATTTTTTTCCGATATCGAATTGACTTGCTGGCTTAATACCATCGCTAGGCTTATCTTCTGACGGTGCTGCCAATAAGTTATTATTAAAAAGAACTATAAAAATCAGTATTAATATCTTTTTCATATTATGTAAATTTTCTCATTTTATCTAATGGTTTTAAATCAAAATTATTTTTTACTAAAACCTCTTTTATTTGCTTTGCAGTCTCTAGTGATAATTTATTATCACCGTGTATACAAATCGAGTCTATTGCGCAATTAATTTTTTTACCTGAGAGACAATTTAACGCCTGGTCCTTCACCATGGTTAAAACATGTTTTTTTGCTTTTTCAGGATCCAATATTATAGCATTTGCCTTAGATCTAGATACAAGATTGCCATCATCCTCATAATTTCTGTCTGCAAAAATTTCACATGCTATGTTCATATTATATTTTTTTGCAGCTTCTTGCATTTTAGATCCTGTAGGAACTAAATATATCAAACTATTATCAATTTTTGAGATTGTCTCAGCAATAATATCGGCGAGCACTATATCTTCACAAGCCATGTTATTAAGAGCACCGTGTGGTTTTATATGGGTTACTTTCATACCCTGTTTATCAGCAATACTTTGGAGAATGTTATATTGGTTAACTAAAAGACTTTGAATTTCTTTTTTTTCAAGATTTAGTCTTTTTCTTCCAAAATTCTCTGGATCGTTAAATGACGGATGAGCACCTATACTTACATTATTTTTTTTTGAAGTCTCGATAGTATCTTTCATTGTTATTTTATCACCAGCATGAAAACCACATGCAATATTGGCAGAGTTTACTATTTTTAATAAATCACTATCAAATTTATTATTATGAAACTTAGATTTTTCACCTAAATCGCAATTAATATTAATTTCCATAATATTTATCGTGAAGTATAACATTGTATGATTAAAAATATAGTCAATCTTGGAGATGCGTCGATTTATTGTGATTTTGGAAATGAAGTAAATAAAAAGACAAATTCTCATGTAATTAAATATTTTAAAATTTTACAAGTAAAAAAAATTAAGGGAATTATTAATATAACACCATCTTATAATAAGCTAATTGTAACTTTTAATTTAAATCAAATTAACTTTAAAGATTTGAAAAAAAAAATATTAAATCTAAAAATTGATTATACGGAAAAACCGATTACCAAAAAAATTAAAATTCCGATTTGTTGTGATAATGAGTATGCACTAGATATTGAAAGACTAAAAAATAAACTAAATATGACTAAAAAAGAAATAATAACTTTATTTTTAAATAAAACTTATTATTGTTATATGACAGGTTTTATAGCGGGAATGCCATTTTTAGGAGATATAAATAAGTCAATTAGATTAAATAGGTTAGAAACACCTAGAGTGAAGGTTCCACAAGGCTCTGTAGGTCTAACAGAACAATTTTGTAATATATATACTTTTGAAAGTCCTGGAGGCTGGAACATTGTTGGTAGAACTCCCTCAAAAATTTTTGATCCTAGTAATTTAAATACACCTAACCTCATTAGTCCAGGTGATGAAGTAATATTTTATGAGATAAATAAAATCAAATATTTAAAATTTAATGAGTAAAGATTATTTTTTAGTTATTAGAGGGGGCGTAAACTCTACCTTCCAGGATTTTGGAAGAGAAAATTTGTATCATATTGGCATACCATTTAGTGGAGCAATGGATAAAAGAAATTATTTAATTGCAAATAAATTAGCTGGTAATCTTACAACTGATGCAGTTATAGAATTTGCTTTCCAAGGCCCATGCTTAAAATATTTTGGCAATAAAAGAAATATAGTTGTTACTGGTAATGTAAATTTTAAAGTGATCAAAGAAGATTATTCTGAAATTCAAGTAAAAAACTATAAAACAATTGAAATTGATAATGGTGATGTAATAGATATACTCAACACAAAAAATTCAGTCTACGGTTATTTAAGTTCAAATGGTGGTTTTGATATTAATGAAGTATGGGGCAGCTATTCGACAACCACAAGGGCATTCGTTGGACCAAATGGTGGTAAAAAACTTACTGAAAATCAAAAAATTTTTTTGAAAAAATCAGAAAAATTTTCAAATCGTCTATTAATTTACAGTGATACCAAGATAGAATTTATCAGAGTGATTGAGGGAACTAATTTTAATTATTTTTCTGAGGAGTCAATTAAAAATTTTTTCTCTAAAGACTATTTTGTCACTAATCTTGCAGACAGGATGGGCATGAGACTTGAGGGACAAAAATTAAAAAATCTTAAAAATACAAATATTAGATCAGAAGGTTTAGTTAAGGGAACAATCCAAGTACCGGCGGATGGCAATCCTATTATTTTACTATCCGATCATGGTACAATAGGAGGCTATCCTAAACTTGGCGTTGTAATTAGTGCTGATTATGACAGGCTTGTGCAAATACCGCCAGGTTCAAAAATAAGATTTGAAAAAGTTAAATTAAAGGATGCTGAAAATCTGTACAAATTATATAATATGGAAACTAATAATATTTTAAATAAAATTTTATGAACAATAAAATAAAAAAAATATTGTCAAAAAAAAATAAAACAAAAATTATTTGTCTAACATCTTACTCAAAAAATATCTCTGAAATATTAGACAAATACTCAGATATTATTCTTGTTGGTGATTCTTTAGGCTCAGTTTTATATTCATATAATACAACAAAGAATGTAACACTTAACATGATGATTGAGCATTCTAAAAGTGTAAGGCAAGGCGTGAAGAAAAGTTTAATGGTTGTAGATATGCCTTACAACAGTTACAATAGTAAATCTGAGGCGTTAAAAAACGCGAAAAAAATAATCAAATATTCAAAAGCAGATGCAGTAAAGCTTGAAGGTGGAAAAAAAATTTTAAGTATAATTAAACATTTAAGAAAGAATAAAATTAATGTTATGGGGCACTTAGGAATATTGCCTCAAAGTCAAATTGGTAAATTTAGATTTAAAGGAAAAACAACTTTTGAGAGAAAACGTTTGCTAAACGATGCATTATTGCTTCAGGGTAGTGGTGTTTTCTCAATCGTGCTTGAGTGTATAGAGACAAAATTGGCGAAAGAAATTACGAAAAATCTTAAAATTCCAACAATAGGAATAGGATCATCTGTAAATTGTGATGGTCAAGTTTTAGTTACTGATGATTTGGTTGGTTTAAATTTAACGCCTATTAAATTTGTAAAAAAATTTTATGATATAAGAAAACATTTTGAGATTGCGATTAAAAAATTTAGTAAAGAAGTTAAAAATAAAACATATCCATCAAGAAAGTTTAGTTATTGAATAATCATCTTATTTTTTTACGTTTTAATTTACCTTTTCCAAACTCTACTTCCATAAATGAACCTAAAGTATCTCCATTCTCGTCAAATTCTACTGCTGTTGCACCTTCATAATTAATTGACTTACCTTGTCTCAATAGTGCAATGGCTTTTTTAATTTCTCCTGGATAAATTTTTAATCCTGGTTTGTTAGATATAGAGTAGATATGGTTTTTTATTAATTTTTGATTTTTATAAATCTTAGCAAAATTCGATAATATTATTATTGCTGCAGCATCGTAAGACTCTGCTACATATGGATTAGAGAAATCAATTCCTCTTGATTGAGCTAAGGTTAAAAATTTTTTAGACCCTAAGCTTGAAAAAACTTGTAAATACCCGAAAGATTTTTTCTGACTTTCCCTTTCAAATTGGTTAATTATTTTTTGATCAACCATATCTTCTGGAAATATAAAGTTATTAAACATTCCAGTGTCCAGCATAGATTTTATCACACGTTCTCCACCAGAATTTATATTACTTATGACAGCCACAGCATCACCACCAGCGGCTGTCAAAGCCGATATATGATCCGCGTAATCATCACTATTTTCGTTATGAGATATTGCTATCGTTGTTTCAATATTTTTCGCATTGAGTTCTTTTTTAAAAAAATTTGCAAATGTTTTATTATCTAGATCATTATACGTTGAAATTGCGACTTTTTTTATGCCTCTATCTTTAGTAATTTCTGCCAAGATTTTGCTCCCTCTAATTTTAGATGGTGTAGTTCTAAATACAAAATTGCGGTCATTTAAATTTAATAATTCATTAGAATTATCTGCAGGTGATATTAACAATATTTTGTTTGGAGTTGTGATGTCTTTTGCAATTTCTTTAGTGATACCTGGGCATGCAGCTCCAATTATTGCTGTTACACCGTAATTAATTAAATTTTTAGCTGCAGTTTTAGATATATTAATATCATCACATGTAGTGTCAGCTCTCTGTAATGTAAATTTTATTTCAAGATTTGAGTCATTATCATCAGCTATTTCATCAAATGCAAGATTTACAGCTTCCGCCATTGATGGTGTAATGCTTTCTATTGCTCCTGTGAAACCCAGTAAAATACCCACTTTAATCAACTTTTCACTTTCTGCAGAAACCTTGCCAACAAATATAAAAGTATAAATAAATAATACTAATAAAACTTTTATAAATAAAAATTGAAGTTTAATTAAATTTCGAAGCATTATACTTGGTATCTTTATATTTATAATATAACTTATTATTATGAATTTAAAAAAAATTAAACTACAATTTATAAAAAAAACAAATCCTAAAGTAGGACTAATAGTATTAGCAACTGATGTAATGATTGAAAAAGATTTTTTAAAAGTTTTTAAGGAGGTATCTGTAGACCTTTTTGTTAACAGGATAACTAATTATAACCCTGTGACTGCTGAAAACTTAAAAAAAATGATAAACAATATTACGTCTGTAACAGAAAATATTCTCCCAGGAGAGAAAATAGACTGTGTAGTTTATGGTTGTACTTCAGGAACAATTATCTCGGGTTATGATAATATTAAAAAAGAGATTAAAAAAGCTAAACCAAATGCATCAGTAACTGCACCAAGCACAGCAGCTTTAAATGCGTTAAAGAGAAAAAATATTAATAAAATTTCAATAGTTACCCCTTATATTAAAAGTGTAAATGATGATGTTGTCAATTTTTTTAAAAACAATAATTTTAAAATTACCTCAAATACGTATTTTGATATAGAGTCTGATGTTGATATTGGAAAAGTAGACCAAGACCAATTGTTTGAAATTTTATCTACGATAGATCATAAAAACGCTGAGGCTTTATTTGTATCTTGCACATCATTACCCGTTTTAAATATAATTGAAAAGTTAGAACAAAAATTAAATATGACAGTTTTATCAAGTAATCAGGCTTTAATCTGGGAAACTTTAGAAAGTATAAATCGAAATAATTCTATAAAAGGTTACGGGAGTTTATTTTCTTAGCATTAAAATATGGGCTTTTCTAAAATTGAGTATAAAGATCGACTTAAAAAAGTCCAATTATCAATGCAAAAAAATGGAATTGAACTTTTAATATCTCAAGATACTGCAAATATAAATTATTTAACTGGTTATGATGCTTGGTCTTTTTATTATGCTCAATGTGTAATTGTACATATAAATTCAGACGAACCTATATGTTTTGTAAGAGCTCAGGATGTAGGCGGGGCATTTATAAAAACTTATTTAAAGAGAGAAAACATTATTGCTTACGATGAAAAGTATATCCATACTTGGCCATCTCATCCATATGATGCTTTAGTTGAATTATTAAAAAAAAATAAATGGGATAAGCTAAACATTGGTGTGGAAATGGATGCTCATTATTTTACAGCATATTGTTATGAAAAGCTTAAACAGGGTTTACCTAATGCAAAAATTAAAGACTCTGAAAGATTAGTAAATTGGGTTAGATTAGTAAAATCAAATGCGGAAATAGATTTTATGAAAAAGGCAGCAACAATAACAGAAAATGCAATGAATACAGCAATGGAAATTATCAATCCAGGCGTTAGGCAATGTGATGCAGTTGCTGAAATTCAAAAAACTTTACTTAAAGGAACCAATGATTATGGAGGGGAATATGCAAGTATTGTTACCTTATTACCGACAGGTAAAGGCACTTCTGCATCTCATTTAACTGCAAGTGATGATAAATTTATAATTGGAGAAGCAACAATTGTAGAATTATCAGGAACTTATAAGAGATACCATGCTCCTATGGCACGAACAGTAAATCTTGGTAAACCAGATCAAAAAAAAATAGATGCGATGAATGCAACTAATGAAGCCTTAGAGGCTGGAATAAGTGTAAGTAAACCAGGAAATACTGCTAATGATGTAGCAGAAAAGTTTTGGGAAATATTAGACAAATATAAAATTAAAAAAGACTCTAGAACAGGTTATTCGATAGGTATAGGTTATCCACCAGATTGGGGAGAGCATACAATCAATATTTCTAAAGGCGATATGACAATTTTAAAACCAAATGTTTGTTATCACATGATAGCTGTTATGCAATTTGGTGATTGGGGAGTTGAAGCATCTGAGTCAATTAGAATAACAGAGGACGGAAACGAATTATTATGTAATTTTTCAAGAGATTTACACGTAAAATAAAAACTTGAAAAACTATCCTACAAATGTTTTAAATCTTACACAATGTCAAATAATCCAGATTTTGTAAAATTCGATAAAGTTGACAAAAGTTATGATGGGAAAGTACTTGTTGTTAAAGATTTAAATTTAGATATTGCTGAGGGTGAATTTATAACGATGCTCGGACCATCTGGGTCAGGTAAAACCACTTGTCTAATGATGCTTGCAGGCTTTGAAACTCCTACTAATGGTGAAATATTTTTAGATAAAAATCCAATTTCTAATATACCTCCTCACAAAAGAGGCATAGGAATGGTTTTTCAAAACTATGCGCTCTTTCCTCATATGACAGTATTTGAAAACTTAGCCTTTCCACTTAAGGTAAGAAAAATAAATAAAGATGATATTGATAAGAAAGTTGATAAAGCGCTATCAATGGTATCCTTGACTGGTTTTGAAAATAGAATGCCAGGACAATTATCTGGTGGTCAACAACAACGGGTAGCGGTTGCTAGGGCTTTAGTATTTGATCCTCAGGTAGTTCTAATGGACGAACCTTTGGGAGCGTTAGATAAAAATCTGAGAGAAAGTATGCAATATGAAATTAAACATATACATGAAAGTATTGGAGTTACAGTTGTTTATGTCACACATGATCAAAGTGAGGCCCTCACAATGTCCAATAGAATAGCTGTATTTAATGATGGAAAAGTTCAACAACTCTCTTCACCAGACAAATTATACGAAGAACCTGTAAACTCTTTCGTTGCAGAGTTTATTGGAGAAAATAATACATTTGCAGGTGAGGTAACTAACTTTCAAAAAGATCAATGTAAAGTCAAATTATCAAATGGATCTGAGATTATTGCTAATCCAATTTCTGTAAATTCAAATGGTGATAAAACTACAGTCTCATTAAGACCGGAACGAGCTATAATTAATACTAAAAATAATATGGATAATAATTTTAAAGGCAAAATTGAAGAGATAATATATCATGGAGATCATACTAGAGTAAGAATTGACTTACTAGGTAATAAAGAATTTATTTTAAAAGTACCAAACAGTTCTTCTAACCTTGATATAAAAATGGGGAACCAGATTAATGTCAGTTGGAATAGCCATGATGCGAGAGCATTAGATCCAAAATAAATTAAAATTAAAATTAAATTTCTTTAATAAAACAAGCCTATATTAGCCAAATGCCTTATTGACTCCTTACTCATATATTGCTGTAATTAGCTTTTAAAAAACGTTTAAACGGAGGAATAATGAAAAAACTAAGTAAATTGTTACTAGTTCTATCTTTTGCACTTTCTATAAGCTCATCAGCATTTGCAGTTACTGTTGCATCTTGGGGTGGGGCTTACACAGAGTCACAAAAGTTAGGATATGGTGACCCTACTGCTAAGAAGCTAGGTATTACGATTAATTGGGTCGACTACTCAGGCGGATTATCAGAAATTAAAGCACAAAAAGAGGCTGGCAAAATTACGTGGGATATAATTGACGTATATGCTATGGATACTATTAATGGATGTGACGAAGGATTATTTGTTGAATTTGATTTCGACAAAGACTTTCCACCTGCACCAGATGGAACTCCAGCAAGTAAAGATTTCTTTACTGGTATGCCAAGTAAGTGTGCTGTAGGAAACATTTTATATTCTTGGAATTATGCTTACAACACGAACAATGTTAAAGGTACTCCAAAAACTATAAAAGATTTCTTTAACACAAAAAAATTCCCTGGCAAAAGAGCTATCTACAAAGGCGCTCTAACAAACTTAGAGATTGCTTTAGCAGCAGATGGTATTAAACCAGGAAAAGGCGGTAAGAACATCTATAAAGCTTTAAACACTGATAAAGGTGTTGAAAGAGCCATGAACAAGATCAAAGAACTTTGCACAGACCCTAACGGTGGATGTGTATTTTGGTCTGCAGGTGCTCAACCACCAGAGTTTTTAGTATCTGGTGAAGTTGTTATGGCAACAGGTTGGAATGGTAGATTCTTCAACGCTGAAGTTGGTGAAGGCGCTCCAATCAAACAAGTTTGGGATGGTCAAGGTCTTGACTACGAATATTTCGTACTAGTTAAGGGTGGACCAAACGAAGCTGATGCTAAAAAAGCCTTAGCAATGATGACAAGTACAGAAGGTTTAGCAGGAAGTGCAAAATATATTGCATATGCACCTTGGAGAAAATCATCACTTAAAGTTATGGCAAAAGGTGAACCATGGTACAAAGATGGTAAGACTAATATGGTTCCACAAATGCCAACTGCACCAGCAAACACTAAGAATTTCTTCTTAGTTGATGCTCAATTTTGGGCTGATAATAGTGCAGAGCTGAATGAAAAATTTGAAGCTATGAAAGCTGGTTTTTAAGTTTTAAAGACTAGATTTTTATATTATATTAAGGGCGGTTTACAAAACCGCCCTTTTTTTATGAGCGCAGAATTAAAACAAATACTCACTACAGATGGAATTCCTCTCGAGATAAGCCTTAAGAGAGCTGAAAGGAAAAATAAAATTAAAGCGTTTCTTTTAGTTGCACCGTTACTATTTTTTTTAATGATCACATATATTTTTCCAATTGGCGATATGCTTATGCGTAGCGTAGACGATAAAATGGTTACTAACATGTTGCCGAATACATTCAAGTCAATGGAAAATTGGGATGGAACTGAGATGCCATCAGAAGAAATATTTGAGGCTTTTTACATAGATTTTCAAAAACTAGTTGAGGAAAAACGAGAGGGTAAGTTGTCAACTCAACTCAACTATACCAAAAATGGTTTTAAAAGTATTATAAAAAAATTAAGAAGAAAATCTAAAACGTTTGAAGAAGGAAATTATAAGGAGCAAATAATGGCTGTTCATAGGAGATGGGCAGACATAGATTATTGGCGAGCAATTAAAAGACACGCACCTTCATATACAACATCAAAATACTTAAAAGGGATTGATATGTATAAAAATGAAGAAGGAAAAATTGTTAGTGTTGAGGAAGATAGAAGAATTCATAGAGTACTTTGGCTCAGGACTTTAGAAATTGCTTTTTTTGTAACTTTGTTATGTTTTTTAATGGCTTATCCAATTGCTTATCTGCTTGCAACAATACCAATGAAATATAGTAACTTGTTAATGATATGTGTGCTTTTACCATTTTGGACATCACTATTGGTTAGAACTGCAAGTTGGATGATACTTCTTCAACAACAAGGAGTTGTTAATGATTTTTTTGTTATGATTGGTTTAGTGGCTGACGATAACAGACCAGAAATGATGTATAATAAAACTGGAACTTACGTTGCAATGACCCAAATTTTATTGCCTTTTATGGTGCTACCTCTTTACAGTGTAATGAAAACTATTTCCCCAAGTCTTATGAGAGCTGGTAAATCCCTAGGTGGAACACCTTTCGTGACTTTTTGGAAAGTTTATTTCCCTTTAACTATTCCAGGCATTGGCGCAGGATGCCTGTTAGTTTTTATTCTTGCGATTGGATATTATATCACCCCCGCGCTTGTGGGTGGTGCCTCAGGCACCTTGATAAGTAACCAGATTGCATTTCATATGAAAAGCACTCTTGATTGGAGCTTTGCATCTGCTATGGGATTAATGTTGTTAACTGGGGTATTGGCAATTTATTGGGTTTATAACAAATTAGTTGGAATAGATAATATAAAATTAGGATAAATATGGCATTACCAAAATATACACAACTCCACTATAGAATTTGGCATTATTTTTATATTTTTATTTGTTCGTGTGTTTTTATCTTTTTAATAGCTCCATTATTTGTAATTTTTCCACTATCTTTTAACGCTGAAGAGTTTCTCGTGTTCTCTGAGGGAATGAAAAATCTTGATCCAGATGCATTTTCTTTAAGGTGGTATAAAGATATGATCTATGGAACAAAAAATCCATGGGGGTTGGCTGCAAAAAATAGTTTTATAATTGCAATATTTGCTACTCTTGGTTCAGTATTATTAGGAACTGTAGCAGCATTAGGGTTGAGTAGCAGACATATGCCATTCAAGGGGTTTATAATGGCAACTTTGATTTCACCTATGATAGTACCACTTATAATATCTGGTGTAGCTATTTTCTTCTTTATGGCGAAAGCTGGTTTAGCGGCATCACATACTGGGATCATTCTTGCACATATAATTTTGGGAACACCATTTGTTGTAATAACAGTAACGGCAACACTTTCTGGTTTTGATCACAGTGTAACTAGAGCTGCATCAAGTCTTGGAAGCAATCCAGTTAATACTTTCATGAAAATTACATTACCTTTAATTTTACCTGGTGTAATCTCAGGTGGTTTATTTGCTTTTGTTACCTCTTTTGATGAAGTTGTTGTAGTATTGTTTTTAGCTGGATTAGATAATACAACTATACCAATTCAAATGTGGACTGGTCTAAGAGAACAACTAAGTCCAACAATCCTTGCTGTTGCGACATGTTTGATTATTTTATCTACACTTATTCTTGTTACAGCTGAGCTTTTAAGAAGAAGATCTGAAAGACTTAGAGGAATTAATAGATAAAAATAAATGCAAATTAAAAGTGTTGTCATCATTGGATCTGGAACTATGGGTAGCGGAATAGCTGCCCATCTATGTAATGCCAATGTTCCAGTCACTCTTTTAGATCTATCAACTTATATTAGCACTAAGGCCAGAGAAAGAATTTATAAATCCAAACCACCACTTTTAATTGATAAAAATAAAATTGATAATATAAAAGTTGGTAATATCAATGATGATTTCGATGTAGTGAAAGAGGCTGATTGGATAGTAGAAGCTGTTGTTGAAAGGATAGATATAAAACATAAAATCTACGATAAAATATTTAAAAATAGAAAATCAGGTGCAATAGTTTCTTCAAATACATCTTCAATTCCTATAAAAATTTTATCAGAACATTTAACTGATGACGAAAAAAAAGATTTTTGTATAACCCACTTCTTTAATCCAGTTAGATACATGGGTTTGTTAGAGATCGTCAAAAATGAAAATAACGATTTAAAAAAAATAGATTCTTTAAAAAAATTTTGTGAAAATGAATTAGGCAAAGGCGCGATTGTCTGTAATGATACACCCGGTTTTCTTGGAAATAGAATTGGTGTTTATGCAATGCAAGTAGCCATGACTGAAGCATTCAAAATGAAACTATCAATTGAAGAGGCTGATGCTGTATTTGGAAGACCAATGGGAATTCCTAAAACAGGTGTTTTTGGTTTATATGATCTGATCGGAATAGACCTTATGGCCGATGTACTAAAAAGCTTTATAAAAGAGCTTCCTGAGCAAGATCCATTTCAAGAAGTTGCTAAAGAGATACCCTTAGTAAAAAAATTAATCGAGACTGGCTACACAGGTAGGAAAGGAAAGGGTGGTTTTTACAGAATGAATAAAGCAAATAATCAAAAAATTTTAGAGGCTATAAATTTAGAGTCGGGCGATTATTCTCACTCTAAAAAAATTGATATGGGATTTGATACTGTAAATTTAAAAGAATTAATAAATAGAAAAGACAAATATGGTGAATATTCTTGGTCAGTTATCTCAAAAATAATTAAATATGCTTCATCATTAGTTCCAGGCATCACAGATAAGTTTAATGACATTGATGAAGCAATGAGACTAGGATTTAATTGGGCTATGGGTCCTTTCGAGATGCTTAAATCTATTGGGGTTAATGAATTTTTTAATCGAATAGACCACTTCAAAAATAATGCCTTTCTAGAAAATTTATCAAAAACAAAAGATGAGAATTTTTATGGTTCCAGGCAATTATATACTGATATTGAAACTTTAGGAAAAGTAAAACCTAAGGCAATAAAAACAGATAAAAATAAGTCAGCTGAAATATATAGATTTAAAGACTTTAATATTGTTGAATTTACTACAAAGGCTTGCGCACTAGATTACGACTCTATGGATGCTCTTAAAAAAGCAACTGATAAACCATTAATAGTGATAAATGAAAGTATGCAATTTTCTGCGGGTGTAAATCTTAGTTATACTATGAGCTTTGCAGAAAAAAATGATTACAAATCTATAGAAAAATTTATTAAATATTTTCAAGATACTTGTAAAGAACTAAAATATTCAAAATATCCAGTAGTATCAGCTCCATCTGGCCTTACTTTAGGTGGAGGATTTGAGGTTTTAGTACAAAGTAATTTTGTTGCATCTCATACAAATATAGTAGTTGGGTTAGTTGAAAGTATGGTTGGTTTAGTCCCAGCTGGAGGTGGATGTAAAGAAATGCTATGGAGATGGTCACAAACTTCTGAAGCAAAAAGCGATCCCGACTTTGCCCCGTTAAAAGTTTTTGAAATTATTGGTTATGCAAAAACTGCCACTTCTCCAATTGAAGCTGAGCCTTTAAAATATTTAAGACCAAAGGATAAAAAAATAATGAATAGAAATAGTCTTTTTTCAGAATCAAAAAAAATAATAGATCAAAATCAAAATTTTAAATCACCTGACGAATGTACATTTAAATTATCAGGAAAACCATTAAAAGAAAAAATGATTAAGGTGCTGGAAAAACTTTATAATGAAAAAGTAATATTAGATCACGGAATGAAAGTTGGAACAGAACTTGCAAATGTCTTAAGTGGTGGAGATACTACATCAGATAAATTATTAACTGAAGATAACTTATACGAATTAGAGCTTAAGTCATTTATGAGTCTAATTGAAACAGATCAGACTAAAGATAGAATAAGACATACACTAGCAACTGGAAAGCCACTAGTTAATTAATATCAGACAGTATTCTTAAAGAATTAATAAAATCCGGCCTTAAAACATATTCAGATTGGTCATTAAATTTAATTTTTTCTAAAGCAGAAATACCATAAATAACTCTTCCTAAAGGTGTATATTCACCCTCAAACAAAAGAGCGTCAGTCAAAAGGATTAAAAATTCACTATCCTCTTCGTCTCCACTTTTACTTTTTGCAAAAGCTACTGTACCTTTTTTAAATTGAAATGGTTTATCTGTCTCTGGTTTGATCAAATCATATTTGGATCTACCACTGCCGATATAAGTATAATTAATATTATCTTTCCTACCAAATTCGAGATCCCCGGCTTGCACTAAAAAATTTTTAACAACTCTATGGAATGCAACATCGTCATATTCTTTGTTTTTAACCAACTTCTTAAACCTTTCTACTGAATTTGGTGAAATACTTGGAAAAAGTTCGATTACAACATTACCACATGGAACATTTAAGATTACGATATTTTCAGGATTATTAAAACTCAATTTTGAAAAATTTACTTTTTCAACAAACAAACATTTATTTTTTATTAAAATAAAAGAAATTAAAGAAAAAATTGCAAGTAAAATTAAAAAAATTAGTAATAATTTTTCAGATTTTGATTGTTTGATTTTTTTTAGCATTTTTAAAATTGATGTTTAGCATCTAATTTTTTAACTATATTTTTAATTGTTCTTACTTTTTTATTAAGTATCTCGTCTTTACCAATCATATCTAGAATTAAATTATTGTCTGACATCATAAAAGAAAAAGTTTCCGCCATATCCTCAGATATTGTTGACTTTGCATATTCAGATATAAATCCTTCGCTATTGTAAATTTTTTCTAAGCTATAGTTATTAGAACATGTTGAACATGCTGAATACTTAAATTCTTTTGAATTTAAATTGTTCCAAGAAATATTTGAAAAATATTTGTTGAAGTTATGCTCGATTATATGAAAAATTTCATGATGTAAAACTCTTTCAAAATTTGAATTATTGGTATTAATATTTAAAATAAGTGTTTTCATCTCAGGGTTAGCAAATCCAAGTGCGGGTATTTCTGCTATTTTTAAATCACTACATAACACAATATATTTTAATTTAATCTTTCTAAAAAAATCATCGTTGTAACTATCGAACCCTCTTTGAGCCTCTAAATATTTTTCATTAAAATTTTTATATATATTTTTTTTACAACTAACATTTTTAAAACCTGAACCAACAAAAAAATCTTTTTTGGGTTTTAAATAAGCTAAGGAGTTTTTATTTTCTAACTTATGTAGAGTTAAATTAGGTATTTTTATTAATTCGAGAATTTCATCAGCTTTAGCAACAAATGACAACAATAATAACAATATTATATAAAAGTTTAATTTCATTGAAAAATTATGATTATACTTTAATCGAATATTATATGTTAGGTTAAATAAATGAAGAAAAAAAATAAAGACACAGTTCAACCGATTAGCGGAACAATAGTTCCAAGATTTGCAGGACCAAGTACGTTTGCAAGATTACCAGAACTTAAAGACGTGGAAAATTGCGATATAGCAATTGTAGGAATTCCTTTTGATGCTGGAACAAGTTATAGGCCGGGGGCAAGATTTGGGCCACAAAGTATCAGACAAGCATCTAGACACTTAAGAACTAATTACCATCCAGATCACGATGTTGAACCATTTAAAGTACAACAAGTTGCAGACGCTGGCGATATTACTTGTAATCCATTTAATATAAAAGAGGCAATACACCAAATAGAAAATGGTGCTTTAGATCTTTTAAATCAAACACGTGGTATAATTAGTATGGGAGGAGATCATACAATTGCATTTCCGCTTTTAAGAGCAGTAAATAAAATTAACAAAGGACCGGTTGCTCTAGTACATTTCGATGCTCATCTTGATACTTGGGACACTTACATGGGTGCACCATTTACACATGGAACACCATTTAGAAGGGCAAGAGAAGAGGGTTTATTCCTTGATAATGCATCAATGCATGTTGGAATTAGAGGCCCCCTATACAGCAGAGATGATTTAAAAAATGATCAAAATTTTGGATTTAAAATTGTTCATTGCGATGAATTCCAAACAGATGGAATTGAGAAGATAGTAAAAAAAATAAGAAAAAGAGTAGGTAATAATCCATTATATCTTTCAATTGATATTGATGTATTGGATCCAGCTTTTGCACCAGGTACTGGGACACCAGAAATTGCAGGAATGACAACGAGAGAACTAGTAAATGTATTAAGAGGTTTGTCAGGATTAAATTTATTTTCAGCAGATGTTGTAGAGGTTTCACCTGCATATGATCACGCAGAGGTAACATCATTAGCTGCAGCAACTATAATTTATGAGTTGACAAATTTATTTGCAAAAAAATAAAGATCAGATAATTTTGTAAGATGTTAGATAAAAGAAATTTTTATATAAATGGGGAATGGGTAAAACCTTCTAGCCAAAATGAAATAGAAGTAATTAATCCTGCTACAGAAAAAGTTTGTACTGTAATTTCTTTAGGAAATAAAAAAGATGTTGATGACGCAGTATTTGCTGCTAAAAAAGCTTTCAAAACCTGGGCATTTGTATCAAAAGAAGAGAAAGTAGACTTATTAGAAAGTTTATATACACTTTACAAAAAAAGATGGGATGATTTTGCAAATGCAATAACTCTTGAAATGGGTGCCCCAAAAGAATTTGCAACAAAGCTTCAAGTGGGGGCTGGAGCAGCCCATATCAAAACTTTTATAAAATATTTAAAAGATTTTGAATTCGATAGACCTGTTAATGATGAATTACAAAATCAGAAAATCATTTATGAGCCAAAAGGAGTATGTGCTCTAATCACGCCTTGGAATTGGCCAATGAATCAAGTTTGTTTAAAAGTTATACCTGCATTAGCTTCAGGATGCACAATGATTTTAAAACCATCTGAAATCGCACCATTATCTTCAATGATACTTACAGAAATAATTCATGAGGTAAAATTTCCGAAAGGAGTTTTCAATCTTATAAATGGTGATGGCTCAACAACAGGTGAAGCATTAACTAGCCATCCCGATATTGATATGATTTCATTTACAGGTTCTACAAGAGCAGGTGCGTTAATTTCCCAAAATGCTGCAAAAGATTTCAAGAGAATAAGTTTAGAGCTTGGAGGCAAAGGTGCAAATATTATTTTTAAAGATGCTAAACCTGATGCAATTGAAAAAGGGGCTTCCAGATGTTTTAAAAATTCAGGCCAATCATGTAATGCGCCAACTAGAATGCTTGTGGAAAAGTCAATTTATAACGAGGTAATTGAAAGGGTTAAAAAGTATACTAATGATCTAGAAGTGGGAGACCCTACTAAAGAAGGCAATCATATAGGACCAGTAGTTTCACATCAGCAATACGAAAAAGTACAAAAACTTATAAAAAAAGGTATAGACGAGGGAGCTAAACTTGTTGCCGGTGGGACAGGTAAACCAAAAGGTTTAAATAAAGGTTATTACGTAAAACCTACAGCCTTTGCGAATGTTAATAATAAAATGGAGATTGCTAGAACAGAAATATTTGGACCTGTTCTTTCAATAATACCATTTGAAAGTGAAGAAGAAGCTATCGAAATTGCAAATGACACAAATTATGGCTTAGCAAATTATATACAAACTCAAGATAAAGAAAAAGCAAATAGAGTAGCAAGAAAATTAAGATCAGGAATGGTCGATATAAATGGAGCAGGTTTAGCTGCAGACTCTCCTTTCGGTGGGTATAAACATTCTGGAATAGGAAGAGAGGCAGGCAAAGAAGGTCTTATTGAATTTCTTGAAGTCAAAGCAGTAGGTGGGATTTAATTAATTTAATTCAGACTTTTTTTTTAATTTATCAAGAAATTTAAGACATTTTTTGATTTCAGTTAATTCGATAAACTCATCAACCGTATGAGCTTGTTTAATAGAGCCTGGTCCACAAACAACCGTACTAATACCTATTTCTTGAAACAATCCTGCTTCTGTACCAAAAGAAACTACATTTCTTGAATTATCACCTGTTATACTTGACACAAATTCACATGCCTCAGATTTTTCCTTTCGGTCAAAACCAATTATTTCTCCAATAATTTCTTTTACAATTTTTGAATCTGGATAAGTTTTTTTCATTTCAGGTTGCAAATTTTTATTTATAAATTTATCAATTTCTTTATTTACATATTCCCCATCTTCTTTGATAGCAGGCCTTAACTCCCAATCAACTTTACATTTATCTGCAATAACATTTCTTGCGATACCCCCAGATATACCACCAATTTGTAGAGTCGTATAAGGTGGATCAAAGATAGAATTTCTTGGTGGATTATTTTTTAAATATTTTCTAATCTCTAAAAGTTTTTGTATAAAATTAGAAGCATACTCAATAGCATTTACCCCTTTATCAGGGTGTGAACTGTGACCTGCCAATCCATAAAAATGAGTTGTATACTCATAACACCCTTTGTGTGCATCTATAATTTTCATGTTTGTGGGTTCGCCAACTATACAAATTGCATCTATAATATTTCTTTTTTTTAATTCTTTAATTAACAAAGGTGCACCTTGACAAGCTGTCTCCTCATCAAATGTAAATGAAAAGTGAAGATCTCTATTTATATTTGAACTTGAGAAAATTGGTGCATAAGCTAGTAAACATGAAAGAAATCCCTTCATATCACATGACCCTCGTCCATATAATTTTTCATTTTTTATAGTTGCTTTGAAAGGATCTGTTGACCAACCCTTTGAAACAGGGACAACATCAGTATGTCCAGATAAAATAATTGGTTTTTTACCATTTTTATTTTTTGATTTAATAGTAGCAAAAAGATTTACTCTTTTTCGATTAGAGTCATAAATTTTAAATGACTCTGCACCCAGGTTATTAAAAATGTTTTCACAATAATTTATTATAGAATTATTATCCTCCCCTGAAATTGATTTAAAAGCTATCAGGTCAGAGAGTATTTTCAACGAACTATTGAATGTTTTATCTAAATTATTTTCTGTACTCATATGTAAAATTAATTATATATTAATTTCATGAAAGAACAAATAACCTATGATATTTTTGACAAAGTAGATATCAGAATTGGTACGGTAATTTCAGTTAAAAAAAATGAAAAAGCAAGAAAACCATCGCTTGTAATTAAAGTAGACTTTGGAAAAGATATAGGAGTTAGACAATCTTCTGCCCAAATTACTCACTATTATAATAAAGAAAATTTAGTGAATAAACAAGTGATTGGTGTCTGCAATTTTCCTGAAAAAAATATTGCTGGGGTAGTCTCACAAGTTTTAATATTAGGAGCTATCGATTCAGTTGGTAAGGTAGTTTTATTGCACCCGTCTCAAAAGACTGATAATGGATTACCAATTGCTTAAATATTAGAGAATTTTGCGACAAATGATAGTTTTATTAAATTGTTTATTCGTGCTAAATCAAATTCTATCTAATACTTAATATATATGAAACCAGGTAATAAAAATTCGTTTAAATCTTTAACAACGATCAAAATTAATAATAAAGAATATTTTTATTATTCATTAAGAATAGCTGAAAAAAATGGGCTTGAAGGCGTATCCAAACTTCCAAAATCGTTAAAAGTTCTTTTGGAAAATCTATTAAGATATGAAGATGAAAAATCTGTGACAAGATCTCAAATTTTAGCTTTACAAAGTTGGTTAAAAAATAAAAAATCAGAAACTGAAATAGCGTATAGACCTGCAAGAGTTTTATTACAAGACTATACAGGTATACCAGCTGTTGCTGATTTAGCGGCTATGAGAGAAGCAGTCAAAGAGAAAAATAAAGATCCAAACAAAATAAACCCACTATCATCTGTAGATCTAGTAATTGATCACTCGGTTCAGGTTGATAAATATTCTACTTTAAATTCTCTTAAAGAAAATGTTGAAATCGAATTTAAAAGAAATGCCGAAAGGTATTCATTCCTTAAGTGGGGTCAACAAGCGTTTAATAATTTTAGAATTGTTCCTCCTGGAACAGGTATTTGTCATCAAGTAAATTTAGAATACTTATCAAAGGTTGTTTGGATGGAGAAATTTAACGATAATAACTATATATTTCCTGATACTCTTGTTGGAACCGATAGCCATACTACAATGGTCAATGGTTTATCAGTTTTAGGATGGGGTGTTGGAGGTATTGAAGCAGAGGCGGGTATGCTTGGTCAACCTATCTCTATGTTAATACCTGAGGTTGTTGGATTTGAAATGAAAAACAAACTTACTGAGGGTACAACAGCAACGGATTTGGTCCTTACAGTTGTTAAAATGTTAAGGGACAAAGGGGTAGTTGGCAAATTTGTCGAATTTTACGGTGAAGGTTTGAAAAATTTAACATTAGCAGACAGAGCCACAATAGCTAATATGGCACCAGAGTACGGAGCAACTTGTGGATTTTTTCCAATAGATGACGAGACTTTAAAATATTTAGAATTTTCAGGTAGAGATAAAAATCAGTTAGAAGTAGTAAAAAAATATGCGACTGAACAAGGTCTATGGGCAAGCAGCGACATAGAATTTAGTGACACATTAAATTTAGATATGTCAACTGTAGTTCCAACAATATCAGGACCTAGGAGACCTCAGGATAAGGTCTTGCTTACAGACGCATCGCAAAATTTTAGTGAAAATTTTAAAAAATACACTAAAAGAGATCATTTTTTAAAAGTAAAAGTTAAAAACTCAGATTTTGAAATAAATGATGGTTCAATTTTAATTGCTGCAATTACGTCTTGTACAAATACCTCAAATCCAAATGTACTTATTGGCGCAGGCCTTTTAGCGAAAAAAGCTACAGAATTAGGTTTAAATTCTAAACCTTGGGTCAAAACCTCGCTTGCACCTGGATCTCAAGTAGTAACTGATTATCTAGAGAGAGCAGGTCTAAATACATATTTAGATAATCTAGGTTTTAATTTAGTTGGATATGGCTGCACTACTTGTATAGGTAATTCCGGACCTTTGGCAGAAAATATTTCTGACTCTGTAATTAAAAATAATTTATACGCAGTATCTGTTCTTTCTGGAAATAGAAATTTTGAAGGAAGAATATCTCCTTTAATAAAAGCAAATTATTTAGCATCGCCCCCTTTAGTTGTAGCGTATGCTATCGCAGGTAATATGCAAATTGATCTCTATAAAGAACCACTAGGTAAATCTAAAGACGGAAAGGAAATATATTTGAGTGACATTTGGCCATCTAATAAAGAAATTGATGAAATTTTAAAAGAATCTTTAAATGCATCAATGTTTATTAAAAGATATTCAGATGTATCGAAAGGTCCAGACCAATGGCAAAAAATTAAAACTAAAGAGTCTAGCATTTACGATTGGAATGAAAATTCCACATATGTTAAAAAACCGCCTTTCTTTGAAAACTTAAAAGATGAACCCGAAAAATTTCAAGATATCGACAATGCTAGGCCACTTTTAATTTTAGGTGACATGGTTACTACTGACCACATTTCTCCTGCTGGGTCCATTCAAAAAGACAGTCCAACTGGTGAATATTTCATGAAAAATCAGGTTCTTCAAAAAGATTTTAATTCATATGGTTCAAGGAGAGGAAATCACGAAGTTATGACAAGAGGAACATTTGCAAATATAAGAATAAGAAATGAGATGGCTCCTGGAACAGAGGGCGGTTTCACAAAATTATATCCAGATGAGAAAATAATGCCTGTTTATGATGCTGTAGTTGAATACAAAAAGAGAGGCACAGACTTAGTTGTAATTGGAGGCAAAGAATATGGCACTGGGTCTTCAAGAGACTGGGCTGCAAAAGGAACAAAGTTATTAGGAATTAAATCAGTATTAGCAGAAAGCTTTGAGAGAATTCACAGATCTAATCTTATTGGAATGGGAGTATTACCACTTCAATTTATTAGTGGTCAAAATAGAAAAAAATTAAAATTAGAAGGCTCTGAATTAATTTCTATTAAAGGGATTAAAGAAGGTCTTAAACCAGGAGATAAAGTGTTGGTCGAATTTAAATATAAAAACGGAGATACAAAAAAAGTCGAAATGCTTTGCAGGATCGATACTAATAATGAACTTGAATATTTTAAACACGGTGGAATTCTACAATATGTTCTAAGAAATATGATTTAAAATGGACGAAGATATTGAAATTATAAATCAAAACACACGACAATTATTAATAAAAAATTTTTTAAAGAAAAACTATAAGAAAATAATATTTCTTTTTTCCTCTTTGATATTTATTTTAATATTTTTTTTTGGCTTTCAAGAGGTGCAGGATAGAAAAAAAAATAGGCTTGCTGAAAAATTTAATAATATAATTTTTGATAAAAGTTTAACTAATGAAAACTATATTAAAAGTCAAATGATCGAGATAGTAAATGCCAAAGATAGCACTTACTCAATACTTGCGCTTTATTTTTTAATTGAAAACAAATTGTTAGATAATCAAATCGAAATTAATAAATTGTTCGATCTAATAATTTCAATTAGTAAAAAAGAAGATAAAAAATTGATCATATTCAAAAAAGCACTATTTAATTCAGATAAATTAACTGATAATGAAATTTTATCCATACTACAACCTATAATTAATTCTGACAGTATCTGGAAACAACATGCACTTTTATTAATGGCAGACTTGTACTTTAACACAAAACAATTCAATAAATCTCGTGAATTTTTAAATAAAATCCTTGATTTAGAAATAACTAACCAAAAAATAAAAATAGATGTTCAAAAAAGATTAAATAGGGATTTTAGTGAATAAATTTATTTTACTTTTTTTGATATTAACTTATGGCTGCTCTTTAAACTCAAACTCAAATTTTTGGACAAAGGCTAAAAAAGCTGAAATTGATAAAACTTTTACAAAGACCTTATTCGAAAATACAGAACCAAATAAGAATGAATTTAACTCAAAGTTAAAAATTAGATTACCAAAAATAAATACAAAAATCCTAAAATATAACTTAAATAACGATGGTTTTGCTTCGAGCAATATTTCAAATAAAAATTTTTCAAAATTTAAATTTGCAAAAATTGAGAATTTTTCAGATTATGAACCTGAAATTTTAGTTGGTAAAAATAATTTATTTTTTTTCGATAACAAAGGGAATATTATAAAATTTAATAATAAGTCTGAAATAGTTTGGAAAAAAAATTATTATTCTAAGTCTGAAAAAAAAAATAATCCAATTTTATTCCTTGCCTCAGATAATAATAGTTTGTTTGTAGCTGATACAAATGCAAATTATTTCGCATTAAATATTAGAAATGGTAACCTTAAATGGAAAAAAAAACATACCTCATCTTTTAATTCGCAAATTAAAATAAAAAATGAAAAAGTTATAATTGTAGATATGGAAAATAATTTAATATGTTTTTCGTTAAAAAACGGTGAAGTTTTGTGGGACGTTCCTACAGAACTTGCAATTTTAAGTTCTCAAAAAAAACAATCAATAATTTTGTTTAATGATATGATTTTGTTTACTAATTCAATTGGAGATTTGACTGCTGTTGATTTTGATAATGGAGAAATAATTTGGCAATCACCTACACAACCTTTAGATTTAAATAACAATATGACCTTAAGAAACTCGGAAATTATATCAGATGAAAAAAATGTTTACTTATCGAATAATAAGAACGAATTTATTTCTGTGGATATCAATACAGGCGTAATTAACTGGAAACAAAATATAAATTCTGAGTTAAGACCTGCAATCATATCAGACTATCTTGTTACAATATCAAATGAGGGTTTTTTAATAATTTTAGATAAAAACAATGGAAATATTATTAGAATAAATGATCTTTTTAAAAATATAAGTGTTAAAAAAAGAAACAAATATTTTCCTGTTGGATTTGTAATACTCAACGAAAAGGTTTACTTAACAACCATTAATGGAAGATTGTTTATAATTAATTTTTTAGATGGAAAAGTTGATGATGTAATTAAGTTAGGTAGAAAAAAACTTCAGAGACCTGTCTACTTTAATAAATCACTTTACATTACAAAACATAACTCAGTAATTAGAATAAATTAATGTTTTTAAAATTTCTTGAAAAAATTGGAAGAAAAAAAATAGTTTTAGACCGAGGCCCTTCTCATCCTAATTATAGCGAGGCCAAGCCTTGGATGAACAGATACTATTTACTTTTTAGACATAGACCCAAATGGTTTCCATTTAATATATTAATTCATGAAATGTTAGCTGACGATCATGGAAAAGGAGTTCATAACCACTTATTTCCATTTATAACTATAATTTTAAGAGATGGTTATTGGGAAACATTAAAGGGCGGAAAATATTGGAGACCACAGGGATACATAGGGTTTAGATCTGCAAATACTTTACATAGAGTTGATTTAAAACCAGGAACAAAACCATTAACACTTTTTATCTCTGGGCCATTTGGGTTAAGAAAAGGATCGAGATCAGAATATGGAATAAATTTTAAAAAAAAATAGGTTTAGGGAAGATGATACAAAAATTCTACAATTTAGTAGTTAGTACATCTGGTCAAAGGTTGTACGATTTAACTGAAAAAACTTGTAATTGGATAAAAAAAAATAATTTTAAAAACGGAATAATTAATTTAAGTATTCAACATACGAGTGCATCACTTATAGTACAAGAAAATGCTGATCCAGACGTACAAAAAGATTTGATAAATTACTTTAATAAATTAGTACCAATGAATAATGATTTATATATTCATACTGTCGAAGGTAAAGACGATATGCCGGCACATATAAAGTCTGCACTTACTAATAATCAAATTTCGTTAAGTATTAAAGACTCAAAATTGATATTAGGCACTTGGCAAGGAATATATTTGTTTGAACACCGATTAAATGATCACCAAAGAACAATTGTTCACCATTACATCGGAAACTAATTTTTTTTTATGCTTTGAAATGCTTTTAAAGCTTCGGACCTTGCTTGTTCATGTATAACTATTGGTTTAGGATAGTCTTTGCCTATTACAGTATTTATAGCTTCTTGGTATTTATCTTCCATTTCCCAAGGTTTATGAACAAATTTTGGGGGGACTTTACTTAGCTCTGGAACCCATTTTTTTACATACGAACCATCCTTATCAAATTTTTCACCCTGCAATATTGGGTTAAAAATCCTAAAATATGGGGCTGCATCAGCTCCACATCCTGCTACCCACTGCCATTGAGCTACATTATTTGCCTCATTAAAGTCTAACAAGCAATTCCTGAAATATTTTTCACCTTCAACCCAATTTATTCTTAAATGTTTCACTAAGAATGAACCTACAACCATTCTAATTCTGTTATGCATCCAACCCGTCTCATATAACTGTCTCATTCCAGCATCTACTATTGGATATCCAGTCATTCCTTGCTTCCATGCATCCAAAAATTCTTTATTTTTTACCCAAGGAAAGCTATCAAACTCTTTTCTTAAATTCCCTTTTAGCATTTTCGGAAAATAGTTTATTAAACTATGGGAAAATTCACGCCAACCGATTTCATTAATGTATTTTTTTATACCGATATTTTTTTGTTTTATATCTTTACATCTTCTCCAAATCGAACTTACATGTATCTGGCCACTTCTTATATAAGGAGAAAGTCTGGATGTTCCATTAATGTTTGGGTAGTCTCTCATTGTATCGTAATCTTTTACTTTTTTATCAATAAAATTTTGTAGTAGTTTTCCAGCATCATTTTCTGTTGGAGACCAATATTTTTCAAATTTTCTATACCAATTTTTTTTAGGAAGAATCTTTTCAGGTTTTACTTGATTTTTAAAAAAAGTTTTAATTTTTTTTAATTTTTTCAAAGATTTATTTTTTTGCGGAATACTTTCAATGTAGTAATTTTCAGCATTTCTCCAAAAAGGACTATAAACCTTAAATGGAGTACCATCATTCTTAGTGATTTCACTATATTCATTTAGAATATTACCTTTAAAAAATTTATAATTTATTTTATTTACTTCTAATTGCGCAATTATGTCCTTGTCTTTTTTTAGTTGATCTGGCTCATAAATTTTGTTCCAATAGACAGCTGTATCTTTTAATTTAAATTTTTTAAAAAAATTTACCTGATTATCTTCTATAATTTCCAAATTTATATTATTTTTAATTAGATCCTCATTAAAACTTTTTAAAGATCTAGATATCCACCACTTTTGAGCTTCTCTGACATTATCAAAGTCTTTTTTATCATAAATATAAATTGCAGAAACAAACTCATGATTGTTTGTTGCAAAAGATAGTGCTGGATTATCCTGTAATCTAAAATCATCCCTTATCCAAACTATAGAATTTTTAATCATAATTTTTTAATTTCTGATTTCCAATTTTATATAATTTATTATATAGAGTTCTGTCTGTATCACCCTCACAACCAATTATTAAAATATTAGATTTTTCGTTTATTTCCAATTTTTTTTTAATAAGAGGGTCATTACAACAAGATATTACACTTATTATCCCAGGAGTTGAACATTCTCCGGCAATTATTTTTTCATTGCTAAATTTTTTTTTTGCAAGCATTGCTAAAGTTTGAGGCACATATTTATCTGATATGCTCAGACAATTATTTACAGCATTTTTTAAAATACGCCATGGGACCAAAGATACTTCTGCACAAGACATTCCACCCATAATACTCTGTTTTTTGATATTTACTTTTTTAAGTGATCCATATTTAATACTTTGCATTACACAATTTGCATACTCTGGCTCAATAACAATTATTTTTGGAATTTTTTTAAAATATTTCGCAATTCCACATACCACACCCGCAGCCATACCACCAACTCCAGCTTGAAGAAAAACATGGGTGATGTAATGTTTTGTTTGATTAGAAATTTCTTTGATCATTACAGAATATCCAGCCATGGTTAATTTCGGAATGTATTCATAATTTTTCCAAGCAACATCTTGAACGATTTTCCATCCTTTCTGTTTGGATATATCTTTGCAAATTTTGAGAGATTTTTCATAATTTCCTTTTACCCTAATTACATCTGCTCCCAGTTTTTTCATTTCAAAGGCTCTTGTGTTACTCACATTTTCACTAATAAAAATTTTGCAACTTGCTCCAACTTTTTTTGCTCCCCATGATACAGATTTTCCATGATTTCCAGCCGTAGCAGCTGATACTATTATTTTTTTTCTGTTTTTTGCAATTTTTTCAACCGCATATGCTCCACCCAGAGCTTTAAAAGATTTCAGATTAAATCTCTTAGACTCATCTTTATAAAAAACATTATTAATCTTTAATCTTTTAGATAATATATTTAGATTTATTAGAGGTGTCCTTTTATATTTTTTCCAATTTGAAATCACTTTATAAGCTTCTAATAAGTACTTTTCTGGTAGCACTCTGAGTATTTTTTTTCTGTTAAAATTAAAACTTTTATTAGTTGTAAATTCAGAAAATTTTAAACCTAATAATTTTTTTCTCATTTCTCTCTCAAGTTATTTTAAAAATTTTTAAACGTATAGGTGTATTTTATTATAATTTTTATTAAATAATTATTTAATTTTATAATTATTAATGCTAGCTTAAGGAATTACAGAGAATTAATTACGGAGGAAATATGAAACACTGTGAAGAAGCCGAAGGTTTAATGGCTCCAGATAAAGATACTGATGGTTTTGTTTTTAACCATCTAATGCTAAGAATAAAAGACCCTAAAAAAACATTAAATTTCTATTCAAAGCTAATGGGAATGAGATTAGTTAAAAAATTTGACTTTCCAACAATGAAGTTTTCTTTATATTTTTTAGGAAATCTTACAGATGAAGAAATTGCAAATGTTC
Organism: uncultured Pelagibacteraceae bacterium; assembly: GCA_902585415.1. Taxonomy (GTDB): domain Bacteria; phylum Pseudomonadota; class Alphaproteobacteria; order Pelagibacterales; family Pelagibacteraceae; genus Pelagibacter. Next base: position 64,827 of record CACIDN010000003.1, read on the forward strand.
CAAAAGACAACTTTGATAGATCAGCGTGGACTTTTAATCAAAAAGGAATGCTTGAGTTTACGCATAATTGGGGATCAGAGAATGATGATAAAGTAAAATTCCACGATGGAAACGCCGAGCCAAAAGGATTTGGTCATATATGCTTTTCAGTTCCAGATATTTATGCAGCTTGCAAAAAATTTGAAGAAAATGGAGTTGAATTTGTTAAAAAACCAGACGATGGATCAATGAAAGGTCTAGCTTTTATAAAAGATCCAGATGGTTATTGGATCGAAATCGTTCAGTCAAAAAAAGTGGCAAATATAGTAAAAGAAATGGGGAAAATATAAGATAACAATTCAATTAAGGGTTGATTTATATTATTTATTTTATCGCATACCAGCAAGTTAAATTTGACATATCATTAGATGTTTTGTTAAAATTTAAAAATATAATTTATCATTAGATAAATTTAACGTTAAATTTTGAGAGTGCACTTGAAAACCTCAAGTTTCCCGCTCTCAACAATTGGAGGAAGAATAGATGAAAATAACTAGACGAGAACTTCTTATTAGTGCTGGATCTTTACTTGCTTACTCACAGTTGGGTTCACTAGCTAATGCAGAGGTAAATATAGCTGCACAACCAGGTGATCAAGAGATGATCGCATCTATGTGCAAAGCTTTGTATCCTCATGATAGATTTCCAATGAATATCTATATGGATGTAGCAGCTGGAGCTATCAAAAAAGGAAATGCAGACACTGGTGCTAAAATTTCCTTTAGAGCAGGATTGGACGGTTTAAAGATTAATTCGTTCGATAAAATGAGTTTTAAAAAACAAACTAAATACCTAAATTCAATAGCGAACACACCGTTTTTTGGCTTGGTCAGAGGTCACACGGTAGTAGCACTTTATGATCACAAAGAGGTTCATAAAATTTTTGGATATCAAGGCGCAAGTTTTGATAGAGGTGGTTACAAAGATGGCGAATACAATGACCTTACATGGTTACCAGAGCCAAGAATAGAGGAGCATCCAGATTTAACTGCTTTTCTAGACGACAGCTCGCCGAAAAAATATGCGTCTTTGAAAATAAAAAAAACATTTTAACTAGGGGAGATATATAAATGAAAATAGATAAAAAAGAAAAAGCTGTTGTCGTTATAGGATCTGGTCCTGGTGGCGCACAAGTTGCTTATCAATTAACTAAACAGGGTATTCCTGTTGTTCTTTTAGAAGCTGGAAGACGTATAATGAAAGAAGAGTACGTAAACGAAGAATGGCCAGCTTTCAGCCAAATGGCTTGGTTAGATAAAAGAACTATGACAGGTAATTCCAGAATAGTTAAAGACTTTAACGGTTTACCAACATGGTTAGTAAAAGCAGTGGGAGGAACTGCTACACACTGGGCAGGTGCAACTCCACGTTTTCTTGACTATGAGTGGAAAACTAAATCAACATACGGAAGCGTAGATGGGGCAACTTTAATGGACTGGCCGATCGATGGTAAAGAAATGAAGCCTTACTATGTAAAGGCTGAAAATGCTATCGGATCAACACACAGAGGTGGACGTCCTCCATTACCAGCAAACAACAACTACAAAGTTTTTGCTGAAGGTGCAAAAAGAAATGGTTACAAATTCTATGCAACAGGACCTTACGGTACTAATGCTGCCCCTTACGATGGAAGACCAGCATCAATACAAGATGGTTTTAATTTCCAAGGCGATAAAAGTGGTGCAAAATGGAATCCAAATGTAAGTGAGATTCCAAAAGCTCTTGCAACTGGAAAATTAGAACTAAGGGAAAACTCTCAGGCTGTTCAAATAACTACAGATAGCTCAGGAAAAGCTGATGGTGTTTTATACATGGACACAAAAACAAAAGCTTTACATAGACAAGAGGCTAAAGTTATTTGTGTAGCAGGTAATTCAATTGAGACACCAAGATTGTTCTTAATGAGTGCATCAGCAAGACATCCAAATGGTTTAGCTAATAGCTCAGACCAAGTTGGAAGAAACTACATGAGACACTTAACAGGATCAGTTTATGCAACATTTGATAAACCAGTTAACTTCTTTAGAGGAGAGACTATGGCTGGGTTCTTAGCAGATGAAGTAAAACATAATCCTAAAAGAGGTTTCGTAGGTGGATACTATCTTGAAACATTAGCTTTAGGACCGTCATTCTTAGGAGCTTTCTTAGATCCAGGTAAATGGGGCAAGAAATTTGCTGACATGATGGATGGATATCAAAATATGGCTGGTATGTGGATTGTAGGTGAAGATATGCCTCAAGCAAACAACAGAATAACATTAGGATCGGCTAAAGATGCTTTTGGTCTTCCTGCTCCTAACGTTCATTTTGACGATCACCCGAATGATACTGCAATGAGAAACCATGCATATGAAAAAGGTGAGGCTATCTATAAAGCTGTTGGAGCAAAACAAACGTACAGAGTTACACCATATCCACACACACACAATCTTGGCTCTATGAGAATGAGCGCTAAAGCAAAAGATGGTGTTGTAGATAAACACGGCAGATGTCATGATGTGAAAAACCTTTTTGTATCAGATGGTTCTGTTATGACTACAGGCGCAGCATGTAACCCAACATTAACGATTACTGCATTAGCAATCAGACAAGGTGAATATCTTGCTGAACAACTAAAAAAAGGTAACGTTTAATTAACTAATTTAAAAAGGCCCCATATTCATTTATGGGGCCTTTTTTTTGTACCTCATTTAAAATTAATCGCTATACATCTCCCAAAAATTTTATATCAATTTATAAAACTAAGTATTAATTTGATTGTAGAAAATTTATATCATGAAAAATATTATAATTATTGGTGCAGGAGCAATGGGTTCAGCTTTTTCGGTACCTTGCGTTGAAAATAATAATAATGTATTTCTAGTAGGAACACACCTCGAAGATAGTCTAATTGAAACAATCAAATCTGAAAATAATTTTCATCCAAAATTAAATGTGAATTTACCTTCAAAATTAATAGTAGAAAAAGTTGATAAACTTAATGATTTGATGAAAGAGAAACCAGATGTATTAGTTGTTGGAGTGAGTTCTACCGGAATTGACTGGTTTGTAGATGAAATTGCATATAAAATTGACAACAAAACTTCTTTAGTAATACTCACTAAAGGTCTTTCAATTGTTAATAAAAAACTCAGTACCATTTCAGATAAAATAAAAATAATGTTAAGTAAAAAGGGAATTGAATTTACAAACATATCTGCAATCAAAGGCCCTTGTTTAGCAGCTGGTCTAGCTAATAGAATAAGAACAAGCACATTAATTGCAAGCCCTAATATTACCGAAGCCAAAAAATTACAAAAAATAATTTCAACAGATTATTATTCAACAGAAATTTCAGAAGATCTTAGTGGCGTTGAATTATCTGGAGCAATTAAAAATATTTACTCTATGATTATTGGAGCCTCAGAGGGATTGAGCAGTTCATCTGCAAAAAGTGAAGTTAAATCTAAATATTTCCATAATACATCCGCCTCATTAATACATAAATCAATTTCTGAAATGGTAAAATTTGTTAAACATTATGGAGGTAAATCAGATACTGTTTATGGGTTAGCCGGTCTTGGAGATTTATATGTAAGCGCAATTGGTGGGAGAAATAGTCAAATGGGAAAATACTTAGGGGAGGGATACCTATACAAAGATGCTAAAAAGAAATTTATGGATAAAGTGACAATTGAGGGAGCTGAACTTGCAATTGAGGTGGGAAAAAAACTAAAACAAGATTTAAATGAAAAAGATTTTCCACTCATGTTAAGTATTATTGAATGTATTTGTGAAAATAAAAAATTAGAAATCAGTTGGTGATATTTTAATTATTTTTTAATCATGACAATTAAATTATTAATAGTTGAAGGAAACTTACAAGAAGAAAATCAAAATTTTAAAAACGCTGGTATTCAAACACATACAGAAAGCTTAAAAGATAGTCTTGCTTACATTACCAAAGATCTCGATATAGATGTTGTTAATCCATCTGCTGATCCTAAAATTTTTGAAAATATTAGGAATTTAGAAAAATATGACGGAACAGTATGGGGAGGTAGTAGTTTAAATATTTATAATAACACTGAGGAGATTAAAAGACAGATAATGTTTATGAAAGAATGTCAAAAAAAAATAAAAAAGATTTTAGCAATTTGTTGGGGTATGCAAGTTGCTGTAGTTGCAGCAGGGGGAGAGGTTAAAAAATCATCTAATGGATCTCATATAGGTATTGCTTTTGACATTGAATTAAATCTTAATGGTCAAAGGCATCCTATCTATAAAGGTAAAAAAAATAAATTTTGTTCACCAGCTTTTAATTTTGATGAAGTGGTTACTTTACCCAAAGATGCAATTTTATTAGCTTCAAATAACATCAATAAAATTTCAAGCATATCTTTTAATCATGAAAAAAGTGAAATATGGGGAATTCAGTATCATCCAGAGATTAAATACGAAAAAATGATAGAATTAATTAAATTTAGAAAAGATAGATTAATAAATCAAAGAAAAGCTTTTAAATCATATGATGAAATCGATCATCATATAAGTTTGATAAAAAATGAATTATCAAAATCTGAAATAAATCATAGAATGGTAGAGTTAAAAAACTGGCTAGGTAGTATAAATGGAAATTAAATCTAAAAGTGACATTATAGATTATTTTGCATCAGGTATTAAGCAAGATGAACTAATAGGTGTGGAAAACGAACAGTTTTTATTTAACATTAAAACAAACAAAAGAGCCAAATATGAAAATATTAAAAAATTATTACGAATTTTTATAACTAAATTTGGTTGGCAAGAAATTAAAGAAAATGAGAATTTAATAGGGTTAAGATATAATGGTAAATCAATATCGCTAGAGCCTGGGAATCAAATTGAATTATCAGGAGACAAATTAAAAAATATTCATGAGGTTTGTGTAGAGTTACATAATTTTCAAAAAGAATTAGACTCAGCTTGTTTTGATACTAATTTAACAAATATGGCAACAGGGTACGATCCTGTAACTAAATTAAAGGATGCACCCAATAATCCAAAAGAAAGATATAAAATAATGACAAATGAAATGCCAAAAGATGGCGAGCTAAGTTTGAATATGATGTATCAAACATCTGGAACGCAAGTAAATATGGACTATAGCTCTGAAGAAGATTTTAAAAAAAAATTTAAGTTGATGTGTTACTTAACACCTTTAGCCATTGGTATATTTGCTAATTCAGCTGTATATGAAAACAGAGCAAGTGGTTATTTATCTTACCGTGCAAAAGTCTGGCAAAATACAGCAAGAGCAGGTTTACCGAAAATATTTTTAGAAAATATGGATTTTGAAAAATATGCAGATTTTATTGTTAAATTTCCTTTATTATTTATTGAAAAAAATAACTCTTACCATTATGGGGGCGACCAAACATTCAAAGACTTTATGGAAGGAAATTTACAATCTAACAAATCTATTCCAACTGATAAAGATCTTGGACTACATTTAAGTACAATATTTACTGAAGTGAGATTAAAGAAATATTTAGAGGTTAGATCAATAGATGAGTGCGAGTGGGATTGTCATTGCGCAGGACCTGCATTTTATACTGGTTTAATTTACGGGAATTTAGAGGAGTCATTAGATGTAATAAAAAAATGGGATCAAAGTGAAATTTTAAATGCATATTATGACTCACCAAAAAAAGGTTTAAATACACTAATAAATAATAGAACCATTTTAGAATGGGGTAAGATTTTTCTAGATATTTCAAAAGATGGTCTAAAAAAAAGAAAATATATCAATAGCAACAATCAAGATGAGACAATTTTTTTAAAAAACGTTGAAAATATACTAAATGAAAAAAAAACTAGAGCTGAAAAGGTATTAGAAAAATTATAAATATGGCTGAAAAAATATTAGCAATTCAAGGTAACTCTATTAAAAATCTCAACATTATCACAGACACAACGTATCTTTTAGCTCTAGAGGCACAAAGGAGAAATTATAAGATTTACTGGTATGAGACAAAAGATATAAATTTTATAAATTCAAAATTGATTGCTGACGTTTGTCATATTAAGTTTTTAGAAAATAATGAAAATTACTTTAAAATTATATCAAAAAAAAAGTTTGAATTAAAAAAATCAAAAGTTATATTTATCAGGCAAAATCCACCTTTCAACATGGATTATGTAACTTCTACTTTATTCCTAGACACTATAAAAAATAGCGTAAAGATAGTTAATGACCCGACTGCTATCAGAAATATATCTGAAAAATTATTTTCAATTAATTTTAAAAAACATATGCCACCAACAATTTTTACTAAAAATTTAGATGAGATTAAAAAATTTTTAAAAATTAACAAAAAAATTGTATTAAAGCCTATACATGGGTATGCAGGAAAAGACATAATTTATATCAGCGGCATAACAAATATTAAAAAAATTAGACAATATTTAAAAAAAATTGGTCATGTTATGGCCCAAAAATATTTACCAGGAATTAAATATGGTGATAAAAGAGTTTTTATAATTAACGGCAAGATTAAAGGTGCAATAAGCCGTGTACCTTCCTTTAATTCAATTTTATCAAATTTATCCCAAGGGGGCAAAGCTGTAAAAACTACTCTTAGCCATAAAGAGATTAATGTTTCAAATCATGTAGCTAAAGTCTTAAAAAAAAATGGAATATTTTTTGCAGGTATAGATCTAGTTTCTGGTTATCTAATTGGTGATATAAATGTAACATCACCAACAGGGCTTCCTCAATTTAAAGAATTAACGGGAGTAAATCTTGCAAAAAATTATTGGGACGAGCTAGAAAAATTAAAATAAACCTTCTACCTGGCCTTTTTTATTTAATTTAATTTTGTCTGCAGCAGGAATTTTGGGCAACCCTGGCATAGTCATTATAGATCCACATATCACAACAATAAATTCTGCTCCAGAGGATAATCTTACGTCTCTAATTGGTATTTCATGATTTGTTGGTGCACCTTTTAATTTTGGATCAGTAGAAAAACTATATTGAGTTTTTGCTACACAAACTGGAAAATTTTTGAACCCATTATTTTCAAAGATCTTTAATTTTTGTTTAATCTCATCAGTTGTTGTAATATTATTAGCTCTATATATTTCTTTTGCAATAATCTCAATTTTTTCCCATAAACTTTTATTATCGTTATACAAGAGTTTAAATTTTTGATTTTTTGAATTATTACAAACACGTACAACTTTTTTTGCTAAATCAACTGTTCCTGCTCCACCTTCTGCCCAGTGTTTACAATTACTAACTTCAACATTTAAATTTTTACAAAAATTTACTATTGTTTGAATTTCTTTTTTAGTATCTAAAACAAAATGATTAATCGCAACTATTGGATTTATACCAAATTTTTTAATATTGTCTATATGCCTGTCTAAATTTAATAATCCTTCTTTTAAAGCATCAATGTTCTCAGTTTTTAAATTTTCTTTTTCCACACCACCATGCATTTTTAAAGCGCGAACTGTAGCAACTATAACAACACAACTTGGTTTTATATTTGCTTTTCTACATTTAATATCCAAAAATTTTTCAGCGCCAAGGTCAGCACCAAAACCTGCCTCTGTCACTACGTATTTAGATAACTTTAAAGCTGTCTTAGTTGCTATCACTGAATTACACCCGTGAGCAATGTTAGCGAATGGCCCTCCATGAATTATAGCTGGATTATGCTCTAGGCTTTGAGCAATATTAGGTCTAATCGCTTCTTTAAGAAGCACTGTCATTGGACCTTGAGCATTCAAGTTTTTTGCATATACAGGTTTATTATTTTTATCATAAGCAATTGTAATGTTTCCAATTCTTTTTTCTAAATCAGACAAATCATTAGATAAACAGAAAATTGCCATCACTTCAGATGCTACAGTAATATCAAAACCTTCTTCTCTAGCAAAATCCTTTGCTACTCCTTTAGTATTTATATTTATAAATCTTAAAGCCCGATCGTTCATATCTACAACTCTTTTCCAAACAATTTTTTTTTCATCAATGTTAAGCTTATTTCCCCAATAAATATGATTATCGATTAAAGCTGACAGAAGGTTATGAGCAGATGTAATGGCATGAAAGTCACCAGTGAAGTGAAGATTTATTTGTTCCATAGGAACTACCTGTGCATTACCACCTCCAGCCGCTCCTCCCTTCATTCCAAAAGATGGTCCCAAACTAGGCTCTCTCAAACAAACAATTGATTTTTTTCCAATTTTATTTAATCCGTCATTTAGACCAACAGATGTTGTGGTTTTACCTTCTCCAGCTGGGGTTGGAGTGATTGCTGTGACAAGAATCAGATGGCCATCCTTTTTCTTTTTAAGTTTGTTTAAGAATTCAAAATTAATCTTTGCTATGTGTCTTCCCATGGGACTAAACGCTTTTGGGTTGTCGGGAACATTTATTTTTTTTAAAATTTTAGAGATGGGTTTTAGTTTACAAGCTCTTGCAATCTCTATATCAGATTTAAATTTTTTCATTAGTAAGGTTTTTAAGGGTGTTTATACTTTATTCATCTACTTTAAAAGAAATATTTATAATGGACATTTAATTACATAATTCATATCTTAAGTGATGAAAAAAAATTTTCGTTTTTTTGATAATAGACAAAAATATCTACTTTTTGTTACCACCACTAATGAAAAAAATAAAATTGCCGATGCTTTAAAGCCAATTGTAAAAAATTTAAAACCTAAAAGCCCTGCATTAAAAGTTTTCGATGCTGGTATGGGAGATGGATCTTTGCTTATGAATGTGATGAGACAATGTCATCAAAAAATGCCCAATATACCTTTATTAGTTTCTACAAAAGAAATTAGCATGGAAGATGTAAGGCTTGGCTTAGAAAAACTCCCAGACAGATTTGCAGAACATAAAAATACTGTTTTTGTAATATCTAACTTAAATTACATAGAGTCTACGTCTTTAAAATCGAGAAATATTAAAAAACAAAAAAAAATGAATTGGAAAGTTGTAAAACTTAAAGGAAATTCATCTTTAGATTTTTCAAATCAATTAAGAAAACTAAATCAAGAATTTCTAGCAAAAAAATGGCAAGTTGAAACAAACTCTAGAACTGGCACATCAACTTATAAAGAAGCGTCTGTTATAGTAATCTACAGAAAAGATCAAGAATTTGTACTTAAAAATGTAATTCCACAAAAAAATAATGGCAAAACTGATTATGATCTAATTATTGCATCACAACCATATCGATCTAGAGTTTCTGCTGAAAAAAAAGTAAAGTATGTGATAGATCCGATGTTAAAATCTTTAGCTAAAAAAGGAAAATTAGTTGTAGTGCATGCATGCGGTGGAGATCCAGGTAATAAGATAATTAAAAAGTTGTGGCCAAAAGAAAATCCATTTCCTTACTTATATTCATCAATTGAAAAATATATAAAATCTAATTCAGAAAAATCATTTTTAAAAACTTTGAAATTTCATAAAGTAAAAAAAATTAGTTATGTCTTAAGAGCTCTTCCAAATGAAATAAAAGGTGGTATTGCTACTTCTTTGATTTTTTCAGCTTGGAATGCCGCAGTTTACGTTAATCAAATGACCGATGAACAAATTTTTAAAGTACAAAGATCAAAAAATTACCAAAAAGTAGTTCAACAAGTAGTTAATAAATATAAGGGCTTATATTTTAAAAATGAACTATTCGTCATAGAAAAAAAATAATCAATTACCTTTTAAAGTTTTAGAGACATGTAACATGAGTTCGGGTCGTCTACATAATGACCAAAAGGCTTGCATTCTTTAAAACCTGAATTTTTAAATAACTTACGTGCTGGTAGAAAAAATTTACCTGATCCTGTTTCGACACTAATTTTTTTAATGTTTAATTTTCGAGATTTTTCAATAAGAACTTTAATAATTTTTTTTCCATAACCTTTTTTTTTAAAAGAGTCGGCAACACGAATTGATTTGAGCTCGCCATGCTTAGGATCTAAAAATTTTAAAGCTCCACAACCGATTAATTTATCATTTTCATATATACTCCAAAATTTAATACTTTTGTCTTGCAAACCTTCAATATCTAGCACATGAGTACTTCCCTCAGACGAAACTGATCTTAACTCTATAAAATGTTTTTTTAAAAGTCGATTAACTTCGAGATTATCAAAATTACCTTCAATAGTTTTCATATTATTTGAATATCTATATTGAATATCTAATTTATCAAATAAAAACTAATCTAATATTTCTTGCAAAGTTCTTATTTCTCCAATTTTAAAAATTATTGCATCCTTTTTTTGAAAACCATAATTTTCCGCATTATTTTTAAAACGAACAGGAGGCTCCATAATCGGTTCTAAAGAAAGCACAAAAGTACCCCAATGAGTTCCTATTACTTTTCTGCTTTTAAGATCTTTTGCAACTTGTAAAGCCTCCTCTGGATTAGTATGGTAAATAGATTTCTCAAACATCGGTCTAAAATCATATGCGCCTATATTAATCATTGTAAGATCAACTGGACCAAATTTTTGACCAAGTTTTTTATATATTTGTCCATATCCAGTATCACATGCAAATAGTATTTTTTTATTTTTATATTTTATTAAAAAATTCCCCCAAAGTGTTTTATTAGTATCTGTCAAACTTCTTTTTGACCAATGAACAGCTGGTAACAAGGTTATTTTTAAATCTTTTATTTCAATTGTTTGATACCAATCGAGTTCATTAACTTTTTTATAATTGTATTTAGTAAAATACTTGCCCAAGTTAAGAGGCACAATAACATCTGCATTTTTATAAGGAAATTTTCTAATTGTTGCCATATCTTGATGGTCATAGTGGTTATGCGTTAGTAAAAATAAATCCACTTTAGGGATTTCTTTTAAATTTAAAGCTGGATCAACATATCTTTTGGGACCAAATATTAGTGGTCCTGCGTTTTTAGAAAAAACTGGATCAGTAATCATAATTGTATTTCCAAGTTTTATTAAAAAAGTAGCATGACCAATCCATCCAATGTAATCCTGATTTTTATATAATTCTAAATTTTTTAAAACCTCATTTTTATTTAACACATGGTTTTCTGGTATGGTCATATCTATTTTCTTTTTTTCTTTGTTAAACGTACTCCAAGACCATTTTACTTTTCCAGAATGTTTTGGTGAGCCCTCAGGATTTTTAAATGTTCCATCGGTTTGATGATGCAAAGGTTTATTTTCCATAACAATAATTATTGTAAAAATAATTAGAAAAAAAAAATAAAAAATTTTTCATTTATTTTCAATTACGGTTAAGTGTCCCATTTTCCTTTTAGGTTTAATTTGTTTTTTTGAATAATCAAAAAAAAATTCTTTTTCACTATATTTTTTATTTCTGTAAATATTTATTTCATCACCAATAATATTTATCATTTTTGCATTGCATATTTTTTCTAGTTTTATTTTTTCTAATCCACAAACAGCCCTGATATGATTTTCAAATTGACTAATATTATAGGTATTTATCGTCAAATGACCTGAATTATGAACTCTTGGTGCAATCTCATTCACATATAAATTTTGCTCTTTATCTATAAAAAATTCAACACATAAAGTTCCAACATACTGAAGCTTCTCAGAAATAAGTTTAGCCCATTCTTGAGATTTTTTAAAATGAGATAGTTCAATTTTAGCTGGTATAGTAGAATGTTTTAAAATTTGTTCCTCATGTAAGTTTTCTATGGGTTCATAAATTTCGTATTTATCTTTTGAAAATCTTGTAATTACGACAGAAATTTCTTTTTCTAAATTTACTAACTTTTCTAATATGAATTCTCTGTCAAAGCTAACCCTATGATTATCTAAATCATCTAAATTTTTTAATTTATATTGACCCTTACCGTCGTATCCAAGTGTACAAGTTTTTAATATTCCAGGTAATAAATCTTTATTTTTTCTTATATCATCTTCATTAATAATTTTTTCAAATTTTGTAGTTCTTATATTATTTTTAATTAAAAATTTTTTTTCTGAGTATCTGTGTTGAACAATTTTATTAACTTCTGGGTGGGGATTTACTTTTTTAACTTTGTCTAATTTTGACAAAACATTATAAGGTATATTTTCAAACTCATAAGTTATTTTATCTACTTTTGAAGTAAATTTTTTTAAATTTTCCTCATTGTCATATTTAGAATAAATAAAATGATTTGCAAAATGTTTTGCCGGCGCGTCTATATCATCACTAATTACCACTGTATTTATATTTATATTTTTTGCTGCCGCGCAAAGTAAAGATCCGAGTTGACCCCCACCAATTATACCTAGAGAAATCTTAGTCATTCTATTTAGGTTTTATTTTTACTGATTTTGATTGTTTCAATCTAAACTTTAATAATGAATTTTTAACTTTTTTGTTTTGAAGTCCAATAATTGATGCAGCATAAAGTCCAGCATTTATTGCGCCATCTTTACCAATTGCAACTGTACCAACAGGGATACCTTTTGGCATCTGAACAATTGATAAAAGACTATCTATACCTTTTAATTTTTTAGACTCAATGGGTACCCCAATAACTGGAATGTTAGTCAAAGATGCAACCATACCAGGAAGATGTGCCGAACCACCAGCTCCCGCAATAATTACAGAATAATTATTTTTTTCTGCATTTTTAGCAAATTCAAACATTCTTTTTGGAGTTCTGTGTGCTGAAACTATCTTAACATCGCATTTTATACTAAAACCTTGAAGTACTTTTTTTGAATACCTCATAGTGGAGTAGTCTGATTGACTACCCATTATAATTGCTACTTTAATAATTTTTTTATTATTCATTTAAAATTAATATCAAATAATTATTTACTAATATATAATGAATATTACAAAATTCAAAATCTAGGATTTAATAATTTATGATAAATAAAAACATTGAAAATTATCCTGAATTAAAATTAGATGATTTATGCGAGGAATGTCAAAAAAACGACGAGAGTGTAATTCATAACTTATTACTTACTGGATTTAAAATTTGCAAATCTTGTAGAGTTTCCAAAACAATATTTCCAATTTAAGTCACATTACTTATTGGCAGTGTATCCATTTTACTCATCACAAAAGACACTGATAATATGGCTAAAATTAAAAAAGATAAAAATATAATCCCAAAAGATTTAAGATTAGATTTTAATTGTAACACTTCCCTAGTAGAAATTATAAGAGATGCAAAAATCCATAGTTGAGTAAGAAATATAATTGGCATTACCATGGTGGGTGTAATAGCAAAAAATCTCAATAGACCAGGGGCATGAGCAAAACCAACTGCTATTAGTATTTTTTTAAATGGAACTTTTGTATCTTTGTCAGGAAAAAGTTTAACTCCAATAACATATATAAATATGGCCCAAACGAACCACGTAAAAATAGCAGTTATCGCAGATAATCCAATTGATGTTTTATAAAATGTATTTGCGGCTATGGCTCCGGCAACTCCATCTAAAACCATAACAAGGGCTGCAAAATATATAGCTGACTCACCGAAACTCTTACTCTCCCTGTAAAGATTTTTATCGAGCTTGATTGATCTAAATACGATACTTAAAAATTGTGCAAACATTACTTTTTATTTTTTTTTTCAATTAGTGAAACTATTAAAGGAAATATTAACAAAATAATAGCAATAATAATAATTGCAATTATTACGACAATTTTTGTCATTTAAAAATCAAATAACAACTTTTATTAATCTACTTCGCAACTTCCCTAGTATTTGGATTATAAGACTCTGTAAAAGGAATATCCACAACGACGGCATCGACTGGATTACCTCCTTTTTCACAATATTTTTTAGGTAAATGGATTTTAAATTTGTCACCTACATTCCCTTTAGGAAATCCATTTTTGTTAACTGTTCCATCAAATGGAACATAGCCCATTGCAATATTTGTACCTTTTTCAGGATGATACCAAGGTGATGTAACAAAACCCACAGGGTTTTTACCGTCTTTGGATATTAACCAAAAATCAGGAGCGTACTCCTCAATTGGTTTTCCACCAAGCTCCATTCCAACTAATTGAAGTTTATATGGTTTTTTTCCATTTAGTAATTCTTTTTTCATTTTTTCTAATGCTTCTTTACCAATGTAATCTGCTTTTTTAGCCCACTCACCTTTTCCAGATAATGAAACTTGATAGCCTAAATTGCACTGAAACGGATTATGTTCATTGTCCATATCTTGACCCCAAGATAAAATTCCAGCTTGAATTCTTCTGTGATGAGCAGGAGCAATTACCATTAAATTATGTTTTTTACCTGCTTTTAAAACTGCGTTCCACATATCTTCAGCATAAAGTGTTGCGTTTCTTAAATATATTTCATAACCAGCCTCTCCAGAAAAACCAGATTGAGAAATAACACAACTTCTTCCACCGACTTTTGCCTCTGCCAAACCATAAAAAGGCATTTTGTCCAGATCAACTTGTTTTCCTATTAAATCATTCATTAATGCTTTTGATTTTGGACCTTGTATTTGTACAGGACATGCATCTATTTCATCAATCTCAACATTAAATCTTTTATCTCCGTTTACCCCTTGAAGATATAATCCTATGTCACTATCTGATAAACTAAACCAAAACTCATTTTTAGATATTCTTAATAATATAGGATCATTAAGCACACCACCTTTGTAATTACATAAAATTACATACCTCGCTCTCATCGGTGAAATCTTTGTTGCATCTCTTGTGATCACATAATTTGTAAATTTTTCTGCATCAGGACCTTTAACTCTAATTTGTCTCTCAACTGCAACATTCCACATTGTAACGTGATTTTTAATTGCTTTATATTCGACCATGGCTCCACCTTTTTCAGGCTTTACATATCCACGAGGGTGATAAATTCTATTGTAAACTGTCGCTCTCCAGCAACCTGCTTTCATTGACAAGTGCCAGTATGGGGATTTTCTTACTCTTGTAGACATTAATAATTCTACTTTTGTTGGACCGCTTTGCCTTAAGTTGTACGGAACATGTCTGTCTGATTGATCTACTTTTGTTGTATGTGAAACTTTTGAATAATCAACTTTTTCAATTATTCTACTCGGTGAAAGTTTACTCTTAGACTTTTTTGTTTTTTTTCTTATCTTAGGCATAATTATTTTCCTTTAACCATTTGTTGGTTTCCGTTAGTCCTCCAAATGTGTAGATATGAAAATACTTTGTATGCTCTTTAATTTTGTCTACAAGTTCATTTGGGTCCTTAGGTTTTATTAAATCAATTGCCCTACTAAAATTTGATTTAATAAAGTTGATAGAATTTTTTGCTCCTACAATATTAGCAAACTTAATCAAGCTTGATATTTTCATAGGTCCAGTAATTCCAACATGAACTGGGACAGACTGTTTAGAAATAAACTTAATAATTGGCTCTGACTGCATTAACCATTGAGTTACAATATAATCAGCGTAAGGCTTTTTATCAATCATTGCTTTTTCTAACACTTCGTCGGATATATCAGGACTCCCCTCGGGATGTCCAGCAATTCCTATCTTCATTTTCTCAAAATAACCAGTCTCTAGAAGTTGAAAGGAACTATCAAATTTTCCCATAGGTTCTCTTCCACCTCCAATTACTAGAGCTTGCTTAACTCCTCCGTCTTTACACATTTTTACATATTCTTTTAGTTGTAACTCATCTATCATTGATCTAGCTGGAAAATGAGGGATGGGATTAAAACCTTTTTCAACAAGACTTATTGCCTGCTGAGCTGTTTCTCTAAAATCACCACCAGGTAGCATTGTGATATAAACGTCTTTCAAAGCTGGCAGAGTATCTAAATTAGTTTTTGGGCCTATTTCTATAGAAAAATTCATTGCCAGATCATTATTTATTTTAATTTATCTGTCTAGATAATTATTGTTCCATATTCTATATCGCTTTATAGTGACAATTTGATCTGATACTTAATCTCTTTATATTAGATAAAACTAATCATGGATTTAAATACAAAAACTGATTTGTTTAATAAAACCAGACAAAGGTCTTTAAAAATTATTGAAAACTTAAGTCCAGAGGATATGAATATTCAGTCAATGGAGGACGCTTCTCCTATAAAATGGCATCTTGCTCATACTACCTGGTTTTTTGAGCATTTTGTCGTATCTAAATTTAAAAAAAACTTTAAACCCTTTAATGAAAAGTATAATTTTCTATTTAATTCGTATTACGTGCAGTCGGGCCCAAGATATAAAAGATCTCAAAGAAGCTTAATTTCAAAACCCGAAATTAATGAAGTTTTAGAATTCAGAAAGAAAGTAGACAATGAAGTTAATGAATTAATTTCTACCAGTAATTCTGTTGCAGAAATTATAGAGTTAGGTTGCCATCATGAAATGCAACATCAAGAGTTAATGTTAACAGATTTACTTCACGGTCTAAGTTTTAATCCATTATTACCCGCCTACAATCAAAAAAATATAAAGGTTAATAATGTTAATAAAGAGCAAAAGTGGGTAGAATTTGAAGGTGGAATTCAAAAAGTTGGAGCAGATGGAAATGTCTTTTCATTTGATTGTGAAAAACCTAGACACGAAACGCTTGTTCATCCGTTTAAAATATCTAACAAACTTGTAACTAACGGCGAGTGGATAGAATTTATAGATGATGATGGGTACTCAAAAGCCCCAATGTGGTTAATGGATGGTTTTACTATTTGTCAAAATGAAAAATGGATTGCGCCATTATATTGGTGGAAAGAGGATAAAGAATGGTTTCAATATACTTTAAATGGTCCTACCAAAGTAGATATAAATGCACCAGTTTGTCACATAAGTTTTTATGAAGCTGATGCTTTTGCAAGATGGAAAAACAAAAGATTACCCACTGAATTTGAGTGGGAAGTATCATCAAGTAATAATATTTTAGGAAACTTTCTTGAAAAAGAAAAATTTGTACCCGAAACTACAAATTCTAAAGAAAATATTTCACAAATGTGGGGAGATGTGTGGGAGTGGACCTCATCTAGCTTTTTACCGTATCCAGGCTTTAAAACTACCGAGGGTTCATTAGGTGAATATAATGGGAAGTTTATGTCTAACCAAATAGTTCTTAAAGGTGGATCCTGTGTAACTCCAGAAGATCAAGTCAGAAATTCTTATAGAAATTTTTTCTATCCACATCAAAGGTGGCAAATGTCTGGACTAAGATTAGCTGAATGAATAATTTTCTAGACGAGGTACATAACGGTTTATCCGGTAAAATTAAAAAACTAAATCCAAAATGGTTATATGATTTTAATGGATCAAAGTTATTTGAAGAAATAACCAAGTTAAAAGAGTATTATGTTACAAGAACTGAAATAGAAATTTTAGAAAAAAATAAATCCGAAATAGCAAATTTAATTGGTGAGAGAGCCACTGTAATTGAGCCCGGAGCAGGAGAGAGTAAAAAAATATCAATTTTCTTAAAATCGTTAAAAGAGCCTAGATGTTATGTCCCATCTGATATCTCAAAACAATATCTCAAAAAAATTGGAAAAAAATTAAAAAAAAAATTACCTAAAATAGATGTAAATCCAATTGTCGACGATTTTACTTCAAAAAAAAAAATAAATAATAAAATTTTAAAAAATGATAATATTGTAGTTTTTTTCCCAGGGTCGACTATTGGAAATTTTGAAAAAAAAGAGGCCATTAATTTTCTCAAAAATCTAAAACTAAAGTATAAACCAAAAAAAATTATTATAGGTGTAGATTTAATTAAAAAAAAGTCTGTATTACTCAAGGCTTATAACGATAAAAAGGGGGTTACAGCGAAATTCAATAAAAATCTTCTTAAAAGAATAAATAAAGAATTGAAAGCAAATTTTGATATTAAATCATTTAAACATTCAGCAATTTACAACAAAAGCAAAAGCAGAATCGAGATGCATTTAATATCCTTAAAAAGTCAAAAAGTTAAAGTTCAGAACAAAAACTTTTACTTTAAAAAAGGTGAAACAATTCATACTGAAAGCTCTCATAAATACAGCCCCAAATCATTTAACCAATTGGCCAATAAATCAGGATGGAAAGTTAAAAAAATTTGGACAGATTTAAATAGACAATTCAGCATACAATATTTAATTTAGGCCATGAAAATTATTTTGATTATGGGATTGCCTGGAGCTGGTAAGACAACTTTAGCTGATGAAATAGCCCCCATGTTAAAAGCAAAAAGACTTAACGCAGATGAAGTTAGAAAGGCTGCTAATGACTGGGACTTTTCACTAGAAGGAAGAACTAGACAAGCAAAAAGAATGGCAGACTTCGCTTTAAAATTAAAAGAAGAGGGTAATTTTGTTATTGCAGATTTTATTTGTCCAACACCAAAGGCAAGAAGTTTGTTTCCAGCAGATTATACAGTCTGGGTTGATACTATTCAAAAAGGTAGATTTGAGGACACTAATCAGATGTTTATAAAACCTGAAAAATATGACTTCCATGTAACCTCTCAAGATGCCAAAAATTGGGCACCCAAAATATTTGAAGACATAAAAAAACTTGGTTAATTATTATTTTTATGAATTTTTTAAAAAAAATATTAATAATATTTTTTTTATTACCTATAGCCACTTCATTTGCAGCAATGGTGGAAATTAACCAAAGAACAACAATTAATGAAAAAAATGTTTTAGATGCAGGAACTGGATCTGATCATAAAGATTTTGGAATTGCTGCTGGTATTGAATTTAATAAAGATGGAACAAAAATGTTTACAAGTTTTGCAAACCAAGCTTGCGTACAACCAGATCAAAGTAAAAATTGTGCTGCAACTGGACAAACACCGACATTTCGAGCTCAGGTTATAAACACTTACAACTTATCTACACCTTATGATATCTCCACCCAATCTTTTGCGGGAGATAGTGAGAGATGCGAAATGACAGATCTCGATGCTGGTGGTAATGGTAATTTTCGTACAGTTTATGATTTAGAATTAAGTAGTGATGGAATGAAGTTACTTGTAGTTACAAGAGTTGCTGATAATGATGCAGACATGGATAAGGTATATGTATATGACTTATCATCACCTTACGATATTTCATCTTGCTCACAAAGCTCTAAAACCACAAATTTAGACTCTTCTACTTTTACTGATGGTAGTAGAGCAGGAACTACCTCTGCAGCTCGTGGAAACCATAGATTACAAGGTTTAGAAATTAACAACGACGGAACTAAATTATTTTTATTATTCTATGATTCAGAAGATGCCAATATTCATGCTAGATTGTATGAGTATAACCTTTCAACTCCTTATGATGTATCAACATTATCACTTGTTACTTCTGCGGGAATTGAATTAGGTGATACAGCAACTGAAGTAGATAATCCAGCAGCTGTCAGGTTTAGTCCAAACGGAAAAAGACTATTTATAGTTAGCCACTTCGATTCCGATGCTTCAGACAGAGGAGTTACTCAAATTACACTTTCGAATCCTTTTGATACTTCATCATTTGTTGTTGACGGCAAACTCGTTATATTTGACACTATGTCTTATAACAATTCTCAACCCAGAGGTATTGCTTTTAACTCGGGTGGACTTAAGATGTATCTTACTAAAGATAGAAGTTCAAATCCTGATGCAGGCGATGATCAAATTATAGAGCATGATCTAAAGTGTCCTTATAATATTATTGCGGGCAAATGTCCTTCAATTACAGATAACAATGATCGACATGGTTTAGCAATAGCTCAAATAGAAATTGCTAAAAGAACCATTGATCATTCAACTGATACTGCATTAAACCGACTTAAGTGGATCAGAAGAAATAAAGATAAACAAAATTTATCAAACTTAAATATTGATATCAATTTTACAAATGAAAGATTAGCCTCTTTGACAGAATTAGTTGAAACTACTGCAGCTAAAAAGAAAACAAATTCTGATAAGGATCAAGATGTATTTTATTGGAGTGAGGGCAGTATTTCAGTTGGTAAAATTAGAGATACTAGCGTTTCGTCATCTAGAAAAATTGACACTAACGCTATTACATTTGGATCAGATAGATTTACTAAAAATAATGGAATAAGAGGTTTAGCCTTTAGATTTGGTAAAAACAATGTCGATGTAGGAAATGCTGGAAGTAATTTAGATACAAATACATATAACATTACTTACTATGATACCTCACCTATAAAAGATGATACAAAGTTTTTAGATAAAATTTTCGGCATCGGTAAATTAAGTTCAGATTTATTGACTATTCTTGATGGCAAGAAATTAACCGCTAAAAGAAATGGTCATCAAATGTATGGAACATTTAGAATAAAAGACGAACTAAAAAAAGATAATCTTATTATGATACCTTATGGAAGATTTGATATTGGTCATACTATCTTAGGATCCTATACAGAGTCTGGTCAAGGTGCCATAGAAGCAGAGAAACAACATATTAGAACTAAAAAAGTTAGAGCAGGACTATCGGCTATCGAGGATTTATCTAATGATAAATACACTTTTAAGAGACATGGTAAATTAGAATATGTTGCTGATATCGATCGGTCTTCAAATTTTACATATACTTATGTTGAGGATAGAAGTGCTACATTAAATGATACATTGCATTCAGAGGCTATACATAACATTAATGGTGAAATTGGTATCGATATAGTTTTACCTGATAGCTTTAGTGTTTTTTTAATATATGAACGTAATCAAGCAATCGATGTTGGTCATACTGATAAAATTCACATCGCTATTGGATACTTGCCTAATAAAGATACTAACTATGCTTTTTCAATTGAAGGTTCAGAAAATTTGTTATCAAAATTAGAACTTAAAAAAAATGTTAATGGATTAAACCTAAGCTTTAATGTTAAAGATGACATAACAAATTTAGGAGATAATAGAGAGGCTAATATCGCATTAAATAAAGTCTTTTAATTTAAATTTTAAGGGTTAAATTAATTTTTTTGATAATTATATGAGCACCCTTAGAAAAACACTTTTATTTTTATTTTTATTTTTTTACGTATCTAATATTTTTATTCAAAACGCTTATGCTATTTTAGAAAGCGGCGATACACTATCTGATTCCAATTATGAAGTGCGAACATTTGATGTTTCAGATGAAGAAAGTAAGCCCAGAGATGTTACATTTAGTAATGATGGAAAAAAAATGTTTATCGTTGGAGAAGGTGGTAAGGATGTAGATGAATATACTCTATCAACAGCATACGACGTATCGACAGCTGTTTTTGTCGATAGCTTTTCAGTTGCCAGTGAAGACACTAAACCATTTGGAGTTAGGTTTAACAATGATGGATCAAAAATGTTTATTGCAGGAAGAACAAATTCAAAAGTATTTGAATATTCGCTCTCCGTAAATTTTGATGTATCAGAAGCTGCTTATACTGGAAATTCTTTTGATGTTTCATCGCAAGTTAAAAGTGTATTTCTTGGTCTAGCTTTTAGTCATGATGGAACAATGATGTATGTTACTGATGCTCAGGGGCCTGATTCAACCGATAGTATTTATCAATTTTCATTGAATAAAAGTTTTGATTTGTCTGGTGGAGCTAATCTTATAAGATCTGTTAGAACAACAGTTACATTGGAAACTCTGCAACCTAATGAAAACGAACCAAATGGAATAGCGTTTAATAAGAGTGGTACAAGAATGTTTTTGATAGGCTCAGAAGGTAATCACGTTAATCAATATACTCTATCTGAAGGTTTTAACATTTCTACAGCTTCCTTTGATGGTGGTGTAAGAAGATTAAATAACCCCAATGGTATAGACTTTAGTCCTGATGGGTTAAGAATGTTTATTTTAGATAACGGTCACAAAAAGGTAAAAGAGCATCACTTGCCTTGTCCGTTCAATCTTTTTGCTGGAAGATGTCAATCGATTACCGAAGATAGCGACCGTGCAGGAATAGCAGAGGCACAAATGGAACTTTCAAAAAGATCAATTAATATATCAACAAATTCTGTTTTAAATAGATTGAAGTGGATAAAAAGAAACGAGGATAAACAAAATTTATCTAATCAAAATATTAAATTAAACTTTTCAAATACTATGCTTTCATCTTTAAACAAATTACCTATTGCATCCTTAAAAAAAATATCAACGACTAAAAAAAATACCGAGTCTAATAAAAAACATTTTTACTGGAGCGAAGGCAACATTACACTAGGAAGAGTTGGAGATACTAGCATTGCATCTACAAAGGATATTAGCACAAATTCCTTAACTTTTGGTTTTGATAAATTCACTGATGATTATGGTATCGATGGATTTGCTTTCAGATTTGGTAGGGATGATGTTGATGTTGGTAATTCTGGAAGTCATTTAGATTCTAACACATTTAATGTAACCTATTACAATACATCGCCCTTAGAAAATGAAACAAAATTTGTAGATAAAATCTTTGGGATAGGAAAATTGAGTTCTAAAATTATAAATGTTGTTGATGGAAATAAATTGACAGCTGAGAGAAAAGGGTATCAACTTTATGGAACTTACAGGCTAAAAGAGGAGTTTATAAAAGGTAAATTAACTTTTATATCTTCCGAACAATTAGATTTAGGGCATACTCTTTTAAAGAGATATAATGAAACTGGAAAAAAAGAAGTAGTCATAAGTGTAAAGGACCAACATGTTAGAACATTAAATTTAAGAAAGTCAATTGCTGTAGTTGAAGATTTATCAAATGAAAAATATGAATTCAAAAGACATGGTAAACTAGAGTATTTAGCTGATATTGATCGGTCTTCTGTTGTAAAGTTCAGTTATGCTAATGATCCATCAAATTCCTATAGGGATAAACTGGATGTAGGATCAGTTCATAATATTAACGCTGAAATTGGTTTAGATTTAATTTTCCCTAACAGATACAGTATGTTTTTAATTTATGAGAGAAATCAAGTTATAAATTCTGGTCATAATGATAATTTGTATATTGCGATAGGATATTTACCTTATGAGGGTGCCGAATACGCATTTACAATTAATGGTTCAGAAAATTTATTATCGAAGTTAGAATTTAAAAAAAATGTTAATGGATTAAATCTAAGCTTCAATGTTAATGATGATTTAACAAATTTAGGAGATAACAGAGAAGCTAATATTGTATTAAATAAAGTCTTTTAATTTAAATTAATAAGAATAAACTCAAACTTGAAGATATATATATGAGTTATCAGTGGGATAATAAAAAACCAACAGCGCAAATGTTAGGACGTTGGCAGCCATTTCATGATGGTCATTATGCTTTGTTTGAAGAAATAATAAAAAAAACAGGACAAGTTTGCATTCAAATAAGAGATGTACAAGGTGTTGACGATAATCCTTTTGATTTTGAAACAGTAAAAAAGAAAATTGAAGAAAGATTAAATCCAAAGTTTGAGGGACGATTTAAAATTGTGTTGGTACCTAACATAACAAATATTTGCTATGGACGAGGAGTTGGATATAAAATTGAAGAAATAGTATTACCTGAGGACATTCAAAAAATATCTGCAACAAATATTAGAAAAAAAATGCGCGAAGAAGGAGAGCTTGAATAAAAATGTCAGTTCTATTAAAAGATTTAGGAAATGGTATTAAAAGTGTTATCATAAATGACCCAAAAACGTATAATTCACTTTCTTTTAAAACATTAGGATCCTTAATTAAAATATTCAAAAAATTAAATAATGATAATAAAACTCATGTCATTGTTATAAGTGGAAATGGCAAAGGTTTTAGTGCAGGTCATAATTTAAAAGAGGTTAAAGGTTTAAAAGTAAAATCTAAATACTTAAAACTATTCAATCTATGTTCTAAATTAATGATTGATATAGTTGAATGTAGAAAACCAGTTATTGCGAAAGTTCATGGCTCAGCATACGCAGCTGGATGTCAGCTAGCTGCAAGTTGCGATTTAACTTATTCATCATCAGATGCAAGGTTTGCAACACCAGGTGTAAATATAGGTTTATTTTGTAGCACTCCTATGGTTGCTGTGAGTAGAAAGATTAACAGAAAAAGGATGATGAAGATGCTTTTAACAGGTGAACCAATTAACGCAAAATACGCAAAAGAAATTGGTTTAATAAATGATTACTATCCAAAATCTAAACTAAGTAAAAAAGTCTTAGAAGTTGCAAAAGTTATTTCATCTAAATCAAATGCTTCAATTAGAATTGGCAAAAAAGCTTTCTATAAACAATTGGAGATGCCACTAAAACAAGCCTACACTTATACAAGCAAGATGATGACTCAAAATATGATGAAACAAGATGCAAAAGAGGGAATATCTGCGTTTTTAGGAAAAAGATCTCCTAAGTGGAAAAATAAATAATGCAAGAGATAGAAACTATTTTAAAAAATTCAAAAACGATCGCTATGATTGGAGTTAGTTCTCTAAAAGAAAAAGAGGATAGAACAAATCTAAAAAGAAAACCTTCAACAATTGTTATGAAATATATGCAAGACTTTGGTTATAAAGTTATACCGGTCAATCCATTTGCAGTTGGAGAAATAATTCATGGTGAGAAAGTTGTAGCTAAACTTAGCGACATAAATGAAAACATAGATATAGTTAATGTTTTTAGACCTTCTAAGGAGACACCTGCAATAGCTGAGGATGCAGTGCAAATTAACGCTAAAGTTTTATGGTTACAGTATGGAATTAAAAATGACGCAGCTGAGAAAATAGCTAATGATGCAAAAATAAAGTATATTTCAAATCGCTGCATTAAACAAGATTATCAAAATATTTTTCAAAAAGTTAATCCAGTTTTTCCAGCTTTAAAAAATTAAACAACCCATAAAATGCTGAGAATATTTTTAGTTTCAATTTTGCTTTTTAATACCAACGTTTTTGCAGAAGATTTAAAAAAAGTTTACTTTGGTGGAGGGTGTTTCTGGTGCATGGAAGAGTCTTTTGATAAAGCCGAAGGTGTAAAAGACGTAATTTCTGGATATTCTGGTGGCACAACAAAAAATCCAACCTATAAAGAAGTAACTTACGGAAATACAGGACACTTTGAAGTAGTTGAAATTGTCTATGACAGTAAAATAACAAACTTTGAAAATTTACTAAATGTCTTTTGGAAAAATATTGATCCTTTCGATAAGGCAGGTCAATTTTGTGATAAAGGATATAGCTACAGATCAGTTGCATTTTATCAAAACCAAGAACAAAAAAAATTAATAGAAAAAAAAATCAAGGAAATTGAACTTCAGTACAGTAATAGTGTAGTAACATACGTCAGAGAGTTTGATAAGTTTTATAAAGCAGAAGATTATCACCAAAATTATTATCAAACTAATTTTATTAATTACTTACTTTATAAAAAGGGTTGTGGTAGAGAGAATAGATTAGATCAAATTTGGAAAAAATGAAAAATATTTTTGTTGTTTATGGACACTATAATCAAAACTCATTCAATGCAGCTATAAAGAATACATTTACTGAAGCTGCTCAAAAAAAAGGCCATAATGTAGATTGTGTTGATTTATACAAAGAGAAATTTAATCCAGTTTATGCAGGTGAAAAACCTGACGATGTTGTATTAGATCATCAAAAGAGAATTGATAAATCTGACGTAATAGTTTTAGTTGCACCAATTTGGAATTATCGAATGCCAGCAATTGTTGAAGGTTGGATTGATAAAGTTTTGTCTCCACCATGGGCATTTACTTTTAAAAAATTATTTGGAAATTATGGGTATCCCAAAGGAAACCTGAAAGGAAAAAAAGTAGTTATATTTTGTACTTACGGTTCACCAAGATTTGCAGTTACAACTTTTTTTTTAAATATGCCTATAAGAAGATTAAAAAGAGGAGTCTTTTTTATATGTGGTATAAAAGATGTTCTCTATAGAAGATATTTTGAAGTACCTTTTGTTTCTGATGAAAAAAGAAAAAAGTATTTAAAAGATGTAGAAAATACAGTTGCAAGCTTGTAACTTATTTTTTTAACTTACCTGAAAATTTCAAATTCTCTGAATTAAAATTCGATGAATTTTCTTGAATGTATTGATCCATCATTTTTACTTTTTCGTCCTCGAACTCTGCAACTTTTCTTTGATTTAAATCTACATAAAGTGACAAAGTTTCAATTGTAGATACTAAAAATTTTTTTTCTTTATGTATCATTTCAAGTTTATATTGAAGTCTTTTCTTATCGTGATCAAAGAATAATAGATTTACGTCAACTTCATCGCCTTCTTTAACTTCCTGATTATATGTAATATGTGATTCAACAACCATTGTACTTTTTTTACTAGTTTTTGCAGACTCTTCACCCATGTTAAATCTATTCATTAATATTTCTGCACCAAATAAATCAAATATCAAAACGTAGTATGCGACATTCATGTGTCCATTATAATCAGTCCAATCCTTAATTATTTTTTTTGACGTTAAATATCGAGTCATTTTTTCTTAAATTTATACTTAAATATTATATTATAAAATTGTGAAATTTAATATTTTTAAAACATTTTTTTTTATAATTATTTTTTTTAATACAAACTTTTCGTATGCAGAAATTTTGAAACCTAATATTTCTATTTTGCCATCTGAAGTTGTCAAAATACAATTAGGCAGTTTACAAAAAAACAATTCTCCTAATATAGACTCTGGAATTTTACAAACTTGGGAATTTGCGCACCCAAAAAATAAAAGTTTTACTGGTCCTTATGATAAATTTAAAAATATGATTAAAAAAGACTCATATTCAATCTTAATTAATCATAAGTCGCATGAAATAAAAGAGATGTTTAAAAATGAAAACGTTGCTACATATGAAGTAGTTATATTAGGAAAAGACAAAAAATTTTATAAATTTAAGTGGCAAGTTGAAAAATATAATAAAGAAGGACCACTTAAAAATTGCTGGTTGACGACAGCTGTCTTAGCACCAAAAGAATTAGGTTCTTCAGTTTAATTATTCTCAGCTGGCTTAATTTTTCCATTTTCCATTTTTGGAGGCGTATATTTTGTATCCGGGAGGAAACTATTATCGAGTCTAAAATAAACTAATGTTAAAATTAAAAGTATTAGGCTTGTTAAAGAGAGTGCTAAGAAAGGTATTTTTTTATCTGATAGTTTAAAAGCAAATTTAATTAAATAAAAAGTTATAAAAGGAGCTAAAATACTCAGTATAATTAATATTTTTTTTGTCATAGTGCGTCATTAGAATTATATATTAAAATTCTCATTTTGATAATTTCATTAAATGTCTAAGCCTCCTTTTTATTTAAGAATCCCAATTTTAATGGCAATCCTTTGCTTACCACCTATCGGTGCAACCCAGATTGGATGGTATTTTTGGGGCAAAGAGGTAGGTCTTAATTGCGGGATGGTTATGGGTGCTTTCAGTGTTACTATAGCAGGCTACCTCATGTATATAAAAGATTGGCGAGACTTTGAGGATGAGTAGCAAAAATTATGTTTCGTAATTTATCAAAATTTAGTAAAACCATATTGTGAAATCTAAATCTAAAGTAGTTGTTGTTGGCGGTGGAGTAGTAGGAGTTAGCGCACTGTACCATTTAGCAAAAAAAGGTTGGTCTGATGTTGTTTTAATTGAAAGAAAAGAATTAACTTCAGGATCAACTTGGCATGCAGCAGGACTGCTGCCCTTATTCAATATGAGTTATTCAGTGGGCCAATTACATAAATACGCTGTGAACTTGTATGGAAAGTTAGAGGAAGAGACTGGAAAGAATGTAGGCTTTAGTAGAGTGTCTAATATTAGATTAGCAAACAACAAAGATAGAATGGATGAATACTTTCAGTACGCAGGTGTTGCACAAACAATCGGAGTTGATGTAAAATTTTTAACTCCAGATCAAGTAAAAGAAATTTGGCCACTATGTAATACATCTGATCTAGTTGGTGCTATTCAACATCCTGAAGATGGTTACATTCAACCAGCAGATTTGACACAAGCTTTAGCTACAGGAGCAAGAAATAGAGGCGCAGAAATTTATAGAAACACAACAGTTGTAGGAATTAAACAAACTAAAAATGGTTGGATTGTTGAAACAGATAAAGGATCAATAGAATGTGAACATGTAATTTCTTGTTCAGGAAATTTTGCAAGACAAACTGGTAAAATGGTAGGATTAGATATTCCTGTTATACCAGTAGAACACCAATACATTGTTACAGAACCTCATCCAGAAATTCAAAAAAGAAAAAAAGAAGGTTTACCTGAAATGGGAGTTTTAAGAGACAGCGATAGCAGATGGTATATGAGAGAAGAAGCAGGAGGATTAATTCTAGGCCCATATGAAGATGGCGCCCCAGCATGTTATGTAAATGGACCATCTAAAGAGTCGGAATATGAATTATTTCAAGAAGATCTAGATAGACTAGCGCCTCATATAGAGGGCGCGATTCATAGAGTTCCAGCTTTTGGTGAAGTTGGAGTTAAGAAAGTTTACAACGGTGCAATTTGTTATACGCCAGATGGAAATCCAATTGTTGGACCAGCTTGGGGACTAAAAAATTTTTGGATTAATGAAGGACATAGTTTTGGAATAACTGCAGCTGGAGGAGCAGGTTGGCAATTAGCTGAGTGGATTGTTGATGGAGAGCCTACAATTGATATGCTTGGTGTTGAACCAAGAAGATATGGAGATTATTGCTCTAAATCATATTTAATTAAAAAGAATGAAGAGGCTTATAGCCATGTTTTTATAAATCATTTCCCAGATGAAGAAAGACCCGCAGCAAGACCTTTAAGAACAGCTCCGTGTTACGATAGAATGAAAAATTTAGGTGCTGTGTTTGGTCAAAAATTTGGTTGGGAAAGACCGAATTTTTTTGCAACAGATGGGATGGAACAAAAAGACGATTGGTCATTTAGAAGATCTAAATGGTTCAGTGCTATTGAAAAAGAGTGCAAGAATGTAAGAGAAAATGTTGGCTTGTTAGATATGACGGCTTTTGCAAAATGTAGAATAAAAGGACCTGGTGCTGAGGCTTTTTTAGATAAACTTGTTGCAAATAAATTACCAAAAAAAATTGGAAGAATTAATCTTTGCCACGCACTTAATACAAAAGGAGGAGTTCATTCAGAGTTTACAATCATGAGAGAGTCCGAAACAAGTTTTTACCTTGTTTCTGCCGGTGCTTTTCAAAGATTAGACCACGATTGGATTTTAAAATGGATGCCAAATGATGGATCTGTACAATTTGAAAATTTAACAAATAGCAACGGTGTTCTTGTTGTTGCAGGACCAAAAGCTAGAGAGCTGATGCAAAAAGTTTCAAAAGATGACTTTTCAAATGAAAACTTTAAATGGTTAAGTTCTAAAATGGTTGATGTGGGATATGCACCTGTGAATGCAATGAGAGTGAATTTTGTAGGTGAACTTGGATGGGAACTTCATCATCCAATTGAGTACCAAAATCATATTTTTGATAAACTGATTGAAGCTGGAAAGGATTTAGGTATCAGGCCTTTTGGAATAAGAGCAATGAACAGTTTAAGAGTGGAAAAATCTTATAAACTAGTTGGTACAGAATTATCTA
This sequence comes from uncultured Pelagibacteraceae bacterium, assembly GCA_902585415.1. GTDB lineage: Bacteria > Pseudomonadota > Alphaproteobacteria > Pelagibacterales > Pelagibacteraceae > Pelagibacter. The sequence continues at coordinate 94,329 of CACIDN010000003.1, forward strand.
TTGAGTACTCTCCCTATGAAAGTGGTTTAGATAGGTTTATTCATCCAAATAAAGGAAGTTTTATTGGTTTAGAAGCTTTGAATAAGTGGAGAGAAAAAGGATTTAATAATAAGCTGGTTACTTTAGAGATTCACAATCCAAAAGATGCAGATGTACTTGGCAATAATCCAATTTATGAAAATGGTAGCGTTATTGGAAGAGCGACAGGTGGAGATTATGGCTTTAGATTAGGTAAATCAATTGCATTGGGAATGGTTAATCCAGAGCTTGGTAATGTGGGACAGAAATTAAAAGTTGAGATTTTAGGAGAAAAATACGACGCAACAATTCTGGATGAGAGTCCTTATGATCCGGAAAATAAATTATTGAGGGCTTAATGAAAATATTAGTAGCTGTTAAAAGAGTAATTGATTACAACGTGCAAGTAAGGGTTAAGGATGATGGCACTGGTGTAGTAACTGATAATGTTAAAATGTCTACAAATCCACCAGATGATAATGCAATCGAAGAAGCAGTGAAAATTAAAGAGGCTGGAAAAGCGAAAGAGGTTATTGCAATCACAATTGGTGATGACAAAGCGCAAGAGACAGTTAGAAAAGCTCTCGCAGTTGGAGCCGACAAAGGAATTCATGTCAAAGTTGACGGAATAGTTGAACCACTAGCTGTATCTAAAATATTAAAAAAAATTGTTGAAAAAGAAAATCCAGATTTAGTCTTTATGGGAAAACAAGCAATAGATGATGACTGCAACCAAACTGGTCAAATGTTAGCTGCAATCTTAAACTGGCCTCAAGCAACGTTTGCATCAAAAATTGAAGTTAAAGAAAAATCTTTAGAGGTCACTCGAGAAATCGATGAGGGCTTAGAAACGATTGAAGTAAACATACCTGCGATTGTAACTTGTGATCTAAGACTTAATGAACCAAGGTATGCATCATTACCAAATATTATGAAGGCAAAGAAAAAACCTTTAGAGCAGATAAATGCGTCTGATTTAGGGGTTGATACTAAGGCAAGAATCGAGCAAATTAAAGTAGAAGAACCTCCAAAAAGAAAAGCTGGTATTAAAGTCGCAAGTGTATCAGAATTGGTTCAAAAATTAAAAAATGAGGCTAAAGTAATATAATGTCAGTTTTATTAATAGCAGAACATAACAATAAAGATCTTAGACCATTTACGTTTAATGCAGTTACTGCTGCATCTAAAATTAATGAAGATCTACATGTTTTAGTTCTTGGAAATAAATCAGACAGTGTAGCAAAAGCTGCAAGTGAAATACCACTTGTGAAAAAAGTAATTCATGTTGATAACGAAATATTTGATAATTTTACTGCTGAAAATTATACTTCTACAATTTTAAAACACGTAGATAATTATTCACACATTGTTTGTTCAGCAAATACATTTGGAAAGAATTTAATGCCTAGGGTAGCAGCATTATTAGATACTTCACAGGTTAGCGATATTGTTAATGTAATTTCAGAAGATACTTTCTTAAGACCAATATATGCAGGCAATGCATTTGCAACTGTTAAAAGTACAGATAAAAAAAAATGCGTAACAATTAGACCTACATCTTTTGATCCAGCACCTTCAACTGGAGGATCTGCAGAAATAACTAAATCTGAGCCAGGAGACAAGTTTGAGAGTTCAAAATTTGTCAAAAGAGAGGAAATTAAATCAGATAGACCTGAATTAGGAACTGCTAGAGTTGTAATATCAGGCGGAAGAGGAATGCAAAACTCAGACAATTTTAAATTAATTACAGCAATAGCTGATAAGCTTAACGCAGCAATAGGTGCTTCAAGGGCAGCTGTTGACGCTGGTTATATTACAAATGATCATCAAGTTGGACAAACAGGTAAAGTTGTTGTACCTGATTTGTATATTGCAGTTGGAATATCTGGAGCGATCCAACACTTAGCAGGAATGAAAGAGAGCAAAGTGATTGTTGCAATAAACAAAGATGGTGAAGCACCAATTTTTAGTGTAGCAGATTATGGGTTGGAAGCAGATTTATTTGAAGCGTTACCTCAATTTTTAGAAGAATTAAACAAACTTAATAGTATACAAAAGTAATTCATGACTAGAGAAGTTATGGAATATGATGTTGTTATTGTTGGTGGAGGACCATCAGGTTTAGCAACTGCAATTAAACTTAAACAGTTAAATTCAGAAACGAATGTTTGTATTCTAGAAAAAGGTGCAGAAATCGGAGCACACATATTATCAGGAAATGTTTTTGAAACTAGAGCTTTAGATGAATTAATTCCGAATTGGAGAGAATTAAATTCACCGATCAAAACTAAGGTTACTAAAGAAAAATTTTTATTTCTTGGAAAAACAAAATCACTAAGTTGGCCAACATGGTTATTACCTAAGGTTCAACAAAATCATAAAAATTATATAATAAGCCTTGCAAATTTGTGTAGGTGGCTAGCTGAACAAGCAGAAGCATTGGGTGTAGAAATATTTCCAGGATTTCCAGCTTCTGATATTTTGTATAACGATGATGGATCTGTAAAAGGTGTAATTACTCAGGACATGGGTATAGATAAAAATGGAAAAAAAAAAGATAGTTTCGAACCTGGCATGGAACTTCATGCAAAAGTCACTGTATTCGCTGAGGGTTGTAGAGGACATTTAGGCAAAAATTTAATTAAAAAATTTGAACTAAGTAAAGGAAAAAATCCACAACAATATGGCATTGGTTTCAAAGAAATATGGAAAATTGACGAAAAAAATCATGAAGAAGGATTAGTTATGCACACAGCTGGTTGGCCCTTAGACAATAATACATACGGTGGTAGTTTTGTTTATCATGCTGAAAATAAGGAAGTTTATTTAGGGTATGTAATTGGTTTAGATTATCAAAATCCTCATTTGTCACCTTTTGATGAATTTCAAAGATTTAAAACACATCCTGCAATTTCAAAAATGCTTAATGGAGGTAAAAGAATTTCTTATGGTGCAAGAGCATTAATTGAAGGTGGTATTCAAAGTTTACCTAAAATGCATATGCCTGGCGCTTTACTAATTGGGTGTGATGCAGGTACTTTAAATATGCCTAAAATAAAGGGCTCACATACTGCAATGAAAAGTGGATTAATTGCAGCAGAAACAATAGTTGAGCATTTAAAAGATAAAAAAGATTTATCTATTTATGAGGAAAAATTTAAAAAAAGCTGGGCTTACAAGGAATTATACGAAGCTAGAAACGTAAAACCAAGTTTCAGTTGGGGTTTAATTTTAGGAATAATTTTTACAGGGATTGACCAAATATTATTTAGAGGAAAATTGCCATTTACATTAAAACACAAACACGCAGATCATGAAACTTTAAAGCTAGCAAGTGAAATGCCTGCTATTGAATATCCTAAACCTGATAATGTGTTGACTTTTGATAAAACAAGTTCTGTCTATCTTACAGGCACAAATCATGAGGATAACCAGCCAGTGCATTTACAACTTAAGGATAAAGAATTACCTATAAAATACAATTTAGAGAAATACGATGAACCTGCGCAAAGATATTGTCCCGCAGGAGTTTATGAGGTTCAAATTGAAAACAATGTACCTAAATTTGTAATAAACGCCCAAAATTGTATCCATTGTAAAACTTGTGATATTAAAGAACCATCCCAAAATATTACGTGGGTAACTCCAGAGGGAAGTGGTGGTCCAAGATATGGAAATATGTAAAATATTAAGAACAATTATTATTGTAATATTATTTACCATTTCATCATCTGTTAAATCTGAAATTAATTTGTTAGATCAAAAAGTTTCAGCGGTTGATTTGATTTTACTAAAATATGAAATTTTTTTGACTAAAAATTTTAGTAGACTTTATAAGGGAGACGGCGTTTCTCAAGCAATAATTTTATACCAATACGTTGATTCAACCGTGAAATATACGAAAGAGAATGGTTTTTTTGTGAATATATACGCTTATATGGATAGAAATAGATATACTAAAAAGAAATATGTTCCTAAAATAAGCGATTGTAATACTGTTAGGAATAAAATTTTTTTAAATAAAATTGGTTATAATCTTTTGACTCAAAAAAAAAATAATTTTGTAAGCGAAAATGAATTAACAGACATAATTGCTAGTCGTATATTGAGTGTATCAGGGATTAGCGTTGAGGATAAAGAAAGATTAATTAATGATACTCAAATACAGATTGAAATTATACATCCTAACAAATTTAATTCAATTAAATGCGAGGGAAGAATTAATCAAGTTGAATTACTTTAAGACAAGTCTATGGCGTATTTCTTTAAAGTTTCGATTGGAATGATTCTTAAAGTATTTTCGTGTGTTCTTTTTAAAAAAACTGAACAACCTTTATTTGCTTCAATTGCTTTTGCATACCAAGTAGCACAGACACACCAACAATCACCGTCTTTTAATCCCGGAAACCCTAATTCAGGGTGAGGAGTTATTAAATCGTTACCAGCTTCTTTACACCAAATTAAAAATTCACTTGTTACTTTTGCACAAACTGTATGATAACCTTTGTCGTTATCATCAGTGTTACAACAACCATCTCTGTACCATCCAGTTAACGGGTCTAATGAGCATAATTCTAATTCTTCACCCAAAACATTTTTTTGCTTTTTAGTCATGAAAAACGTCTGCGACTTTTTTGTCTAATTCAATATTAAAAGAGAAAGATCTTCTTTCACCATCTACAACAAATGGATAGGCAGTGTGCATTAAATAATTTGGAAATAATATTAAGTCTCCAACTTTAGGAACATGATTATAAATACTTTTATTTAAAAACATTCTTGACCCATTTATAAAATCTATTGTTCCGTTAGTTTTTTTTTTCTTTTTACTAAAATTTAAGTTTTTTGGTATTTTAAGATATCCAACACCAGATATATTTCCATCATGATAATGAACAGGATTATATTCATTTTTAAATTGTCGAATTACCCAAAAATTTTTAACCTTAATTTTATCGGTAGTTTTATTAATAGTGCTTTTTAAATAGTTTTTAACTTTATCCTTAATAAATTTTTTTAGAATTTTATTTACAAAATTTTTAGAAAGCACAATTTCCTGATGAACTTCACCAACTAATTTTTTGGAATAATCTTTTTTCCTAGACTTTTTTTCATTAACTATTATTCTTTCGACTTCTTGATTGATTTCCTTTACGATTTTTTTACTAAGCTTAATTTTTGCTAATTTGGGACCAAAAGGACTTATAATATTAATTTTTCTTTTCATTATATTTTTGTTGGGTTCGGTTGACCTTTATACACTACATCAGGATCAAATTTTTTTTCCTTTTCTTCAAATTTCATTTTTATTTCTCTGGCATTATCAATTTTACCAAGTGGGACAGAGCGATAAAAACAAGATCTATAACCAACATGACAGCTTGAACCTGTACCAATATCTACGATTAACCAGACAGAGTCTTGATCATCGTCAATTCTAATTTCAGTAACTTTCTGAACAAAACCGCTTGTTTTGCCTTTGTGCCAAATTTGATTTCTTGATCTACTCCAATAGTGAGCCTCTTTAGTTTCTATCGTTTTTTTTAAAGCTTCAGTATTCATAAATCCATGCATTAAAATTTCTTTGGTATTTGAACAAGTTGTAACAACTGGTATTAATCCATCATTATCAAATTTAGGTGATAATAAATCTCCTTCTTCTATATCTGTGACATTTTCTCTTTTTTTAAACATTTTTAAGAAGTTTTTAGCACATAAATTATTATAATAAATATTTTAAAAAGGTAAAATTATCTATATAAGTTATCCGATGAAATTAGTTAAGGAGCAAAACAAGCCGATAAGTAACGATGAAGTGTCTGATAAAGAAGCAGAAGAGGCTTATATAAAAATATTAAAGTGGATAGGCGAAGACCCAAATAGAGAAGGCCTGCTTGAAACACCCAAAAGAGTTTTAAAAGCTTACCGTGAGTATTTTAAGGGTTATAAAGAAGATCCAAATAAAATACTTAGTAAAACTTTTGGTGATGTTGAGGGATATAATGACATGGTTATTCAAAAAAACATATCGGTCCAGAGCCATTGCGAACATCACATGGCGCCAATTTTAGGTATTGCACATGTAGCATACATGCCAAACGAAAGAGTTGTGGGTTTGAGCAAACTTGCAAGAGTTGTAGAGGTATTTTCTAGAAGAATGCAAACTCAAGAGAGATTAACAAAACAAATTGCAACAACTTTAATGGATTCTTTACAAGCTAAAGGAGTAGCGGTCACTATAAATGCAACTCATCAATGTATGACAACTAGGGGAATTAAAAAGGAACAAGCTACAACCATAACTAATTATTATTTAGGTAAATTCAAAGACGACCTAGCTTGTCAAAATAGATATTTAAGATTTATTAGTAGCAAAATCTAACAAATCTAAATTAGTTATGTCTGATAATTTTAAAGCATTAATAATAAATCAAGAAAATGAAAAATTTTCAAGAGAGATTAAAACTATAGAAAAGTCTTTTTTAAAACATGGTGATGTTCTAGTTAAAGTAGATTATTCGACATTAAATTTTAAAGACGCTTTGATTTTAAAAAATGGAGCTAGATTGGTAAAAGAATTTCCCCACATTCCAGGTATAGATTTCTCAGGGACAGTTGTTGAAAGCTCAAGTGACAAATTTAAAGAAGGTGACGAAATAATCCAAACTGGTTGGAGAGTTGGAGAAATCTATTTTGGAGGATATTCTCAATTTGCGAAAGTAAATTCAAACTTTTTAGTTAAAAAACCAAAAGGTATTACATCTAGACAAGCAATGATGTTAGGAACAGCTGGCATGACAGCAATTCAATGTGCCTTCACCACGAAACAAACTAGAGAAATTTTATTACTAGGCGAAAAAGTTAATGATGTTATTGTAACAGGTGCCTCAGGAGGAGTTGGTAGTATTGCTGTTATGATATTAAGTAAAATGGGCTGTAATGTAACAGCTGCAACTACTAAATCAAATGAGGAATATTTAAAATCATTAGGAGCCAAAAACATAATAAAATCGGGAGATTTAGATAAAGAAGCGAGACCTTTAGATAAAGGTTTATATGACGGCGCAGTTGATACTGTTGGAGGAAATATATTGGCGAATATTTTAAGTCATGTTAAACCAAATGGAATCGTTGCTGCATGTGGAAATGCTTCTAGTATAAAATTAAATACTACCGTAATGCCTTTTATTATAAGAGGTGTTAAACTTTGGGGCATAGACTCAGTTAGTGTTTCGATAAAAAGAAGAGAATTTTTATGGGAAGAAGTTTCAAAACTTGTAAATTTCGAATTATTAGAAAAATCTATTAAAGAGATTAGCCTTGAACAACTTTTAGTTGAATACCCTAAAATGCTAGAAGGTCAAACTTCGGGTAGATATATTGTAAATGTTCATAAATAATGGATTGGGACAAACTAAAAATATTTCATGCAGTTGCAGAGGCGGGTAGTTTTACAAGTGCTACAGTCAACTTAAATCTTAGTCAATCAGCAATAAGTAGACAAATTCAATCATTAGAGGAAGATTTAAAAGTTAAACTTTTTGAAAGACATGCGAGGGGCCTTACTTTGACTGAAAATGGTGAGTATGTATTTAAAACTGCTCACGAGGTAATTAGTAAGCTTAAAGAGGTAGAAACTTCTCTTGGAGATCAAAAAAATAAACCAAGCGGTAAATTAACTGTAACTACCGTTGTAAGTTTCGGAACAACTTGGTTGACCCCAAGAATTCAAGAATTTATGCAATTAAATCCAGATATAGAAGTAGAGCTTATTTTTGATGATAAAGAGCTTGATTTAAGCACAAGACAAGCTGATATAGGAATTTTTATGAGAAGGCCGAAACAATTGAACTATATTCAAAAGAAATTGATAGATATAAATTATCATATTTACGGATCTCCAAAATATTTAGAAAAACACGGGTTTCCCAAAAATATAAGTGACTTAAACAAACACTCTTTTATATCATTTGGAAGAGGCGCTCCTTCACCAGTTTATAACCCTGATTGGGCTTTAAAATTGGGTACAAAAGACAATAAAAAAAGAAAAACTGTAATGAAAGTTAATAGTGTTTATGGCTTATTGTTAGCTGTTCAAAGTGGAGTTGGACTAGCTGCTTTACCTGATTATATTACTGTAAATCAGCCAAATATTGTTAAAGTGTTACCAAACATTGAAGGCCCAATAACCGAGGCCCATTTTGTTTACCCACAATCAATGAAAAATGTAGCCAGAGTTCAGGCTTTCAGAAACTTTTTATATAGCAAAATCTCAGAGTGGGAGTTTTAAATATCGCTTGACCCCTGCGTCAATATATGCGATTGATAATCATTATCAATGATATTAATTATCATTTTCAATGAGATTAATTCTCATTATCAATAGTGCGGAAGAAGGGTAAATAAAAAAAATGATGAAACTAAGTATATATACAATACTTTTAACTTTCATTTCTAGTTTAACGATAGCTGCTGAAGTTAATATCTTTAATGCAAGACATTACAAAGCTGATGCAGAACTTTACAGTAAGTTCACAAACAAAACTGGAATCAAAGTTAATTTAATAAACGGAAAAGCAGGAGCTCTCGAAAAAAGAATGATCGAAGAGGGAGCAGATTCTTCCGCTGATCTTTACATCACTGCTGATGCTGGTCGATGTGGAGCATTCAAAGCAAAAGGAATGACGCAAGGTGGTCTAATTTCACCTGTAATAAAATCAGCTGTTCCGTCAAACTTTAGAACAAACCATTGGACAGGAATTGCTAAAAGAGCAAGAATTGTTTACTACGCTCCGGATAGAGTATCAGGTGCAGAATTGTCAGGTTTAACTTATGAAAGTTTAGCTGATCCGAAATGGAAGGGTAGATTAGTAATTAGAGCATCAGGTAATATTTATAATAAATCACTTGTAGCATCATTAGTTAAAAATAATGGTAAAAAAGCTACAGCTGATTGGGCAAAAGGTATTGTTGCAAACATGGCTAGGACACCAACAGGAAATGACCGAGCTCAAATTATGGCAGTCGCTGCTGGGGAAGCAGATATTGCTGTGGCTAATACATATTATCTAGCACTAATGTTATCAGGAAACAAAGGAGCAGAGCAACAAGCTGCAGCACAAAAGGTGAAAGCTTTCTTTCCTAATCAAAATGATAGAGGAACACATATGAATATTAGTTGTGCTGCTTTAGTAAAAGGCGCACCTAATAAATCAAATGCGATTAAACTTGTAGAGTTTTTATTAACCCCAGAAGCTCAAGAGCACTTTACAAATAATACTTTTGAGTTTCCAATGATCGATGGCGTTTCTCCAAGCCCGCTGGTTGTGAATAATATAGGATTAGATTTTAAACAAGATCTAAAAACTAAAGTTTCAAGTTATGGTGCTAAACAAGCTGATGCATTAGAAGTAATGACAGAAGCTGGTTGGAAATAATATGGAAGATAAAAAAGAATTTATTTCTCAAATTGATTATAATAAATCTTCTAAAGGATGCTCACCATGTCTTTCAGAGTGTAAAAAAATCAATGACAGAATAAAAAATAGAAATTTATCTGATATTAAAGATAAGGAGGTTCCGCACATCCTAAAAGTTTTTGATTTTTAGATAATTTCTTGATTGTATGCCCGTAGACGATCTCCTCTATGGGCATATTTAATTTCATGATTATAAGTCGGATTATAATATGAAAAAATTTAATATTTGGTACCTAAGCTCTTTTCTCATCTCTTTTGTAGTTTTAATTCCTATAGTAACTGTTTCTCTAAGTTTTTTCGAGGAGACAACAGAATATTATAAAATTTTAAAAGAAACTTTTTTAATAGAATATATTTACAATTCTGCAACTTTATTACTTGGAGTTTTGATTTTAACATTTATCTTTGGAACAGGCACAGCTTATCTCGTTTCTTTTTATGATTTTCCAGGAAGTAATTTTTTTAAATGGGCATTAATATTATCTTTTGCTGTTCCTCCGTATATTTATGCATACTCTATTTTTGCTTTTTTTGATAATTACGGTACTGCTTTTACAATTCTAAAAAATTTATTTGGTGATGGGGAATACAATAAACACATACCGAAATTTAGTGGAATGTTTGGAGCGACATTATCATTATCCTTTTCTTTGTTTGCCTATGTATATATTTTAGCTAGAGCTTCTTTTTTATATCAGTCTCAAAATTTAATAGATCTTAGTAAAAATTTGGGATTTTCTAAAATAAGGTCTTTTTTACAAGTTATTTTACCATCTGCTAGACCTGCAATAGTTGCTGGATTATCCTTAGTGGCAATGGAAACTTTAGCAGAATTTGGTGCTGTAGATTTCTTTTCAATAAATACCCTTACAACTGGAATATATAATTCATGGATAACATTTGATGACCTTGCATTTGCAAATAGGCTTTCATTCTTTTTATTGTTATTTATTTTTGCTTTATTTATTTTAGAAAATTTATCAAGAAATCAAGCAAAATATCATTCAAACTCATCGAGCAGATTTAAACAACGAGATAAATATAAATTAAATGGAGGAAAAAGTTTTTTGGCATTTATATTTTGTTTTATAATATTTTTTTTAAGTTTCATATTTCCATCTACCCAAATGTTATATTGGACAATTATTTATTCAGATAATCTTTTTGATTTAAAAGTGATAAGTCTAATTTACAATACTTTATATTTAGTTTTTTTATCAAGTTTAGCACTTATCATTTTTTCATTTATATCTAATTACGGTATGAGAGTTTCAAAAAGCAAACCATTAAACATGATGAATACTCTATCAATATCTGGATATGCTATACCAGGTGTAATCTTAGCAATTGCATTTATTACTTTTATTGCATGGTTTGATAATAATTTTGTAAAATTTTTTGGATTTGAGTCTGTTAAAAAGGTATTTTTTGGCTCAATACTAGGACTTGTTATAGTTTATTTTATAAGATTTTATTCTTTAGCTTGTAACGGTATAAAGTCTGGATACGAAAAAATTAACCTTTCTGTCGATGAGAGCGCATATTTACTAGGTTATTCAAAAATTAAAACATTTGTTAATTTACATATACCTTATTTGAGGAATTCAGTTTTATTTGTAACAATTTTAATATCTCTTGAAATAATTAGAGAACTTCCAATTACTTTAATTTTAAGGCCATTTAATTTTGAAACATTCGCAACTACTGCGTATATATACGCATCCGAGGATTTATTAGAGGCAGCTGCAGCACCGTCCTTAATTTTAATCTTAATTTCTAGTGTATTTATTTTGTCAACATCTAAGTTTATATTGCGAGATTAAATGAAAAATATTTTCGAAATTAAAAACGTAAATTTTTCAGTAGATGGAATTGAAAAAGTAAAAAACGTTTCTTTTTCTATTGAAAATGAGGGAGATATAATTTGTTTGTTAGGACCTTCTGGTATAGGCAAAACTACAATCTTAAGAACTATAGCAGGGCTTGAAAAAATTAATAAAGGTGAAATTTTTCTAAAAGGACAGTTAATATCTTCAAAAGATAATCATGTCGAACCTGAGAACAGAAATATATCATTAGCTTTTCAGGATAATTGTTTATTCCCCCACTACACTGTAGAAAAAAATATCCAAATAGCTGTTAATAGAAATAAAAATAAAATAAAAAAAATCATCCCAGATTTTATAATTAAATTGTTAAATTTAAATAATGTCTTAAAAAAATTTCCTCATCAAATAAGTGCTGGTGAAGCTCAACGTGTTTCTCTCGCAAGATCACTATTATTTGAACCAGACTTATTACTTTTAGATGAACCACTGTCAAACGTTGATCAAAGCTTCAAGGAAGAAATACAAATACAGCTAAAAAAAATTTTAAAAAATTTAAAAATAACTACAATTGTAGTAACTCACGATTCCTATGAGGCTTTTTATTTAGCTAATAAATGTGGAGTTATTTTAGATGAGAAATTAAAACAGTTTGATGATCCTTATAAAGTCTATCATTATCCAAATTCTGTTAGTGTAGTTAATTTTTTAAACAGAGGAATTTTAATACCAGCCAAAGTCACTGGGAAAAACACATTAGAAAATGATGATTTAGGTATTATTGAGGGTAAATTTGTTAAACCTACTGAAATTGGTTCTAATGTAAAATTATTATTACAACCCGAAGATCTTATTCATGACGATAAAAGTAACTTAAAATTTGATGTGGTAGACAGAAAATTTAGAGGAACTAATTTTATTTATACTCTTAGAACAGAAAAAGGAAACTTAATACCTGTTTTTGTTCACTCACACCATATTCACCAACATGATATAGATGAGAAATTTGGTATCAAGAAACCAGTTTATATTGATCATTTGGTTTGTTTTTAAATTATTTATCTGTCTTGACATAAACTGAAACTCCTCTTGAATTTATATCTACATCAAATTTTTTATGAAGAGGAGGAAATGCCCTTTGAGAACAATCCAATCTATCACAAGTTCTACATGATACGCCAATTGGTATTTCAGTTTTTTTATCATTTAAATTTAAATTTTCTGTATATACAAAGTCCTTTGCATATTTTGCCTCACAACCCAAACCAATAGACAGCATACTTTTCTTTCTACCGTATCTACCGACACCTTTCTCTACTGTTTTTGCAATACAAACGTATTTTTTTCCATTACTCATTTTACTAACAGCTGCTTGAATTACACCAGGTCTAGTAAAAGCTGAATAGACATTCCATCTAGGGCATGCTCCACCATATCTTGGTATTTCAATACCAGACAAAGAAAATCTTTTTGATATATTTCCAGCTATATCTACTCTTAACATATGAAAAGGTATACCAGGTAACTTAGGATCCTGCAGACAAGTTACCCTATGAGCTACTTGTTCAAAAGATGTTGCAAATGTATTTTGCAGTAATTCCAAATCATATTTTAATTTTTTACATTCAGAATGAAATAATTTATAAGGCATCAATATAGCTGCAGCACAATAATTTAATAATGCTATTTTTGTTAATCTTTTTGCTTCATCTGAGGGAAATTTAAATTCTGATAAATAGTCATTAATTTCGTTTATAGCTCCTTCTTGAGCAATCTGAGCTGCCGCATGTAATTTTTTTGTCTCTAATGAATTATATTCACTTAAGAGGAGTTCTTTATTATTTTTATTATAAATTTTTGAAAATGGCTTTCCCTCTTCTGGAATAATATCTTTAACATTAATTGAATACTCTGTTCTTAAAAAATCACAAAGTGCAATATATCTAGTTCTATTATTTACTTGAACTTTTTCAAAAATTTTGTTTGCAAACTCTTCAAGTTTCGGAAAATAATTTTTTTTCTCTTGTAAAAAATCAGATATTACTTCACCTGGAAATGAAGTCTTACGGCTGTCAATTATTTTACCTGAAAGTGTCTCAACTTTACTTATAATTTCGTGGTCTTTTTGTTTATAGTTATCACCTAGTTTAATCAAAGCTCTTGCTATTTTAGGGTTAGTATTTACAAGATCTTTTACTTCAGGACCAAGAATATCTAGATCTTCAAATAATTGATCATCTAACAACTCTGAAATATCATTCACTAAATTTAAATCTGATTTATTAGTTAAATCTGATAATTCTATTTTAAGCTCTTCACAAACTTTAAGAAGTAAATCTCCATCGATTTTTCTTTTACCGCTTTCTATTAAATTTAAATAACTAGGAGAAATTCCAAGTTGTTCAGCCAATTTGTTAGCTTGAAGCCCCATTTGTCTTCTAAAAGACTTTATTTTTGGGCCAATTTTTACATCTAATTGACTCATAATTTTCTATTTGTAAATTTTGTAAATTATAATTTACAATTAATTTCTCTATTTTACAAGGATTATTAACTTATTACTGGATTTTGTAAACTTTGTAAATTATAAAGTTTACATGAACAACAAAAACAAGTTAAAAAATCAAGTAAATAAGGCTTTTAATTCAGACCACGAGAATCATAATCATTCTGACAGCTCTGGAATTTATTTAAGAGATGATCATTGTGACTGGGGTTCAAGCGGTATGAATGAGTTTACTAACGAGTATAATAGTAACTAAATTTGAAGTCTTAATTATTAATTATTTTCTAAGGAAAAAATGAGCTCCGAGTCTAAGATATCATATGACCTAAAAAGATTTGCAGGAGTTAAAAGAGATTATACCCCTAAAGATGTAGAAAGATTGAGAGGATCTATAAAAATAGAGTATTCGATGTGTAAACATCAATCTCAAAAATTATGGAGATTATTAAACTCAGAACCTTATGTTAATACATTAGGTTCATTATCTGGAAATCATGCAGTTCAGCATGCAAAAGCAGGCCTTAAAGCAATTTACCTAAGTGGATGGCAAGTCGCTGCAGATGCTAACAGTGCAGGTGAAATGTACCCCGATCAATCATTATATCCATACGATAGCGCACCAAAATTAGTTGAGTCTATGAATAATGCTTTGATGAGAGCAGATCAAATTCAGCACATGGAAATTAAAGATGGTCAAATGAAATCTAAAGATAGAGTTGATTACATGTTGCCAATAATTGCAGATGGTGAGGCTGGATTTGGCGGACCACTAAATGTTTTTGAGTTAGCAAAAAAATTTATAAAAGCTGGTGCTGCTGGGGTTCATTTTGAGGACCAGCTAGCAAGTGAGAAAAAATGTGGACATATGGGTGGAAAAGTATTGGTTCCAACAAGCACTATGATAAAAAATTTAAAAGCAGCTAGATTGGCTGCAGATATTGCTGATGTTCCTTTGATAATTTTAGCAAGAACAGATGCAAATGCAGCAAAATTAATTACGAACGATCATGATGAAAACGATAAACCCTTTCTAACTGGCGAGAGATCACCAGAAGGATTTTATTATGTTAAACATGGAATTGATCAAGCAATCTCAAGAGGACTTGCTTATGCACCATACTCTGACTTAATTTGGTGCGAGACAGCAACTCCAAATTTAGAGGAAGCTAAAAAATTTGCTGACGCAATACACAATAAATTTCCAGGTAAATTACTAGCTTATAACTGCTCACCATCTTTTAATTGGAAAAAACACTTGTCAGATTCTGAAATTGCAACTTTTCAACAAAAAATTAGTGCGATGGGATATAAATTTCAATTCATCACACTTGCGGGCTTTCATACACAAAATATTGCAATTTTTGAATTAGCAGAAAAGTATAAAAAAGAAGGTATGACTGCATATTCAAGAATTCAAGAGCAGGAATTTGCAAGAGAAAAAGATGGATACACTAGTGTAAAACATCAAAGAGAAGTTGGAACATCATATTTTGATGCTGTTTCAAATACGATTAGTGATGGAAAAAGTTCTACAACTGCTATGGAAGGTTCAACGGAAAAAGAGCAATTTTAAATTAATTATTTACAAATAAAAAATATTTATATAAATTTACTTTATGGGGTGCCGTTAAGGCTGAGAAATACCCATTGAACCTGTCCGGTAATTCAGAAAGGGATAAATGGAACAACAAAATATTTTAAATCCAACATCTGCTATTACCCTAATTTTATTAATTAGTTTTTCTTTTGTTATGATTGGATTTTTTTACTCGAAAAAATTCAAAAGTTTAAATAATTACTTAGTAGCGAATAGATCAGTTGGAACGTTCTCATTAACATGTAGTCTGGTAGCCTCAGCTTTGGGTACTTGGATTTTGTTTGGTCCTGCATCGGCCGCAACGTGGGGCGGGATAGGCGCAGTTATTGGTTACTCATTAGGAACTGCATTTCCTTTATTTGCAATTATTTTTATTGGAAAAATATTTAGAAATTCTTACCCAAAATCAAAAACTTTAATCGAAGTTATTAGATTAAGGTTTGGAAAACATTTATTTAAGCTGATCTTAATTTTATCTTTATTTTATATGACTATTTTTTTGATTGCAGAGGTTACAGCTGTATCTATTTTGATAAATTATATTTCAGGAACAAAATTATGGATTACTGCCTTAATAGTTATTTCTAGTTCCCTTATATATACTTTATATGGCGGTTTGAGAGCTTCAATATTCACTGACAATATTCAATTTATATTTTTTACATTATTGTTGTTAATAGCTTTTTCTTATTTATTTTCATTTAATACAAACGAATTCAGTTTTGAATTTATACATAAAAATAAACCAAATTTATTAAGTAAAAATTATATTCCTAACTTTACCGCAGGTTTAACATTCTTTATTGCTGTTGCAGCTACTAATCTTTTTCATCAAGGTAATTGGCAAAGAGTTTACGCTGCAAAAAATTACGATGTTTTAAAAAAGAGTTTGTTGTTTTCCTTTTTAATTATAATTCCCATTGTATATATGATGGGTTTTACAGGATTAGTATCTGTATCTAAAAATTTAAATGTTACGCCTGATCTTGCTTTTTTTTCTTTATTATTAAACAAAGAGATACCTACGTTGTCTATTATAGTCATTTTACTGGGTATATCTTTGACTATAAGCAGTATAGATACACTTATAAATGCTATATCAAGTCTTATAATAGTAGATGGAAAAAAAATTTTAAGTTCTAATAAAGATTACTTAAAATTATCTAGAAATATAATTATAGGCCTTTCTTTTATTGCTTTATATGTTGCCTCAAAAGGTTTTAGTATTTTATATCTATTTTTGCTAGCCGACCTGTTTTGTTGTGCAGCAGTTTTAAGTATATTTTATAGTTTTTTCTCTAAATCATTTAGTGAAAAAACAGCTTATATCTCTATTGTAGTTGGGTTGTTAGGTGGTATATTGTTATTTCCAAGTCCTGATTTTTCAAAAAGTATCTTAGTTGGTATTCTATTTCCTGCTAGCTATTTCCCAGAGTTTGTAACACAATCTCTTTTATTTCTGTCATTTATAGCGGCAACATTGCTTCCAGTTTTAACTTGGAAAGTAAAGTAAATATATTATTATATAAGAATGTTTGAATTCGTTTTACCATTTATAATATTAATCATCGTTGTAGTCTTTGTTCATGAATATGGACATTATTATTTTGCACGAAGGTACAGCGTAGGTGTAACAGATTTTTCAATTGGTTTTGGCAAAGAATTATTTGGATGGAACGATAAATCAGGTACCCGTTGGAAAGTATGCTGGATTCCTTTAGGGGGTTATGTAAAATTTTTTGGAGATAGAAATGTATTTTCCCAAGCTGATCGTGACGAAATTCTTAAAAAGTATAATGAAAAGGATAGAAAAAAACTTTTTACATTAAAACCATTATATCAAAGGGCATGGATTGTTTTTGGAGGCCCACTTGCTAACTTTATATTAGCTATATTTATATTTTTAATGATAAATATTTTTGTTGGAAAGGATTTTACTCCAGCAATGATAAGTGAGGTTGCCAAAGATAGCCCTGCACAAGTAGCTGGATTAAAAAAGAACGACATAATATTGTCTATCGATGACAATAAAGTTAAGAGTATTTTAGATGTATCTAAATTTATAACGTTATCGACATCTGAATTTATTGACTTTAAAGTTTCACGGTATGACCAAGAATTAAATGTAAAAGTAAAACCTAATTTTGTTGAAACCGAGGATAATTTAGGAAATAAAATTAAAAAAAGGATGGTTGGTATTCAACTTTCACCTTATAAAGATACTGTAAATCACCAAAAACTTGGACCTGTCAAAGCCCTTTATTATTCAGTTACTGAGGTATATTTTGTTACAACATCCACACTTAAATATTTAGGGACCATTATTACTGGAAAAGGTGACAGTTCACAGCTTGGTGGACCAATAAGAATTGCAAAAATTTCAGGACAAGTTGCGGAATTCGGAATAGTGCCTTTTTTAAGCATGATGGCTTACATATCTATAAGCTTAGGTTTGATTAATCTTTTTCCAATCCCTCTTTTAGATGGAGGTCATTTGATGTTTTATGCAATTGAAAAAATCCTTGGAAGACCTTTAACACAGAAAACACAAGAAGGTTTTTTTCGAATCGGAATGGTTCTATTGTTATCCCTAATGTTTTTTGCAACTTTTAACGATCTTAAGGATTTAGGCCTATTTTAAAGGCTTTTTTAAAGCTAAAAAAATCAATAAAATCAATGTTTTTTTAACACCATATCTTGTGTTAAGAACAAAATTAAACACTAAAAAAAAGCTTGATTTATAAAGGATTTTGTTAACTATAGAAATAACCTAATACCGGAGCTAAAATGAACAAAAAACAATTAGTCGCTAAATTAGCTGGTTCTTTAAACCAAAGTAAAGCTGATGCTGAGCGAACATTTGATACCATAACTAACACTATTTTAGATGCATTAAAAAATGACGATTCTGTAAAAATAGCAGGTTTTGGTACTTATAAAGTTGCTAAAAGAAAAGCTAGAATTGGCCGAAATCCAAGAACAGGAGAACAGATCCAAATTGCGGCTTCTCAAAAGGTAAAATTTTTACCTGCAAAAGCGCTTAAAGAAATATTCAATAAATAGATATTTCCTCTAGACAGCCTTTATTAATATTGAAAATTAATAAAGGCTGTTTCTATATGCATTTCCTGCATACCTATTAAATAGTCTTAGCAATAGTTATTGATTTTATAAAAATTTATAAACTTCTTTTAAACAGGGAGAAATTATGAAAAAACTTTTAAATAAACTGTTAGTTCCGGCGGTAAGTTCAATTTTCTTACTAAATATGACCAGTGTTGGTTATGCTGAAACTACGGTATCCGCCGAAGTCGGATTCGTATTTAACACTTTTCTCTTTTTAGTTTGTGGATTCTTAGTCATGTTTATGGCTGCAGGCTTTGCTATGCTAGAGGCAGGAAGTGTAACTTCAAAAAGTGTATCAGTAATTTGTGCAAAAAATATTGGATTATTTTCGATAGCTGGAATGATGTTCTGGCTAGTAGGTTATAATCTTGCATATGGTATTCCAGAAGGTGGATACATTGGTAAATTTATACCATGGTCAGACGCAAGTAAGATTGAAACTGGTTACTCAGATGCATCAGACTGGTATTTCCAAATGGTATTTTGTGCAACGACAGTATCAATTGTCTCTGGTACGTTAGCTGAGAGAATTAAATTATGGCCGTTCTTACTATTCGCTGCAATTCTATCAGGAATTATTTATCCAATCGTAATGGGTTGGAAATGGGGTGGTGGATGGTTAGCCGCTGCTAATTTCCAAGATTTTGCTGGATCAACTTTGGTTCACTCAACTGGTGGTGCAGCCGCTCTTGCAGGTGCATTTTTGCTTGGCCCAAGGCTTGGAAGATTCACTAAAAAAGGTGAACCGGCTCCAATGAAACCATTCGCAGCTTCTTCAATTCCATTAATTACAATTGGTGTATTTATTTTATGGCTAGGTTGGTTTGGATTTAACGGTGGTTCGCAGCTTGCAATCGGAACAGGTGCAGATGCAATCGCTGTAGCTAAAATATTCATGAACACATTTTTAGCAGGTGCTGGCGGAGTAATGGCAGCAGCAACGGTTACAAGATTACATTTTGGTAAAACAGATGTTATTCAAATGTTAAATGGATGTATAGGTGGATTAGTTGCTATTACCGCTGAACCATTAATGCCATCACCATTCGCAGCAATTTTAATTGGTGCTATTGGAGGTGTGATTGTTGTTTACGGCACAAAACTACTATTTGCATTAAAAATAGATGATGTTGTAGGTGCAGTACCTGCACACTTATTTGCTGGAATTTGGGGTACATTAGCTGTGCCAATAACAAATCCAGATGCAACTTTTGGAGCTCAATTACTTGGAATAGTTTCAATTAACGTTTTCGTATTTGTGGTTGCTTATATTATTTGGGCAATTATGAAGAGTACAATTGGCATCAGATTAAGTAAAGAAGCAGAGCTTAAAGGAACTGACGTCGTCGAAACTGGCGTAATAGGTTACGCTATACGAGATTAAACATCTCTCCCTCTTTGGTTTGACGTTTAGTTAAGGCCTCCTAGAAATAGGAGGCCTTTTTTATTTTAAAGCTTATTATCTTTAATGAAATTATAAATCTCTTCTGCGTGACCTTTAACTCTTACATTTCGCCATTCTTTGATAATGATATTTTTTTTTAATAAA
>CACIDN010000004.1 GCA_902585415.1 uncultured Pelagibacteraceae bacterium
TTAATTTGTAAGAATCAAACTTGCTCACAAAAATTGAAAAATATTTCTGAAATTAATAATTATTTAAATGATAGATCTATCTAACCAAAAAAAAGGTTCGTTGATGGCTTTTGTGGCTGTGATGTTAATCACCCCTGACTCTTTATTTATAAGATTATCATCAATCGATACTTGGGGTTTAGTTTTTTATAGGGGTATTATTCCTTTTGGCGTTGTTTTTATGGTTATGATCATAATTTATCAAACTAGATTTTTTAAAATATTATTTTCAAACGGCTACAAAGGGATCGCATATATAGTAACTTTTTCAATAACAAACATAGCTTTTGTTGTTTCAATTCAAAATACAAATGTCGCGAATACTTTAGTGATGATTGCAACGGCACCAATGTTATCTGCAATTTTGAGTAATATTTTTTTAAAAGAAAATCCTGATAAAAAAACTTGGACAGCTATAATCATTACTTTTGCTTCAGTAATATATATTTTTTACGATTCGATCAAAATTGGTAACTTCTACGGAGATATACTTGGTTTTATTGCAGCATTAGGATTAGCTATTGGTGCAGTAATAATAAGGTCTGCAAAAAAATTAAACTTGGTTCCGTCTGCAGTTATAGGAAAACTATGTGTAGCATCCTTTGCTTTATTTTTTATCAATGATTACTCGCTTATAGGAAATGATTTAATAATTGTTCCAATAATGTGTTTAATGTGTGTTGCAATACCATTTGTTTTAGTCACTATCGCCCCAAGATTTATTACTGCTGCAGAAGTAAATCTTTTCTTTTTGCTAGAAACTATCATTGGTCCAATTTGGGTTTGGTTGATAATAAAAGAACAGCCAACCACTGAAACAATCCTTGGTGGTATAGTTATAATTGTTACAATTGCTGTTCACTCTTTTTTAAAGTTAAAAAAATCATAAGTTAGACATAATAATTTCTTGATTTAGTCTAAAATCACAAATAATAAGCAAGCGGCTTATGAATAAAATTGTAAAAAATTCTTGGGCATTATTTCTGGGTATGAGTATGATTATGTTGTCATATGGATACCAAAGTTCTCTTCTTGGGGTAAGGGCAGTTGTAGAAAATTTTAGTTTAGCTTCGACTGGTTTTATGATGTCTGGCTACTTTGTCGGTTATTTTATTGGAGCTAGAACTGCTACAACTGTAATTTCAAGCGTTGGGCATATAAGAGTTTTTGCTGCTTTTGCATCCATTGCATCCTTATCCATTTTATTACACTCTATTTTTATAAATCCATTCTCATGGTTTTTGTTGAGAGTTGTGACAGGATATTCAATGGTTTTAATTTACACAATTGCAGAAAGTTGGTTAAACGATAGAGCAAGTAATAAAAATAGAGGAAAAGTCTTATCAATATATATGATCATTCTATATGGAAGTATGGGGCTAGGAATGTTTTTACTTAATTTTAGCAAGCCAGAAAATTTCGAACCGTTTATTTTAATATCTGCAATAATGTCTTTGGCATTGATACCGATTTTGTTAACTAAAAGAAAAGCGCCAACTTTTAAAAAAATTGCTACAATGTCTATAAAAGATTTATATAATTCATCACCATTAGGTACAGTAGGCGCTTTGTTATTGGGCACTGTTCATTCTGCAGTTTTTTTATTTTTTGCTGTGTATGCAGCCGAAATGAATTTTACAATTCTTGAAATTTCGATTGTTACATTTCTTTTAACAATTTCAGGAGCAGTTGCTCAATATCCTGTGGGTTATATCTCTGACAAATTTGATAGAAGAAAGGTAATTGTTTTCTCAACTTTTGGTGCAGCGTTTTTTGCATTATTGCTTATTTTTTCTAGTGGCACAATGTATTTACCTGAAGGATTAGGGTCATCAAAAATTTGGTTTTATTTTTTTTTGGTTTTATTTTCGTTTTGTAGTTTGCCTTTGTTTTCTTTAATTTTGGCACATACAAACGATTATATCACTAAAGATAAATTTGTAGCAGCTGGTGCTAGTCTTCAATTTGCGTTTGGTTTTGGCGCTATGAGCGGTCCATTCTTGTGTTCAATCTTTATGAATTTAATTGGCAATAACGGTTTTTTTGTATTCATTATTATATTTCATTTAATGATTGGATTTTTTGGTGTCCATCGAATGAAAGTAAGACCTTCTTTAGACAATCCAGACTCTCAGTTTATTCCTATGCCTCAAACAATAACGCCAGTTGGAATGGAATTAAACCCTTCAGCTGAGCATATAGACGAACCCTACTCTGAAAAAATAGAGAAAATGTTGAAAAGAAAAGGTATTGTTATAAAAAAAAAAATTAATGAAAATATAGTATAAAAATTAAATTTAAGTAAAAATTAATTTTTCACTTTAAAGTTGCAACAATATTAAACCTAAAAATTATAAAATTCTTGTTAAAGAACATTTATTTTGCTTTAATAAAACTATTATGAAAAAAAAATCTATTAATAAATTAGATAATGGAGCCATAGCTAAATTGGCCTCTATCACCTCGAGTGCAATAACTACATTTAAAGAGAAACAAAAACAAAAGAAAAAAGAGTTAGCTCAAAAACGTAAAAAAGAGGAATTCAGTAAATTAAATCTTGAGAAAAAAGAAATTAATAAAAAAATAGATCAATTAAAAAAACAAGAAGAGAAAATTTCAATGAAGTTTGAGGAATTAAGATTGAAAGCGAAAGAATTAGATTTAAAAGAAGTAGATCTATTAACTAAGCAAGAACAATTAAAAAATAGAGAGAATAATTTAATAGATAAAGAGAACAATATTAAACTTAATCGTGTTGAAATCAAAAAAATTGAAAAAAATTTGCAATTGAGACATGAAGAACAAAAAAGAAAAGATATTGACTTGAAAGTTAGAGAAGACGAACAAAAACACAAAGAATTAAGAGACCTGAGGAAAAAAAGACGAGAACAAAAGCAATTAGAGCAAAAAATTACTGATCAAAAAATGCTAGAGGAACAGAAACTCAAGGAATGGGAGGATAAATTTGATAGAGAGCAAAAAATTAAAGAAGAGCTAGAGAGGTTAAAAGAGGAAAAACTTAAACAGCTAGAATTGCAACAAAGAGGACTTAGAGAGCAAGATTATCAAAAATTAAGTGATGAAATTTCAACTCAACTGAAAGATTTAGATATAAAAAATACTACAAAAAATTAAAATTGCTGATTAGGAAAATAATCTTTAAACTCCCCCTCTCGATAAATATCAGCAGTGCAACAATGTAATCCTCCTCCAAATGCATATGCATCTCTTAATTCTATAGGAATTACTTCCATCCCTAGTTTATCTAATTGTTCTGCCTGATAAATTTCACTTTTTTCTACACAAACAGTTTTTGGATCTAATACAAGAACATTCATAGATAACCAAACAGAGGAGTAGCATAGAGGTGGTGGAGTATTATGAGCTGGTTGAGCAGAGTCTAAAATTTTCCATCCATTCTTTTCAAACAGTTTTCTTTGATCTTTTGGAAGTTTTCTTTGAGGATTGTTTATAATTAATCCCTCTCTTATAGGGGTAAAAGTTGCATCAATGTGTATCGGGTATGCGTCCCCTGGAAAATTGACAGTATGTACTCTGTGATTTTTAAAATGTCTTCTTAGCCAATCAATACCTTTTAGGTTTGTTGTAAAACCATGTTGCACTACTAAATCTTTTCCAAATCTTAATATGTCAGCTGCATCAAATAATGGTTCCTCTTCTGTAGTGACAAAAAATTTTTTTTCTGCCCATTCTAATCTTTTTTTATTTCCTATTTTTTCAGACAAATAGTCTTTTCTATAATCAAGATCTGTAAGTCTCGGTTTTGGTGCAGTTTCATGTTTCATATTATTATCCTCATTAAAATATTTTTGTAAAAGTGGTCTATAATTTAAATATTCAAACCACCTACATCTGTAACTCATAGTAGCTTCAAGTATTTCATTTCCAACTGTTAATAAAACATCTCTTGCTGGCATACAACCAAACATGCTTTCAACTTCCCAGTCAGGTGTAGAAATTTTTTGATTGTGATTTAAAGGTATGGGTCTATCAACTTTAATTCCTCTTTTTTTTAAAATTTCAGAAAAATCATTTAACAATTGATTAGCTTTATCTACTGTATCTTTTAATCTGGGTCCATGAGTTCCTTTCATGCCTGAATCTTCTGGTACTTTTGCATCTAATGCAGGCTCAGGTGCGGGGATACAGCATCCATCAGCTTTGCCAACAATAACATGTTTTAAGGGATCCCACTCATTCCAGCTATTTACGATAGTTTTGTTTGACATTCTGATTTAATTTAAAGCAATAAATCTTCTATTATTTTTAATTATTAAACTATAATAAATTATTGCAATAAAAATTAAGAAACCGCCTATAATAGTATTATTAGATGGAATTTCGTTTATTCCTAGAAGTGGCAGCCATACCCAAAAAATACCACCTATAACTTCAGTTAATGAAAGAAGAGTTAATTCAGCAGCTTGAATAGATTTTGATCCAATAGAATATAAAATTAGGCCGATGCAAACTAAAGTTCCATGTACAGAAAAAAGTCCTTGGTTTCTACTAGATGATAATAGATTAGTATCTGTCTCTACTAATATAACTATCGATACAATTGCACATAATAAGCCAGCAATCGCAACAGTTGTGAATTTTGGCGTATCCCTTCTCCATCTTAAAGATACAGAAAACACCGAGAAACCAAGTGCCGAGGCAAGTCCAAAAAATAAACCAAATAATGTGCCTGACGAAAAATTGCCAATTGCTATGACAATAATTCCTAATGATGCCAATATGATTGCAACCCATACATTAAAGGAAATTTTTTCGTGTAAGAACAAAAAGCCTAAAAAGGCAGTCATAAATGGCATTGCTGCAAGACATAATAAAGTAACCGCTGCTGATGTGTTAGTAATTGACCAAATAAAACTTATCATTGCTATACCTAAGCCTGTACCACCTAACAATCCAGACCAACCTATTTTTTTATAGTTTTTATAAAAATCAATTCCTTCCTCAAAAAAAAGATAAATATTTAACAATAAAAAAATGGTAACTCCTCTTCCTAATAAATATTGCCAAGGCACTAATTCTGGTTGATCAATATATCTTACGACCAGAGGTCCAAAAGACCAAAGAATTCCAGCAAATAAAACCACTGGTATGGCTATTTTTTCGTTTTTTAATTCTAGCATGTCAGATTCTTAATATTAAATAATATTTTAAACAACTAATTTTTAATAGTATTTTTCGAAATCTTAGTCATTTTGGGTTAATTTAATTAACTTTTTTATTAAAATAGTCTATTCATAATTTAATAGTAAAAATTGAAACATCCAATGGATCTACAAATTATAAAAATAGCTTCGGAGAATAAAAACCAAAAAACACTTAAAAAATATACTCATGAGATTAAAAACAAGAATACAATTTGTGGAGATGAAATAACTATAAAAATTTTGATTAAAAACAAAATAATTAAAGAAATTGGTTACGAATGCAAATCTTGTGTATTTTGCCAGGCATCTATAAACTTATTATGTAAAAAAATAAGCAAAATGGACACTGTTAACGCACTTAATTTGTGTGATAATGTAATTAATTTTTATACTTCAAAAGAAAAAAAAATAAGTAAAAAAATATTTTTTTTAAAAAAAATTTTGACAAAAGATAATTTTTCAAGAAAAGAATGTTTGTTATTGCCTTTTGAAACTTTAAGAAAAGGTTTAAGGTCTAAAAATGGAAAAAATTAAATTATCATTTTTTGCCGGAATATTTTCTTTTTTTACAATAGGTATTTTGTCAGTCATAACTTACAAAACTGATTATGGGATTTTTTTGATAGCATCATTTGGTTCAACAATGGTCATACTTTATGGTTACCCAGATAGTCCCTTTGCTCAACCTAAAAATATTTTTTTTGGACATTTTTTAACATCATTTGTAGGAGTAATTTTTGTTTCTTTTATCCAGCTACCAATATTTTTAGTTTTACCTTTAGCAATAGGATTTGGTGTAGGGCTAATGATACTTTTAGATGTCCCTCATCCGCCTGCAGGTGGAAATCCTATTATAGTAATCCTTGGATCGGTTTCTTTTGATTATCTTATAACCCCCATTATGCTCGGCTCAATCATCATCATTGTCTTTGGAATAATTTTAAACAAATTTATTCTTAAGAGAAAGTATCCAAAAAATAATTTATTTGCTTGAGTATCCTTTTTCGTGATAGACTAACTTTTTAAAAAGATGTCTTTATAAAAGTTTAAGGAGTAAAAAATGAAAATATTATGCGTATTATATGACGACCCAAAAGGAGGAATGCCGAAGTCTTATCCTTTATCAAATTTACCAAAATTAGAAAAATATCCTGATGGTATGAGTTTACCTACTCCAAAAGGTAGAGATTTTACTCCTGGACAATTACTAGGATGTGTTTCAGGTGAATTAGGACTTAGAAAATTTTTAGAGAGCAATGGTCATGAATTCATTGTTACAAATAGCAAAGATGGTGATGGATGTGAAGCAGACAAACATATAGTCGATGCGGATATAGTGATCTCACAGCCGTTTTTTCCTTATTACTTAACTGCAGAGAGAATTAAAAAAGCAAAAAATTTAAAGATGGCAATTACAGCAGGTATAGGATCAGACCATGTTGATTTACAAGCCGCTATGGATAACAAAATTGATGTAGTTGAAGTTACTTTTTGTAATTCAAGATCTGTGGCAGAGCACATAGTAATGATGATTGTTTCAATGGTTAGAGATTATCATAACCAGCATAGAATAGTTAACGAGGGTGGATGGAATATAGCTGACGCAGTCCACAGAAGTTATGATGTCGAAGGGATGCATATAGGAACAGTAGCAGCAGGAAGAATTGGACTAGATGCACTTAGAAAAATGAAGCCATTTGACGTCCATTTGCACTATTTTGATAGACACAAACTACCAGACAGTGTTGAAAAAGAATTAAATTTAACATTTCATGACTCAGTTGAGTCGATGGTTAAAGTTTGTGATGTAGTTACAATTAATTGTCCACTACACCCTGAAACTGAAAATCTTTTTAATAAAGACCTGATCAGCAAAATGAAAAAGGGTGCGTATATTGTTAATACTGCAAGAGGTAAAATTTGTAATAAAGATGATATTGCAGATGCTTTAAAATCAGGCCAACTAAGTGGTTATGCAGGTGATGTATGGTTTCCACAACCAGCTCCAAATGATCACGTTTGGAGAAGTATGCCTAGTCATGGAATGACTCCACATACATCTGGGACATCTCTATCAGCTCAAGCAAGATACGCAGATGGTGTAAGGGAAATTCTAGAGTGTTTTTTTGATAAAGAACAAATAAGAGATCAATATTTAATTGTAAAAGATGGTCAATTAGCTGGTATGGGTGCTCACTCATATAGCAAGGGTTCGGCAACAAGTGGTTCAGAGGAGGCTGCTAAATACAAGAAAAAATAAATTTGAAAATAAAAAAATTTTTAAAACCTTTTATTTTAACTTATTTATTTTTAAGCGTTGCTATAAGTTTTTATCCAACGTTTGATTTCTACACTTTCAAAGGTCAAATAATTATTTTGTCGGTATCATTGTTTAATGGGGTACTAGGATTATTTGTAAGAAAAATTGGAGAATAGCTTTACAAAACGTATGGCTCTACTCTTTCCTCCTGTTTTAAAACTCTTTCAACAGAGAAACAACCTAGATCAATTGTTTGATACGAGCCTGTTGTAATCAATTCTGTTAAGGCTCTTCCAATACCAGGCGCTTGCATTAAGCCTCTTCCAGTAAATCCAGATGCCATAAATACATTTTTATATCCTGGGTGTTTTCCGACTACTGCATTATTATCCAGTTTATTACAGTCGTAATAACCAGCCCAAGCACCAGTCATTTTAATTTCCTCAAAAACTGAAACTCTTTTCGCTAAGCCTGGCCAAACCAATTCTTCAAAATCATTCCATGCTGGCTCTAAGTCTTCCGCATCCCATACAGGTTTTGGTGATCCGGCTAAATATTCTTTTCCTTCAGGTCTCCAATAAACACCTGTTGTTAAATCACCAGTCAATGGCATTTCAGGTATATGTTTTGGACATTTAAATCTAAAAACAGTATGCTTTTGAGGAAAAACCGGAATATCATTTAAAAGTTCATTAGTCCAGCAACCTGCTGCAGATACTATTGTATTTGCTTTAATTTCTTTTAAACTTTTAATATCCCCCTTTATAAATTCTACGCCTAATTCAATGGCTTTATTTTTCAAGGCATTATGAAATAAGTATGGGTCTATCCAACCTTCAATTTTTGAGTCAGAGTAAGTAGCAGTTTCTAAGCCCTCCTCACTTATATATGGAAATATTCGTTTTAGTTCAGAAGCTTTAATATTTTTCGTACCAGCATCACAAGCTTTATGATTTTCTAAAGCTCGATATTGTTCCTGGGCATGTTCTGGTCCAAAAAGTAAAAGGTAGCCATTTGGAACCATACTGACTGTAGGGTTTGGGTTATTTTTAGTTTTTAGATCATTAGGAACATTTAACAAAAATTCTCTCGAAAATTTACCTAACATGATGTTCTCTTTTTGAAAAAATTGTCTTCTAAAACCACCTAAAGATAACGGGAATGAGGCTTTTTTGTAGGTTGGGTCTTTTTCAATTACTTTTACCTTTCTACCTGCCTTTGATAGAAAATAAGCTGTAGATGTTCCAATTATTCCACCGCCAACTATTACAATGTCATCCATATCAATTTAATAAAACTAAAGTAAAATTAAGAATTAATGCATAACAGCTCCAAAGTAAATAAGGAATCATTAGATAAAAACTTAAATTATTTATTTTTTTATATTTGAAAGTTAATATTGATATAAATATTAATATTACTATTAGATTTAAAAATGCTAATTCAATGTTGTGGAAAACAAAAAAAACTATACTCCAAGTTGTATTAAAACATAAATGAATTAAGTAAATTAAAACTAAATTTATATTATAATTTTTATGCCAAGCTAACCAAATAGCTATAGCCATAAAAAGATATAAAGTTGTCCAAACAGGAGCAAATACCCAGTCAGGAGGCGTCAAAAAAGATTTATTTAGGCTTGAATACCAAGGCTCTTTATAAGAGAACGTCGCTAAACTTCCAATAAATGACGCGGAATACGTAATTATTGCAAATATGGTAAAAGATATAAATTTATTTTTTAACATATTCATATTATACATCATTTTTATATGAATAATAAATCAATATGGATAACTGGAGCTAGTAGTGGGATCGGTAAAGCACTAGCATTAAAATTTGCAAAAGAAGGTTGGAGGGTAGCAATATCAGCAAGAAGAGATAATTTGTTGAATGAAATATCTCAAAGTAATGAAAATATTATACCATTTCCTTTAGATGTAACTGATAGTGAAAAATGTAAAAGTGTGTTCGAAAATATTAAAAAAAAAATTGGTGAGATTGATATATCTGTATTCTGTACAGGGATTCACGATCCAAAATCAGAGAAAAGCTTAAACCTTGAAAAGGTCAAAAAAATTATGGAGGTAAATTTTTTTGGTACTGTAAATTCAATAAATTCCGTTTATGATTATTATAAAATTAGAAAGTCAGGTCACATATCTATAGTGTCTTCAGTAGCAGGTTACAGGGGTTTGCCTGCAGCAGGTGCGTATTGTGCATCTAAATCTGCTCTTAGTAGTTTTGCAGAAAGTTTATACTTTGATTTAAAAAGGTTTAATGTTCGTGTTTCACTTGTGAGTCCTGGATTTATAAAAACACCTATGACTGATAAAAATGATTTTCCAATGCCAATGATTAAATCTCCAGAATTTGCTGCAAATCAAATGTTTAAGGGCTTAACAAAAAACAAAGGGTTTGAAATTCATTTTCCAAAATCTTTTACATCTATAATGAAGATTTTAAAAGTAATGCCAAATGGATTATATTTTAAAATAATAGAAAAAGGTATGAAAAAAATTGTCGATTAGTCTTTCATAAAAAAGACGGTTAATTCACCAACTTTAAAACCAAATTTAGTTAAAGTCGCTCTGTTGACTGCAACTTTTTCATCTTGTTTAAATATCCAATCATCAAATGATACTTTGATATTTTTGTTTTTAAATGGAACTAATAAATCGTATTTAAATTTAAATGCTGATCCATATTGAACACCTTTTGCTTCTCCAACCACGTCTGATGCAGTTCCTAGATAATTATTATTATCGATTTTTTTAATTTTCCAGGTTCTTTTTTGTTTTTCGCCATCAGTCCAATAAAAGTCTTCATCTAATGTAATTATGTTGTCATTAAAAGAGCCAATTAGATCTGCTTTAAATTGACGTGTTACTTTTCCACTTCTATCCTGTAGTAGGCCCCATGCCTTAACTTTACCATTAAAATATTCCTCAATGAGCAAAGTGGGCAAGGTATTTTTAAAATCTTCTGGTTTCATATTATTTGAACAGCTTGTAACTAAGGACAAGATAATAATCAATAAAATTGATTTTATTAATTTCATATATTTATTTTTTTAATAAAGAAAACTGTATTAAGTCAATATTCTTAGATCTAAAACCAGCTTCACAATAAGAAAAATAAAAATTCCACATTCTTTTAAATGTATTATCGAAACCCTGATTAGATATAAGTTCCCAACTTTTAAAAAATTTTTCTCTCCAAATTTTAAGGGTATTTCCATAATGTGCTCCATAAGAATTACACTGATTAAACTCCAAACCAGTTTTTTTTGCATGCTCAACTAAAGAGTTTTTTGAAGGAAGAAAACCACCTGGAAAAATATATTTTTGGATAAAATCCTCTTTTTTTTTGTATCTATTAAATAATTTTTCATCAATTGTGATTGCCTGGATTGCAGCTTTACCATCATCTTTTAAATAATTTTTAATACTTTGGAAATAATTTTTTAGATAGTTTTGCCCTACTGCCTCGATCATCTCAATTGAAGCAATTGAGTCATATTTATTTTCAACATCTCTATAATCTTGCATTTTAATATTAATTTTTTCATTAAGACCTACTTTGTAAATTCTATTTTTTGCGTAATCAAATTGCTTTTTTGAAATAGTTATGCAATCTAGTTTAACATCATAATTTTTTCCTATAAACTCTGCAAAACCACCCCATCCACAACCTATCTCTAAGACTTTATCACCAATTTTAGGCTTAATAAGCGAAGTTAATTTTTCATATTTATTTATTTGTGCTTGCTCCAGATCTGATTTACTATTTTCAAATATGGCACTAGAGTAAGTTAGAGTATCATCTAACCAAAGTGAAAAAAACTCATTTCCTAAATCATAATGTTTTGAAATATTTTTTTTACTATTCGATTTCGTATTTTTATTAAAAATATTTTTTAAATAGTTTATAAAAGATAGGTCTAAAATACCTGAAAACTTATGTATGATTTCAATATTTTTGGCAGTTAACTCTATCAATTTTGATAAGTTGTCAGTTTCAAATTCATTGTTCATGTAGGCCTCTGCCATACCAATGCTGCCTTTCGATATTATTTTTTTAAAAAAATCTGATCTATTAATTTTTACAAAAACAATTAAATTTTCATCGTTACCAAATATATATTTGCTTTGATCATAGTCTGTTACTATGATCTTCCCATACTTAATCATTTTCAAAGCTGAAAAAACTATTTTTTTTGAAAAATTATTAATCATTAATTTTCGTAACTAGTATTGTTTTTTATTTTAAACTTCTTTTTAACTAATTTAATGCCTTTGATCCAAAGTTTTAATGCCTCATAATGTATTGCTAAAATGATTTTGAGGGTCATCAAAGGATGTTTTAAATAAGATATAAGTAGATTTTTTGAGCTTATTTTTACTCTTTCACCATCTTGTGAAGCAAATAATAGTTTTCCCTCTTTGTCTCTTTGATCGATAATTACTGACAATCTTTCATTAGGAATCAAAACTTTAAAAAAATATTTTGACTCTAAGTCCATAAAAGGTGATACATAAAATTTCTTTTTACAATTATTAGAGATCTGTTTATTTTTTTTATCAATTTTAAATACATAAGTATGCTGTTCCCCAAAAGTATTTTTGACTTCGTATAATATTACTATTGGGTTTAAGTCTGCATCGTAGATAAAAAAAATACTCAATGGATTAAAAACATACCCAAATATTCTTGGATAGCATAAAATTTTAATTTTAATACTTCTTGTAGAAATATTTTTTTTTTGCAAAATTTCAATTAACCAATCTTTAATTGATGAACCATCTCTATAACCATGGTCTTTATCAAAAAAACTTAAAATATTAAATTTATTGCGTGAAAAAAAAGGAATTTTCTCATCAAGTACATTTATTTCGTCGAGATCTAAGAAAAGAGAAAAAACGTTATATTTAAAAAAATGTTTCTTAGGTTTAAACCTTTTATGAATTACACTTCCAATATAAATACAAGAATTATTAATCATTCAAAAATTTTATCATTTCTAATGTCGATTTAATGCCATCTTCATGAAATCCATAACCAAAGTAGCTCCCACAGAATAATATATTTTTTTTATTTTGTATCAAATGTAAATTTTTCTGATTTTTTAATGTATTATGATCATAATAAGGGTGAGTAAATTTAACTTTCTTTATTATCTTATCTCTATTTATTTGTTCAAAAGGATTCAAAGTTAAAAAGATATTTTTATTTATTTTAAAATTTTGAAGTAAGTTTAACCAGTAAGTTACAGAACTATTTTTTTTAGAAATTGATGTATTCCACGCAGACCAATTGAATTTTTTTTGAGGCATAACTATATCATCTGAGTGAATTATTGCTAAATTTTTTTTATATTGAAAACCTCCTAAAATGTGAGCTTCTTCTTCAGATATGTCCTCTATCATTTTTTTTGCTTCATCAGCATGAGTAGCAATAATAACTTTATCGTAATCAAAATATTCATTTTTTGAACCATAAAAAATTCTCACAAAATTTGAAATTCTCTTGATTTTTTCAATTTTGTAATTTTTAAAATGCTCACCGCTAATTTTCTCAATTACTTTATTTACATATTGTATGCTTCTATTTTTTACTGTGTACCACTGTGGTCTTTTACTTAAATTAAATAAACCATGATTTTGAAAAAACTTCATAAAAAATTTAATTGGCATTTTTTTTGCGTCGTAGGGTGGCATTGACCAAATTGCGGATACCATAGGAATTAAATGGTAATTAATAAAATATTCGGAATGTTTTTCATTAACTAAATATTCGCCTAGGCTTATGTCTTCACTGAATTCATTTAATTTCGAACTTTTTTTATAAAATTTTAATATCTCTAAAAACATTTTAATAAAGTCAAAATTAAATAGGTTTTTTTTTTGTGAGAAAATACCTTTTAATCCTTTTCCACAATATTCTATATTTATGTCTTTAGACATAAATGATAAGCTCATATTGCTTTTCTCAATTTCTACGTCCATCTCTCTGAAAAAGTTAATTAAATTTGGATAAGTTGTTTTATTAAAAACAATAAAACCAATATCTGCAAGAATTTTATTTGCATCTTTGTCTAACTTAATATCAATTGTGTGGGAGTGCCCACCAAAACGCTCCTCTTTTTCAAATAAATCAACCTTATGTTTATTTGATAGATAATATGCAGCACTAAGTCCTGAAATACCTGAACCGATAACTGCAACTTTCATTAATTTTAAGCTGCGTCTTCTTTAAATTCATCAATGTTTGGACAAGTACAGAATATATTTTTATCCCCATAAACGTTATCTACCCTAGCAACTGGTGGCCAAAATTTATTGCTTTTCAAATATTTAGATGGGTAAGCTGCCTCTTCACGTGTATATTTGTGGCTCCAGTCATCAGATGAAAGCTCTAAATCTGTGTGAGGTGCATTCTTTATAGGATTGTCTATTTTATCAAATTTACCGGATTTTATTTTATCAATTTCAGATTTGATCTTAATAAGCGTGTCACAAAATCTATTTATCTCCCTCAAATTTTCACTCTCGGTTGGTTCTATCATCATAGTACCAGCGACAGGCCAAGACATTGTTGGTGCATGAAAACCGTAATCAATTAATCTTTTCGCAATATCTTCCTCAGTTATTCCTGTCTCTGATTTAATATTTCTAATATCAATAATACATTCGTGTGCCACATTACCATTTGACCCTTTGTACAAAATTGGAAAGTGATTTTTTAATCTATTAGCTATATAATTTGCATTTAATATAGCAACTTGAGTTGCAAGCTTTAATCCTTCCGATCCCATCATTTTTATATACATCCAGGAAATTGATAAAATGCTTGAACTTCCCCACGGAGCTGCAGAAACTGCTCCAATTCCAGATGTTGGTCCACAATCTTTTATTACTGGGTGGTTGGGCAAGTAAACTTGTAAATGTCTTTTACAAGCAATTGGTCCCATTCCAGGTCCTCCCCCTCCATGAGGAATACAAAACGTTTTATGTAAATTAATATGACAAACATCTGGACCAAAATTTCCTGGTTTAGCAAGACCCACCAATGCATTTAGATTTGCACCATCCATATAAACTTGACCACCATGTTTATGAACTAACTCACAAATATCTGATATTTTTTCCTCAAATACTCCATGAGTAGACGGGTAAGTTACCATTAATGCCCCAAGGTTTTCAGAATGTTGCTCTGTTTTTTTCTTTAAGTCATCGAAATCAACATTTCCTTCTTTGTCACAGTTAACAACAACCACTTTCATTCCAGCCATTAGTGCGCTTGCTGGATTAGTACCATGTGCTGAACTTGGAATTAAACATATGTTTCGATTGGCATCATCTCTATCTAAATGATACTTTCGAATAACCATTAATCCAGCATATTCACCTTGAGCACCTGCATTAGGTTGAAGAGAAACACCAGAAAAACCAGTGATGGAACGCAACCAATTTTTTAGATCAGTAAATAAATCTCTAAATCCTTCCATTTGTTCAATTGGGACAAATGGATGAGGTTCTGCAAACTCTTTCCATGAAATTGGGATCATCTCTGCAGCAGCATTTAGCTTCATTGTACACGAGCCAAGTGCAATCATTGTTCTATTTAATGCTATATCCTTATCTTCTAAACTCTTTAAATATCTAAGCATTTCAGTTTCGGAATGATAAGAGTTAAAAACTGGATGTTTTAAATATTTTGAACTTCTTAATAAGTTTTTTGGAAGATTAGGTAAACTCACTGAGGGATCCTCTTTTTTGATTGACTCTGCTGCATTAAAAATTTTTAATAGTTGGTTTACTCTATAAACATTTTTTCTTTCATCAAATGAAACAGCAAGCATTTCAGAATTTACTTTCCGAATATTAACTTTTTGATTTAAAGCATTTTTAAAAATTTGGTCAGTTTTTTCTTTAGTAATAATTGTGACAGTATCAAAAAAATAATTAGAATAAAGTTCATATCCAGACTGTTTTATTTTATCAGCAAAACTTTTTGCTAATTGAGATACTCTCTCAGAAATATTCCTAATTCCGTCGGGTCCATGATAAATAGAGAAAGCTGCTGACACAATTGCTAATAGAGCTTGAGCAGTACAAATATTACTTGTCGCCTTATCTCTTCTTATGTGTTGTTCTCTAGTTTGTAAGGATAATCTATACGCCTTATTACCGTGTCTATCAACGGAAACACCAACAATTCTCCCAGGCATTGATCTTTTGTACTCATCTTTTGTTGCAAAAAAAGCTGCGTGTGGACCTCCGTATCCCATTGGAATACCAAATCTTTGGGAACTTCCGACTGCTATATCTGCACCAAGTTCTCTTGGGGTTTTTAATTTTGCTAATGCCAACAGATCGCAGGCTAATATGGCCTTACCATTCTTTTTGTGAATTTTGCTAATTGATTCACTTGGGTCCTTTATATCACCCAAAGTTCCGGGATATTGCAGTATTCCGCAAACTAAATCTTCCTTTAACTGATCTAAAACTTCATCTTCTTTACCTACTAATACTTTTAAACCTATTGGTTCAGCTCTAGTTTGTATTACATTTATTGTTTGAGGATGACAATCCTCAGAGACAAAAACTAAATTATTATCTTTTTTATTCAATCTGTGACTTAAACCCATAGCCTCTGCTGCTGCTGTTCCCTCATCTAATAAAGAAGCGTTGGCAATATCCATTCCTGTAAAGTCAACGATCATTTGTTGAAAATTCAATAACATCTCAAGTCTTCCTTGAGCTACCTCTGGTTGGTAAGGCGTATATGAAGTATACCATCCTGGGTTTTCTAGTATATTTCTTAAAATTACGTATGGAGTATAGGTTCCATAATAACCCATGCCAATAAAATTTGAGTACACTTGATTTTTTTTAGAAATTGCTCTTAATTTTCTCAAAGCTTCATATTCTGAATTTGACTCACCAATGTTAAGTTCACCATTAAATTTTATTTTTTCTGGAATGGTATTGTTAATTAAATCATCTAATGATTTATAATTTAATTCTTTTAACATTTTTGATTGATCTTCTTTAGAAGGTCCAATGTGTCTCTTTAAAAAATCTTTTTCTGAGTTTGGTAACATTATGCTGAGGTCTCCTTTGCAAATTTATCATATTCTTCCTTATTCATTAAACTTTCCATTTCTGATTTATTCTTAAGCTTAACCTTAAAAAACCATGCAGAGTTCTCTGGATCTTCATTAATTTTAGATGGATCATCTACAATTGATTGATTTGTATCTGTAATTTCCCCACTTACTGGTGTATAAACATCACTTGCTGCTTTAGTTGACTCAACAACACCTGCTGTGCCATCTTTAATTACACTTGACCCTCTCTCAGGTAATTCTGCAAATACAATATCGCCTAGCATTTCAGTTGCATGTTGTGTTATTCCTATAGTTGCTATATCACCTTCTACTTTAATCCATTCGTGTTCTTTTGAGTATTTTACTTCAGACATTGATTGATCCTTTTACATAATTTTTTTTATAAAAAGGTAACTCGCAAACATAAGCAGGAACTTTTTTTCCTCTAACTTCTAAAAATATCTCTGTATTTTTTTTTGAAAATTCCTTTGAGACGTACCCCATTGCAATAGGTGCTTTCACACTAGGTCCGAACGTCCCACTTGTAATTTTACCGATTTGATTGTTTGATTTGTCAAAAATTTTAGTGAACTCTCTTGCTATAATTTTTGAATTTGGTTTTATACCTACTCTTAATTTTTTTACACCTTCATTTATTTGATTTTTAATTTTTTCAGCTCCTGGGAAATTTTCGTTAACTCTATTTTTTGAAATTGCCCATTTAAGATTAGCTTCGATAGGACTAGTTTCTTCATTTATATCATGACCGTACAAGCAAAGTCCAGCCTCCAGCCTAAGTGTGTCCCTTGCCCCAAGTCCAATTAGATTAGAACCTAGATCTAACAATTTATTTACTAGGTTGTTTACTTTTTTGTTTGATATTGAAATTTCAAACCCGTCTTCACCTGTGTATCCTGACCTTGTTATAAAAATTTTTTCATTCTCAAAATCAAAATCATTTCCATACATAAAATTTAATTTAGAAACATTTTTAATTATTTTTTCTAATATATCCTTAGACTCAGGTCCTTGAATAGCAACTAATGAAACATCTTCATTTAATTTTAAAGAATTACCTCTCAATCTTGACTGTATTATTTTAAGATCATTATATTTACAAGCTGCGTTTAATATAATTATGAAACCGTCTTTCGTCTTAGTTAAAATTAAATCATCATAAATTCCACCATTTTCTTTTAGTAAGAAAGAGTATTTACTTTGATTAATATTTAATTTTTTCAAATCTGTAGGAAAAATATTTTGTAACTTTTCAGTTAAGTCATCACCCCCGTTTAAAAACAATTGACCCATGTGCGATACATCAAAAATACCAGACTTTGTTCTTGTTAAATTATGTTCTACGATAATGCCCCTTGAATACTGTATTGGCATTTCATAACCAGCAAATTGTACAAATTTAGCACCATTATTTTTGTGCAAATTATATAGATGTGTTTTTTTTACATTCATATCAACTCTTCTTAACCCCCTCTGTCGGTGTGCCTGAGAGATTTTAGCTCCTTCGGCGAGAATTTATCTCTTTCCAGAGTTAATATGTACGGTCCTTTTGCCTGAGAGTTTCCGGGGTGGTTGCTCCTTCGGCGCTACAAAATTGTAGTCTCTCCCGTAATTAATTTATAACATTTTTTCAAAATAATTATACTGGTTTTTTAAAAACTGCTAAAAATTGCAATAATACTGCTGAAATGACAATACAACCTCCGATTAAAACTAAGTAAGGCGGGTTTTCATTTACAAACATCCATGCCCAAAGTGGTCCAAGAACAGCCTCTGTAAGCATTACGATTCCGACAATTGCAGACGGTGTGGTTCTTGCACCTATTGTAATAAAAATAAAACCGAATCCTAACTGAAAAAAACCAGCTAGAAATCCTAAAAATATATCGTGCAATGAAATATTAATTTTTCCTGACATAAAATATCCAATTATCATTGCACAAATCCCAGCAATCAACTGAAGTGGCACCATATCCACGTTTGGATATTTTCTTATAATAAGAATTAAAATTGCAAATGATATTGGCATAATAAATGCTGCCAAATTACCGTGTATCTGACCAGGCGATAGAGTGGAGCCCACCATTAAAATTATACCGGAAATTGCAAGAATAATAGAAATTAATGTTATTTTTGAAATTTTTTCTTTTAAAAAAATATATCCAAAAGAAGCTAAAAATAATGTTTGTGTTTGGATAATAAAGTTCACATTTGCTACCGTTGTATTATACATAGCAAAAACATAGCCACAAAAGCCTGATGATAAAATTACTCCACCTATTAATCCAGGTAACCCAGAATTTCTAAAAGAATATAATATCTTTTTTCTATAAGTAAAAATTAAAAATATTGATACAACAATAATAAAAAAAAAAGACCTCCAAAACAATATTTGCCATAAAGTGGCGCCTTCAAAAGATTTAACAATTAATCCTCCAAAGCTTAAACTAGTTGCTCCTAAAAAGATTAATAAAGGGCCTGGAAGGTTTTTTATGATATTCATTTATCACTCTAGCTCTATAGTGCTAGGAGGTTTAGAGGTTACATCATATACCACTCTATTTATACCTTTTATATTATTAATAATCTTATTAGAAACATTTTGCATAAAATTTTTTGAAAAATTAAAATAATCTGCTGTCATTCCATCTGTCGAAGTAATTGCCCTTAACAAGCAAATATATTCATATGTTCTATTATCTCCCATAACCCCTACAGTTTTTACTGGTAACAAAGCCGCATAAGCCTGCCAAATTTTTTTATACAGATTTTGATTTTTTAATTCGTTAATAAAGTAAAAATCTGCCATTTTCAGAATTTTAATTTTTTCTTTGGTAATAATACCCGGCATCCTAATAGCTAAACCTGGCCCAGGAAATGGATGTCTTGAAATAATTTGTTTAGATAAATTTAATTCAGTCCCTAATTTTCTTACTTCATCTTTAAACAATAATTTTAGGGGCTCTACTAACTTAAGTTTCATTTTTTTAGGTAAGCCTCCAACATTATGGTGAGATTTAATTTTTGAACTTTTTGATCCTGTCACTGATTTGCTCTCTATTAGGTCTGGATATAATGTGCCTTGAGCTAAATACTTAACTCTTTTGATTTTTTTCGCATATTTTTCGAAAATTTTAATAAATAATTTACCAATAATTTTTCTCTTTTTTTCTGGATCGGAAATATTTTTTAATTTGCTTAAAAATTGCTTTTCTGCATTTACATATATTAAATTTATTTTAAGTTTTTTTTTAAAAGTATTTATTACCTGCTTTTCTTCATTCATTCTTAAAAGTCCCGTATTTACAAAAATACATTTCAATTGTTTACCGACAGATTTATTTAAAAGTTGGGCAACTACGCTGCTATCTACTCCACCAGATAAAGCACATATAATTTTTTCCTTACCAACTTGTTTTTTAATGTTTTGAATTAACGTATTTTTTTGATGTTTTGAAGACCAATTTTTTTTTGCTTTACAAATATTAAAAATAAAGTTTTTAAGTAAAATTTTTCCTTTTTTGGTGTGCGTCACCTCAGGATGAAATTGTACTCCAAACCTTTTTAATTTTAAATTTTCAATAATTGTATATTTTGAGTCTTTAGTTGAGGCGATTTTTTTAAATCCTTTTGGGATTTTTGTTACATGGTCTGCATGACTCATCCATACATTATTAAAATTACTTTTATTAAAAAAATTGTTAATTAACAAAGAATTTTTGACTTTTTTAATTTTTGC
This sequence comes from uncultured Pelagibacteraceae bacterium, assembly GCA_902585415.1. Classification (GTDB taxonomy): domain Bacteria; phylum Pseudomonadota; class Alphaproteobacteria; order Pelagibacterales; family Pelagibacteraceae; genus Pelagibacter. The sequence goes on from CACIDN010000004.1 coordinate 20,358, forward strand.
TAAACCAAATTCTCTGATTTTTGAACTTTTAACTTTGCCACCGTAGTGTTTAGATATTAATTGATGACCAAAACATATGCCTAGAATCGGACATCCCAAGCTGAATATTATTTTATTAAGTTTGATTTCTTTGTTTTGATAAACATTAAGTGGTCCACCAGAAAAGATTATGCCGAACAAATCACTATGATTTAAATTACTTATATCTGTATGACTCACAATTTCCGAAAAAACACCAAACTCTCTAACCCTTCTTGCAATTAATTGTGTAAATTGAGATCCAAAATCTATTATTAAAATTTTTTTAATATTAGTTAGTCTTTTCATTAGCTTCAAAATCTTGAAGAGACTTTTTTATTTCTTTTGATTTATTGCACATTTTTTTACAAACATTAGAGAATCTATTCATTAAAATATTTACCTCTTCAAAGTTAGATTTACCTAATTGTATGTTTATTAACATATAAATCGCTTCCTCGTTATCTGGCTCTAAAAGAAGGGTTGTGTCCAAATTTTTTTTTTCCTCTTCTATATTTTCTTCGTTATTGTAAATTTTTGCTAAATATAGATAAGATTCCGCATCTTTTGGAAAAAAAACTATATTTCTTTGAAATAAAAATTTTGACTTCTCATAATCTTTTTTGTCAAAATTCTTTTTTGCTTCTTCAAATATTTTTTCGGCAGTTTGGCCAGAAACTGAGAACATAAAGAGCAAAAAAATTAAAATAAAAAAATTTTTTATTGTTTTCATAAATACTCACTATTTTTTTTAACTTCATCTATACTATGTACCATACTTTCGTAAAAGCCGGCTTTTGTAATTTTTACAAATTTTGCGTTTTTGCTTAAATCTTTTATTTTTTGGGCACCTAAGTAACCCATTGATGATCTTAAACCACCCACAAGTTTATTGATAACTTTGCTCACGTCTCCTTTATATTTAATTAATCCTTCTACACCTTCGGGCACATATTTTGAGGAATCTTTTTGTTTCTTTTGAAAATATCGATCGGCTGATCCTCTATTCATAGCTCCAACTGACCCCATGCCTCTAAAGATTTTGAACAATTTACCTTTTTTTTTTATTATTTTTCCAGGTGTCTCTGATGTTCCAGCTAACATTGATCCAACCATTACTGCATCAGCACCAGTTGCTAAAGCTTTTGCGATATCACCAGAAAATTTTATACCACCATCTGAAATCATCTTAATATTTTTTGCTAAACCTTTTTTAACATCTAATAATGCACTGAGTTGAGGCACACCAATACCTGCGACTAATCTTGTCGTGCATATTGAGCCCGGTCCAATGCCTACCTTAACAACATCAACTCCAAGTTTACTTAAAAACGTCGCTGCTTCAGCTGTTGCAATATTTCCAGCACATAATGCAGTTTTTTTTGATTTTATTTTCTTTATTTTTAAAATAATATTAGCAACTCTCTCACTGTGTCCATGCGCAGTATCAACAACGATTAGATCAATATTACTGTTAATTATATTTTTAACTCTATCAAATTCTTTTTCACTGGTACCCACTGCAGCTCCCACTTTTAGACCTTTAGTTTTAACTCTTTTTATTTCAGATATTTGTTGAGCTATAGACAAGTTTCTATGTATTACTCCAATTCCTCCCTCTTTAGCTATTGCTATAGCCATTTTAGACTCTGTGACTGTATCCATTGCTGAGGAAATTAAGGGTATTTTAAGGTTTAAATTATTTGATAAAGATGTTGAAGTCAAAACTTCTGAAGGCAACACATTTGAGTGTTGAGGTGCAAGAGTCACATCATCAAAGGTTAAAGCTTCTTTTATAGGAACCATAATAATTTATATATGATTCTGAAATTTTTTAAAGTGTCTATCTAATTTTTTTACAAATAATAAAGTTTTCCTTTGAGTCTTTTCTGCTAGATGGTGGTTTGAAAATTTTAACTTCTTTGAAGTTTTTTTTAGCTTTTTCAACGATTTCATTAAAAGTAGAACCCATAAATAATTTGCTTAAAAAACAACCATTTTTATTTAAATTTTTAATTGAAAAATCCATAGCACTCATGCTCAATTCTCCAGTTGAAATAGCATCTAAATTTTTATTACCAGTGGTGTTAACTGCCATATCAGATACCACTAAATCTATATTGTTACCAAAAAAATTTATCATTATAGATTGGTTTTTCTCTTCCATAAAATTACCAATTAAATGATGAACGTTATCAATTTTAGTAACTTCTTTTAGGTCTATAGATAGTATTTTTGAGTTTTTCGATTTTTCTGATAAATATTGGGACCAACTTCCTGGTGCAGAACCTAAATCAACAATATTAATACCATTGAGTATAATTTTAAATTTTTGATCAATTTCTTTAAGCTTATATATTGCTCTTGACCTATATCCCTCTATTTTTGATTTTCTAACATATATATCTCTCCTATGTTTATTTATCCAGTTTTTAGAGATTTTATTTTTTTTCAACTTTTTTTGAACCTTAAACTTTTAGTAAGTGTTGTGCCATTAAGAGATTTTATATCAATCCTAACATTATTATCTAATCTCATATCTTTACCATCTTTCCATATACCAGCAGCTAAATGCATAATTCCAATTTTGTTGTTTGGTAAAAATGGCTCAACAAATTCTTGTTTAGTTTCGTCAAATTTTGGCAAAAGATTGCTAATTATCCAGTTACACCCTAATGGAAGAAATTCTGTTTCAACATTATCAATATAAACACTTAGATTAATTGCCAATCCCTCTGACCCAAATACTCTCCCATGTTTTATTGTTTCTTTAAGGTTGTTTTGCCATACACCCCAACAAGGTGAATTTTTTTCAAGAGAAAACACTCCAATATTAATATGTGGAGCAAAAGCAAGTTTTCTAGCATTATCTAAGCTAATTTTTGATGAGACTGCATGTTTAAAATTTTGTGATTTAATAATTGCTAACTTTCCAAATAACCATTTCACCTTAGAAACTATTCTATAACCAGGCCCTATTGACTGAGTAATGCCTAGCTTGCCTCTGTTGCAAGCCTTAAAGTATAGATCTATAGAGCTCCAATCATTTACCCAAGCATCGCAATCAATCCACAAATATTTTTTATAATCAGGAAAATACTTTGGTAAAAAGGCCCTTGATACTTGACTTTTTAACCATTCTTTACCTTTTACTTTAATTAAAGGAACCTGAATATCCCACTCTGCTTTTTTAATCTGATCAACTTTATTTTTAATTTTGTCAATTTGATCTTTATTCAACCCTGCATCAAGTATACAAATTGCAGTATTTTCACTTTTGGGAAAGCTTCTAATTGAATCTATTAATTCATCTAACAAATTAAAGTATTTTTCGTCTGCTAAAGAAACAATAGTATTTTCTTTCATTAAAGAATATCTTCGTGCTCCTCATCATCTAACTTTTCGTTATGTAATCTTTTGTCTAAACTTTGAAAATGGTAAATACTTATTGGAACTAAAGCTAAATATAGCAAACTAGATATGACAATTACATTGTATGTATAAATTAAAAGCAAACCAAAGAATAAAACTACAGCAAATAAAAGAAATATAGTTAGTCTTCTAGGAACGGCTATTTTTTTAAATGAATATGTCGGTACTTTGCTAATTAACAATATTGAAATCAGTATAAATATAGCTGGTACAAAATATTCATAATTAATACTAAAAAATTGCAACTCACTTTGACTATAAATCAATGGTAATAGGACTAATATACCCCCAGCAGGTGATGGGACACCCTCAAAAAAATTATCTTTCCATGAACTTTGGGTTTCTGAGTTTACATTAAACCTAGCAAGCCTTAAAGCAACACAAATAACGTAAATTAAACAGATTAACCAACCAACTCTTCCAAGTAGATTCAATTGCCAAAAATACATTATAAATGCTGGTGCTACTCCAAAACTTATTACATCTGTTAAAGAGTCTAATTCTTTGCCTACCTTTGATGTTCCTTTAATTAATCTTGCAATTCTTCCATCTAAGCCATCTATTAGCCCTGCTACAATAATACAAATAATTGCTAATCCAAATCTGTCATCAAAGGCAAATTTAATTGAAGTTAAGCCAATACAAACACCAACTAAAGTAAACATATTTGGTAGTATGGTTCTTGTTTTTTTATCAGAGACTAACTTGAATTTTTTACTAGGTTGTTGCATCAATTATCTTTTTGCTATCAAAGTTTCACCAGCTATTGTTTTTTGATCGACCTTTACTAAGGGTTTATAGTTTTCAAAGTACAATTCTGCCCTACTTCCAAATCTAATCATCCCTATTCTAGATCCCTGTTCTAATTTTTGCCCTTGAGATGACTCAGTTATAATTCTTCTAGCGACTAAGCCCGCTATTTGGACAACTACAATTTCCTCCTCAAAATTATTTTTAATTTTGTAATAATTTCTCTCATTGTCCTCACTAGCTTTATCCAATGAAGCATTTAGAAATTTTCCTGGTACATACATTATTTCCTTAATTTCACCACTACATGGAATTCTATTTACATGGCAGTCAAATACATTCATAAAAATACTTACTTTAGTAAATTTTTTATTTTCCATATTTAATTCTTTTGGACCATTACATTCCATAACCTGTAAAACAACTCCGTCTGCAGGACTAACTAAATAATCATCATCATTAATTGAAATTCTGTCAGGATCTCTGAAAAAATAATATACCCAAATTGTTAGTACAATTCCTATTAATCCTAGAAAACCATTAATCAGATAAAGGACTAGTGTAGCTAAACCAAAAATTACTAAAAATTTATAGCCTTCGTTGTGTAATTTAGGAAAAATTTTATCAAACATAATACTTTTTTTTGCTAATTTCTGATTAATATGTATATAAAAAGCAAAAATTCAATTAATAAGATTTATAAGTAAATATGAGCAAAATTAAGGTCAAAAACCCAGTAGTCGAGTTAGATGGTGACGAAATGACTAGGGTTATATGGGAATTTATTAAAAATAAACTCATCCTTCCATATTTAGAACTTGGCATAGAATATTACGATCTAGGTATGAAAAGTAGAGATGATACCTCAGATCAAATTACTATTGATTGTGCTAATGCTATAAAGAAAAATGGAGTTGGAATTAAATGCGCAACAATCACACCAGATGAAGCAAGAGTAAAAGAATTTAACTTAAAAAAGATGTGGAGATCTCCTAATGGAACAATAAGAAATATTATTGGAGGAACTGTTTTTAGAGAGCCAATAATTTGTAAAAATGTTCCAAGACTAGTTCCGTCCTGGACAGATCCTGTTATTATTGGAAGGCACGCATTTGGAGATCAATATAGAGCGACAGATTTTAAAGTTCCTGGTAAAGGAAAACTAGAGGTTAAATGGACTTCTGAAGATGGAAAAGATAATAAAAGTTACGAAGTATTTAATTTTCCTGGGCCAGGAGTTGCATTATCTATGTACAATTTAGATAAATCTATAGAAGACTTTGCAAGATCATGTTTTAATTATGGGTTAATTAAAAAATGGCCTGTATACCTATCTACAAAGAATACTATTTTAAAAACATACGATGGAAGATTTAAAGATATATTTCAAGCTGTATTTGAAAAAGAATTTAAATCAGATTTTAATAAACATAACTTAACCTACGAACATAGACTTATTGACGACATGGTTGCATGCGCAATGAAGTGGAGCGGTAAGTATATTTGGGCATGTAAAAATTACGATGGTGATGTTCAGTCTGATACTGTTGCACAAGGTTATGGTTCGTTAGGTTTAATGACAAGTGTATTATTAGCACCAGATGGTAGAACTATGGAAGCAGAAGCGGCACATGGTACTGTTACAAGACATTATAGAATGCATCAACAGGGAAAAGAAACTTCAACCAACCCCATTGCTTCAATATTTGCATGGACAAGGGGTCTTGCGCATAGAGGAAAGTTAGACAATAATGATGAATTAATAAAATTCTCTAAAATTTTAGAAGATGTGTGTATTAACTGCGTTGAGACAGGTTCAATGACAAAGGATTTAGCAATTCTAATCGACAAAAATCAAAAGTATTTAACTACAAATCAGTTTCTAGATTCTATTGATGGGAATCTTAAGAAGAAATTAAATTAGAAACTACTATCTCTCCAGCCACCTTTATTTTGCATTATTTCACCAGGAATCGATAATATTGAGAATAATGTATCTTCATCTCCTGTTGGACCAGCAACATTCGCAAATAATTTATCAGCAAATATTACCAATTCAGATAAAATACCTTTTCTTACAAATGCACATGCATTAGCACCTGGATTATTAACATCAGATGGGGCATCAGGTAGTTTTAATTTAGCTGAATTGTTATAACCACACTCATCATCCGACACACAAATAAATGCAGACCCTTGAGCACATCTGTTTACACCAGCATCTGGTGGTTGGTAAATTGGAAAATATACTTGACCCTTAAAAAGAGTGGGTGAAGCTGATGCTTTTCTAAATGTTTTGGGAACATAAAAATTATTATTTGCATCTTGACCTAATTTAATTACCCAAGCATCTTTGCCTGCAGTACATTCCTCAAAGTCAGTTGCACCAGTAACGTTTTTACAATCAGCTGCATCATCGACATTAGCTGCAGCGTTAGCTCCTTCATGTGCTAATTTAAAAAATGTATCGTTATCTCCCCTTGGAACTTTGCCGCCTCCACCAAGATTCAAATGTTTGAAAAATGGATAATCTACGTCTGTTACTCCATACATAATATTATCCATATTTGTTTCTCTACCACCAAGATCTGTAAAGTTTCCGGTAGACCCAAACAACATCAGTTGATTTTTACTCAAACCTATTCCGGCATCCATAGCAAAATACGAATATCTAGCGTTATCTGTGTTTGCATTTAAACTAAATAATGTAGTTTGATCAAAAAGGCTTGATGAATTTTTTTTAGAATTTGTTAAATTTATTTTAGTAATTTTACCCTCTAAATCATTTACATACACTAGTGCTCCTCTCCATGGGATATTAAAAGCAGTGTCTGGAGTAATGACAAGTGGAGCTGCGGGAATTGCATTAGCTATATCACTTCCATTTTCTGTAGCAATCATTGTACCACCAACCATAACACCATCAGGTGTAGTATCTACGATTGTAATTGGACCTCGATTCTCAATAGCACCATAAATTCTTCCAGGTGTCTCTCTTTCATCTAAATGAAGATCTACCAAAAATACAGCTGAACCAGCACAAGTATCGTTTTTACTCATTCCTCCACCCATGACTGCAACATATCTGTCATTATTTAAACCTCCACCATCTACTGAAGGTATTCTAACTATTCTTGGAGTAGACCAGGTCTCGCCTAATTGTGTATAATCGTACTCAACTGGTATTCCTGTTGCTCCCTTACAAGATGTAGAAATACTAAATTGATTTGTCTCTTTCTCCGCACCATCAACATGATCATTTCGGTTAGCATTAATAACTAGTTTTTTGTCAAATTTTACTCTTAGAAAACCACCTTTCATTCTTGCATCTGCTATGCCAAGTGGTGATATAAGTCCAGTTTCGTTGTCTACCTCTTTTGCAGTCAAAACACCAGCAGCAATTGCTGTATCATCATCAACATCTAAAGTGATATCCGCAAAATGAAATGTGTCACTTATATAACAAGAACTTGTACCCTCATCTCTAAATGCTGGATCAGTATCTGCCATCTCATCACTATCTATGCACTTAGCTATGGCATCCTGTTGTACGCAATTGTTGGTATCGTCATCATCTGTGCTGTTACACTCATCATCATCTTCCTCTCTTGCAGTCACATAATTAGCAGATACTTTCATACCTTCTTCCGTTTGTAGAAAAGATGAAAAGCCTGAGTTATAAGTTTCTTCTACTATACTTCCATCAAATTTGGATATTAAAACTTTTTTATTTATTTGATCGTTAAAAATAGAAAACATGTGAATGGGACCACCGTCTCCAATAATTGGATTGGTTACGTCGAGAACAGAGAAGCCAGCGCCTCCTCTTCCATAGGGAACAAACAATATTGTTCGCCACTCTTTACCTTCTTGATTTCCATCTTTGTCGTAACCTTCAATTAATACATCATGAATAACTGGGGAACCATCAACACCAAATAGAGGGTTTGTACCACCAGCAGTTTTTTTAATTGGGATGGGTTTTCCATCATCGCCTAATTTAGGATTGCCTTCGTCATCTAAAACGTAAGCTATTGTAGCATCAACCATACCATCATATCCTTTATTTATAATCTGAGGTAATAAGGCTGCAATAAAAGGTGGAATAAAGCCCCATTCCTCTTTTCCTGTCTTAGCGTTGATAGCATGTAGTATGCCGCTATTAGATCCAGCATAAATTATGTTCTCTCTTTGCGCATGTTTTGACATAAAGCCTTGATAATTATTTATACTTCTATAATAAGCTTCCTCATTTGTGTTGGAGAATTCTAAATTTGCATCTGGAGGGCCTACTTCTATTAATTGAGAATGATAAATATCACCCATTACATGATCTCTTACCTCTGTGACATTGCAATTTCCATTGTAATCAAAATAATCGTTACCTTTCATAAATTTAATAAGTCCTTTAATGTCATCATCATTTCCATTGTTACCAACATACTTATCTCCAGTTTCCCTAGTTGCGCAATAAGATGAGGCATTGTGATAATCTGGAACTGTGTATCCTAACATATCAAATAATTCGCTTGCGATTTTGTCTGAATTTGCAACTTTAAAATTATCCCAATTATTAAAATATGATGCTCCAGGAATTGCAGACCATAAATTTCTTCCATCATCTGCGTCGTCTGCAGTAGATTGGCTTTTTATTTTAACTGCAGCACTCCAATTTCCGTGTGGATTAGGTTCAGTTGTTGTATGCTCGACTGTTCCATCAGAATTAAGTTTTTTTCTTAAAATAGTGCCTTTCCATTCTCCAAATTGTTCATAAGCGAATTGTGCTTGATATAATGAACCACCTTCTTGGATAGTTGCAGTAATTGATGGGGCAGTAAATGCCAGTTTATCTGCAATAATTTGTCTAATTTTGCTTGCTAACTCAGATTTTAATTCTTCAGGGGTGTCTGCAATTATTGTTTCTTCACACTCTTTATCTCCAAGTTCAGCACAAGAACCTGCTCTTGCAAATTCATCGAACATTTTCATTGAGTTGCCTTTTATACCTCCACCATAAGCAACATATAAGGATTTAACTCCTTGTTTCCTTAATGCTTCCATTCTTTGTATAGATTGCCCTCCATGTTTAATTTTGGCGTTGTCTGCAAATGTTTTGTTAATACCTGTATTTGTCATTGCGCCATCTCCAATTACAATTACGTAATTTAATTGACATAAAGAATCTTCATCAAAAACTTTACCTCCCGCATTTGCATCGTTGAAATATTTAAAAGCTAAGTCGGAAAAAGCTTGTGAGTCTGTTCCCCAAGCTAGACCCATAGGTTCTAACTTAGCCATAATTTGACTAGCGCCATTAGAACTTATTCCAATATTTAAGCATGAATCTGTGTTACATAATGAACTTGAACCCGCAGGGTGTTCACCATTCCAACTGCCATAATAACTACAATTAGGATTTCTATGACAGTAAGCTCCACCATTTGTAGAGTTTTTTCCTTTACCGCTTATACCAGCATTCCAGTGACCAAATCCGAAGTGAGCACCGGTTGTTAATGTTGTATCGTTTACTATTGCATTTATTGCATTTTTTACTCCGTCCCATCTTCTTAACCTAGGACCACCCATCTGTTGAAGCCATGCAGTATCTCTACCAACTTCGGTAAATGCACTTTCATTAAATTCATCAACATATCCTCTACCAGTAGCAGTAAGTATTTTGCCATTCTCATTCACGTGCATTCCCCAAACTCTAGAAAATCTAATATCATCTGCATCAGTGTCTGCTGAAGTTCCTTTGTTTGCAAGAACTGAATTTATACCTGCACCAATACTTTCAAGGACAGTGCATGTTGTATCTGTTAACTCTAATTTTTGTATCGCATGGTTTACATGAGATCCAGTATAAAGAATGTTGCTGTTATCTGGAGACACAGCAACTGTTGTTGCATACATTATATCAGATCTTAATGTTGGATTATTAACGCTCTCACATATTCTGTCAATTGTTGTTACGGAGCCTAAGGGACTAGCGTCTGTCAAGTCTAAACTAAATCCAGAAACATTTCCATCTCTGGAGGTCATATAAACAAATGTCCCTTCATTATTAACTGATATTCTTTTTACATGTCTCAGGATTGTATTACCTCTAAATTCTTCGTTGGTGCATGCCATTGTTGAAAGGTTGCAAGTTTTAAAAAAACCGCCTCTTCTCCAAGAACCAGCTACAAACATATAATGAATATCACCAATTTTTTTTATATCTATATCAAGTATTCGACCACGCGCTGATTCTGCATGTAAAGCAAACAAACAATTTGTTCCATCTTCAGTAAAACCAAACACCATATCTCTATCTGCTCTTTCTCTATTAATGAAAAAAAACATATTTTGATTAGTAATATTTAATCCCGAAAATCCTTCTACAAAATTCAATCCAGCGTTTCTTCTTACATTTCTGTTCGCTGTACTTCTAGTAGTATCGTAAACATTACTGCAGCCTGCTGCTGGAGTTATCCTCACAGGAGTAAAATCAGTATCTCTTTCACCTGCGGAAGTATATCTAACTATACCAACAGCTCTTCTTCCATTTTGGTTAATTAGTATTTTGCCATCAGAGTCATAAACTGCTTTAGGGACTGCCCCTAATCCATCTGAGCCAATCCATGATTGCATACTAGCAGAACTATCAACTAAAAATAAAATATTTGCAGCAACATCACCATCCCCTGCTCCTGGCGGCACAGGTTTTGAAAGTGAAAGATTATGTGGAGTTATTAATAAAAAGAGTATTGATAAAAATTTTAAATATTTCATAAGTTATCCTGTTGCATTCATTACCCTCTCACCTAAGGTAAAATCAAACATTTCAGCATTTGTTATTTCTAAATATTCAATTATTTCGTTTGAAATCTCAGTTTTGCCGTAAGTTATTATGAGATCTCCAACACTTAAATTTTTATATCCAATCCAGCTCTTGTTTTTTGCTTCACTCCCTGGATCTGAAATAAAATTTTTAACAAACTCATAAATTTCATTTCTATTCTCATTGTGTGAATTTATTAAATTAATTCCAGCAATTTTAGAATTATAAACAATAACCTCTAAATCTGAATTTTCTAGAGATGAACCCTCACAATAGTCTAGAGCATAGTCTTCATATTTTGCAGAAAACTCATCCCCATATACATCATTATTATGACCATCTAAAAATTCAAATATTGTAACTGCGCTGTTGATGTTTGATCCGATGGGTACGTTTAAAAGCTGACAAGCCAAAGACTTATTAGTAATAAAAAGTAATAAAAGAATATAAAAATATATTTTTTTCACAAATTTAAATTTAAATAATTGATGAGAATTTTCAATAGAGTTAATGAAAAATTTATGTTCAATTTGACCACTCATTTAGTGGGATAAAATGGCAATTGTTTCAAGTGGGATTATAATTTCGGGGTTGGAAACACTCCCGAGAATACCACAAGAATAAATTCTATATGCAGTTCCTTGTCTTTGTATAGTTCCTGATGTTTTTTTTAAACTAGAACCTGCGGCTTTGTAGGTTGATGTACCAGCATTAACTGAAAAATATTCAAATCTAAATTTTTCCATTCTCATTACCTCTTGTTCAATCTCACTAGCGTTGCCAAAATTTGGAGCTGAAGCTAAAATAGGAAAAATAACTTCAAAAAATGACTGATCCTGTACATGTTCAACTACTTCAAAGTCATCTGCTCTACTTAAATTTCTAAAACTTTTATAACAAGGGGTATCTTGATCTAAATTTGATATTGCTTGCTCTACATTCGTTGGAATAGATCTTATATCCTCATTTCTAGAACCATCGTCTTGAACTGGACCCATCATTTTATTTATTAGTGACTTTTGTGCTTCCATCAAGCCGTGTTCTGCAACATAAAAAGTTTGTTGAAATTCATCGCTGCTATTATTGCTTTGATGGTCTGATGAAGAGATTACGACTAAGCCACCTCCCATTAATGACATCGCTAATAGCAAAACCAGAGATAAAATTAAGGTAAAACCTTTTTCGTTTTTTTTAATCATTAAAATAAACTTCCACCAATATTTCTTGTGTTTACAGTTACGATTACAGAGTCTCTTAAAAACTTATCCTCATTTTCCTTTGATCGATCATCTAATCCTGCAATAGTTTTTTTTTGGACTTCTTTGTAAAAATCATCCTTAGATCTAAAAGTAAGTCTAATATCCACTCCCGTTATATCAAAAAGTCTTTTTCTAATTCCAGTTCCAGCTATTTCAGGTGCAGGATAATCGCCAGCAGAGTCTTTAATTATTAGTCCATCCTTATCGAATGGTATAAATTCCATATCTTCAATGTGATCTCTAACTAATTCTTTGTCTACACATTCGGGACAATCTTTTTGCCATCCTTCCGTTGCAGGATCGTAATCCGCAGGCCATAAGCAAGTTACCTCTCCTGATTCTTCGTCTTCAGTTTTATCTGCATCTGTTCTTGCTTGAGACCAAGACTCAACAGTCTTGTAAACAGCAAACCTTTTATTTGAACCATCTCTATCGCTTTTTTCGTCTGCAAAGTATGTAATCCTGTATTTTTTAAAAGGCTGATTTAAATCATTTTGATTAAAATCTTCGTAAACAATCTCTATCTGATCACAACATAAACCAGTTCCAGCTACGTCAGATTGTATTGATATACTTTCATCTTTAGTATTTTGGAAACCAATTCTATCTTTTCTTATTACCAATGGATTATGACTTAACTTTTCATCAATAAAACCATTTTCAAATGTAAAATAACTTTTTTTAGGTAGTATCATGCCATCTGGTTTGCATTCTCCTTTAGTATCATCAGCAAATTTAGAAATTGTTTGAGAGCCCGCATAATATTTAAATCCAGCCATTCGTATATCTCTCATTATCATTGAAACCAGATCCCTGCTTGATCTACTAATTTTTGCTTTTTCGCTTACTTGAGAGTAGGTACTGTTTACAACGCTATAAGTAGTATATAATGCCCCCATCATTAAAGAGGTGATAATAATACCGATCATAATCTCAATAAGTGTTAAACCTTTTTGATTTTTAAAATAGATATTATTCATTTAATTAACTCCCACCAACTTATAGTCTGCTTGAAAATATAAGTACTTCCTTTTCTTTCCATCATTTAAATTTATTTGAATTCTACCAATATAAATTTCCTCATCTTGTATAGTTGGATTTGTTAAGGTGCAGCCAGATCTACATATCTTATAAACTTGAAACTTTCTTGTTTCATTTACACCTCTACATTTTAAATACGACTTACTATTTAAAAGTGCTTTCCATTTGTTTAATTTCATTTCGTGAGCATCAGAGGAACTTGTGCCATAAATTTTACCTGTATCGGTTGAGGCAGTTCCATCTTTAGATTTACATGCACCCGCATCAAATATTGGACTATTTTCGTCAGTCCCCATTAAATATTTTGTAAAATTTGAATGGGATGTTGTCGAAGAATTTCTGCTACTTATAACATCTTCTGCAATTACATTCGTTAAAAAATTTGCCTTAGTTCTCTCACCTGAGGTGTGCATTGATTGAACAGAATAATTAACCATCTGCAAAATAGCCACAAAACCAATTCCAATTATTACCGTAGACACCAATGCTTCAAGCAAAGAAAGTCCTGATATATTTTTTTTGTTTTTAAAAATCATTTATTCTATCCATCCTGTGCCACTCCATTTGGTTCTATAAAAATTTCCAAATCTAGACCACTTAATTGCATTTATATATTCGCCACCTGTAGCGGGAACTTGTTCTTCGTCAAGGAGTCCTTGGTTGTATGTAACAGGACATGTTTCACCATCATTAATTCTTCTACAAATATATATAAAACCAAAAGGTAAATCTGAATCGCTCAGTAAATCTCCATTTGCCTCATAAAATTTTCCACCTCTTGAAAAACATACTGCACCAACACCTTCGCTACCGCCTTCTCCCCCTAACATATCTACGGGGACGGCTTCCCCTTCTCCCAATTCTAGATCATCTCCGCCTCTACCCGCAAATGAAGTTGTAACACTTGAAAAATTTACTTTGCTTACAAAATTTTTAATACTTGCGCTTGCATCTGCTGTATCAGTGTCCCAATAACCATCTTCAAAGGAACACCTTTGTGTAACATTATCAGGAAATTTTTGGTTCCAGGGATCGTCTCCATCATTCATTTTAGTTGCAAGAGTATCCATAGTCATTCCTTTGGTCTCCACAATTAAACTTTTATCGGTATTAGTAAATTTTACCTGAACATATGCAAAAGTTCCTTTTTCTGTTTGTGCATGAATATTCCTTATTAAAGATGATATTTTAGTTACAGCAGACCTTACTTCTCTTTCTTTATTCCAAGAGGAAAAATTTGGATAAGCAACAGCAGATATTACACCAACTATGGCCAAGACAACTAATAATTCAAGAATAGTAAAACCTTTAATGTTCTTTTCCAGCACTTGCATCTATTTTTCCTGCTTTAACTAATTCTTCTAAAGACTTAGTCATGGTTATCATACCATCTTTCACTGCAGTCTGCATGATGCTTGGGATTTGATGAATTTTTGCTTCTCTTATTAAGTTTTGAATTGGAGCTGTACACTTCATCACTTCAAAAGCACCACAACGTCCTTGACCGTCTTTAGTTTTTAAAAGTCTTTGTGTAACTACCATCTTTAATGATGTTGAAATTTGTGCTCTAATTTGAGCTTGTTGTTCAGGTGGAAAAACGTCAATAATTCTATTTATTGTATTTGGTGCACCACTTGTATGTAATGTTCCAAATACTAAGTGACCCGTTTCAGCAGCTGTTAAAGCAAGTCCAACTGTCTCTAAATCCCTCATCTCACCAACTAAAATTACATCTGGATCTTCTCTTAAAGCAGCCTTTAATGCACTTGCAAAAGTTTGTGTCTGTTTTCCAACTTCTCTATGAGAGACAATACTTTTTATATCTTTATGAATAAACTCAACTGGGTCTTCAACCGTTATAATATTTGCAGTCCTAGTTTTGTTTATTTCATTTACGATTGCAGCAAGGGTTGTGGACTTTCCTGATCCTGTAGGCCCTGTGACTAAAACTAAACCTTTGTGCATATCAATTATATCATAAAGAACAGGTGGAAGATCAAATTGACCCATTTCTGGGATAACGCTTTCTACTCTTCTTAATACTGCTGCTGGACCATTAATTGTTTTATAAAAGTTAGCTCTAAATCTTAACCCACTTAATGTAACAGATGAATCTAATTCATGAGTATCATTAAACTTCTTCATCTCTACTTCATTGCAATTGGTTGAAATAAGATCTTGAAGATCTTGAGCTTTTACCATAACTTCTTGAACTTTATGAATTTCACCAGTTTGTCTATAAGCTAAAGGCCAGCCACTTCTAATATGAAAATCTGAGATTTTTTTGTTGTTTTTTGCAAGTTCTTCTAATTTTTCAAACATTACAAATTATATTATATCACTTTCTCAAAATTTTCCAGACACTTCTAGGTTGGTAAAATACTCAGAACTGTTATCAAGGCTTTGATTTGAGTTAATTTTAAAGTCTAAACCGTGTATATTTTTTGAATAGCTCAAATTAGTTTGATGAGCATTTATCGGATTATAATTTAATGCAAATTGATTATCTTCCTCCTTTGAACGACTAAATTTTAGTATGAATGTCTCTGACTCAAATTTTGGAAATTCTGTTCTTTTGTTTTTTAGACCAATTATTTTTTGATAGTCTACAGATACAGTAAAACCACTTAAACTTACAGCTTCAAAGCCGATGAAGGTCTTTAAATTTCTAGCTGAAAATGGTGAGTGAATTGTCTCTTTATTTACAGGAGTTCCACCTTGAACCAAATATTTATAATCAATATCTTTACTTAAATCATACAATAATTCTATACCTCCCATTGGCTGAAGTGTTCTTCCATCTGTCTCAATAATATCTGTTTCAAACAGAAAACCACCTGCAAATTCTCCATTAACAAACGTATCCTCTTTATATATTATATCTTGTGATGAAAGCTCTGATGCTTTGCTTATAAAATCAGTAAACTCTGACAATCTTGTCACTCCATATGTTAACTTTCCTGTTGGAGTAATATTCAGTATTCCATATTTATTTTTAGTTCTATAATTTATTGTTGCAAAAGCTTGTTTTCCTTTTCTTTCACCTGAAACATTACCTATATACTTATGATCAAATCTTAAATGACTTAAACCTATAACAGCATTGATGTATTGATTATTGATAGAGGGGGAAATTCCATAAAGATTTAGTGTTAAAGAATCCATAACTAAGCCTTGTTGATCAAGTTTAGTATCAGAACTACCATCGCTATATCTTATTGCCCATCCTAAAAATTTGTTATCCCCAAATTTTCTATCAGCTCCTATTGTTAATCCTCTAGTATTTAGATTTTTTGCTTTAGTGTTACCATCTTCTCCAAAAAATCTTAAGGATATATCAGCTAAGCTCCAGCTAGACCACTTAGATTTTTTATCTTTTGATTTATGTTTACTTATATAAGTAGCAATATTTTTTTTTGTAGATGGCTCAAACTTACTTGCTAAAGTTTGTATCAAAGGATCATGATAATTAATGTTAAAATTGTGAGCAGATAAATTTTCATCATCACGGTTTCTCTTAATCCACTCAAATCTCTTAAAAATAGTATCAACATTTAAGCTGATATTTTGCTTAGCTAATTCAACTTGAGAAACGATAGATACTCTTGTTTCAGAAACACATTGAACAAGACCATAAGGACACTCTAATTGATATGAATTTATTTGGTCAACACCACCATCTGAGTCTATGTCTACAATAAACATCCTCATTCCGTCATTCGAAAAAGTAAATCCTATTGGATGTCCAAAATTATCTGATTGGTTTTGAAAATTATTAGCATCATAGTTCCCAATAAGTGTAGCTGTTGATACATCAAATTTCGCATTTAAAGTAAATTGATAGATATCATCTGTATCAGTAGTGTTACCCTTAGTGTTTTGAATTAAAACAAACATTGCAAGACCAGACTTGCTAAATTCAATATCTCTTCCAAAATTTACACTACCATTCGATGTATCTGGTAATGTAACACCAATATCAGTTAGATCGACTTGATGTATCTGTGTGATAGAGCTAATGTCGTAAGGCTTAGGTAATTGATAAGTTGTTACTAGCGGAGTTTCTTCAGTAAAACGTATAGTAATAAGTTTTGTACCATCATCACTTAATGCAAAACCATGCATTTCTTCGTGAGTAACAATACTTTGAACAAATGTATTAGTTTGAAATTCATTCGGTGCAGATAAATCAAATCTCATAATTCTTCCTACTCTATTTGATATAAAAAATTTTCTACCTTCATCTGCAACTACTATGTTACGTAACTTTTCATCGCTAGCACCAGCCAAATTTGCTATTTTAAAAGCGTCTATAACATTACAATTCATATTAGGTTTTCCAGCCACAGTATGTTGATCACTTATAACTGATGTCATATCAAAAGGTCTACTAAGCCTATTCATAGAAAGATTACCTTTTGAACGGATACTCTCTTGTTTATGGTTTACTGAAAATACTTGTAATCCATCGGTACTAAAAGCAACATCATAAGGATCTTCTGTTGAATCTTTGTCCATTAAGAACTCTCCGTCAGAATTTTTACAAAAATTTGAATTATGAGATGGTATTCTCCCATCTAACCATGTGACTGTTAAGCTTGCTGCAAAAGCTAGAGATGAAAAAAACAATGCAAGCGAAATTAAAAATATTTTAGGTGTAAGCGTACTTGTCAAAATTAATCTTTTAAATTTTTTCAATTGATTCAACATTTTTACTTATTTTTTTTAATTAATTCAGTGTTTTCAATGTTGATTGCCATACAAGTGATATCGTCCCTTAGTTTTTCTGCCCCCCAGTTGAGCTCTTTTTCTATGCCAAGCACTATATTTTTTGGGTTAACATTTTCAATACTATTAATTATATTTTGAACACCTTCGGCGCCTAGTTCTTCGCCATTTTTAAGGTATCCTTCTGTCACACCATCTGTGTAGACTACAAATGTTTTATCTTTAAGGTTCATGGTATTTGATTTAACCATTGTCTCTGTAAAATATTTAATAATACCAATTGGCGGCATATCAGACTTTATATATTCGTAATTTTTATTGTGATCAAAAGTTAGAATACTTTCATGACCTGCATTTATGAATACTAATTCACCTGTTTTTATATTTAACTTGCCAAATACAGCTGTAACAAACATTCCTTTAAATTTAGCCTCAACGAGTTCGTTATTCACACCAAATACAACTTTTTCTAGAGGAAACTTTAAATTTGTTAACGTTCTAAATATGGATGATGCTTTTGCCATGTACATACCTGCTTTAACTCCTTTTCCAGATACATCAGCTAAAGTAAAAAAATACTCTTCAGGTGTTGATCTAACAACATCAAAATAATCTCCTGATACATCTCTTGCAGGTACATTTTTAGCAAAAATAAAGTTTTCAAATTTCGAAATATCTGGAAATAAACTTTTCTGTACTCCCGCAGCTAGTTCTCTTTCTTTTAAAAGTTTTGCTTCTTTTTGTAAGTTTGCAAGTGCTAATTTATTTTCCTCTATAAATCTAAAGTACAACCCTGTTAAGAAAGTGATTGTTAAAATAAATATTGGGTAACTAATATCAACAAGTTCTGACCTAAATTTATAAATATAAAACCCAATTATAATTATAAATAAAAGATTACCAAAAAATACTGATAAGCTGTATTTGGGTCTAATTTTTTGAGACAAAATAAATGTTAATAACGCAACAATTATAGAAAATAATAATTCAAAAACATAAGTATTTGGATTTCTGACTAAATAAGATTGATCTAAAATATTTTCAATAACATTTGCGTGAACTTCAACTCCAGGAACAGTTAAACCAGTTGGTATTTTAACTAAATCAAAAAGTCCTTGTGCCGATGCACCAATTAAAACATATTTATTCTTAAAAAAATCTGTTTGGAATTTACCCTCAAAAACATCTCCTGCAGATATATATTGATTTTTTTGTGGTTGTTTATATTTAATCCAAATTATTCCATTAGGATCAGAGTCTATTTTATAAGGTCTTGCGCTTATTCTATTAATTCCAACTTCGTTTAATTCAATATATATATTTTTTTGATTTTCTCCAACACGTACCATTTCTAGTCCCATGGTTGGATATATTTTGTTATTAAGTCTAACTATTAATGGAAGAGATCTAATTATACCATCTAGCTGGTCTAAAAAAGAAATTGAACCCAGTCCTTGTACTTCTTTTTCTAATTTCTCTAGTGAACCAATTGAGTAAGGGTATGAATATGTAAACTTTTTTGGATCACCACCTTTTGACAAAAATTTTGCTTTTGCCTTTCTCTCATAATTAGAATGTGATGGAACATTACTGCCTAAAACTGCAGTAACTGTTTTTGCACTTTTTAATTTTTCCGCAAAAATATCATCATGACCTTTTAATTTTTGAAGATCCACTATATCAGATGGTATTAATCCATAAGATTTAATAATTTCATCGGGAGATTGTTTATCTTTTTCAGTAAAAAAAACATCGAAACCAATTGCCTTTGGATTTGAACTTTCAACTTGATCAATAATTTTTGCAAAAACAGATCTACTCCAAGGAAATTGACCAAATTTACCTAAACTTGTTTCATCAATATCTATAATGACAACATCAGTATCACCTTTTTTTTCTACAAATACTTTTTGATATAAATCAAAACTTAAATACGAGATTGACTTGATTAAAGAAGGGTTGATTATTTTTAAAGAAATCAAAATTATTAAAATTATAAAAAAAATTAAATAATTTAAGTTTTTTTCAAAAAATGCACTCACATTATTGAGTGTATATCTTAATCATGTAATGTAAATCTTTATGAAATTAAGCTAATTACCTTTTCTTTTTTCTTTTGTTTTTAGCTTTTTTCTTTTTAGCTGCTTTTCTTTTCTTAGCTACCTTTTTAATTTTTTTCTTTTTAGGCTTTTTAGGTTTAGCTTTTTTCTTTTTAGGCTTTTTAGGTTTAGCTTTCTTTTTAGGTTTTTTCTTAGCTGGTTTTTTAGCTTTAGGCTTTTTCTTAGCTGGTTTTTTAGCTTTAACTTTTGGTTTTTTCTTGGATGGAGCTTTTGCTTTTGGTTTTTTCTTAGATGGAGCCTTTGCTTTAGGTTTTTTCTTACCTTTTTTACCATCTTTAGCTTTAGCTTTTTTCTTACCTTTTTTGCCGTCTTTGGCTTTAGCTTTTTTCTTTTTACCTTTTTTACCCTCTTTTACTTTTCCTTTTTTCTTTTTACCTTTTTCGCCTTCTGCCTTAGCTTTTTTCTTTTTCTTTTTCTTTTTTTCTGCTTTTTTCTCAGTCTTTATTGCTAACTTTTTTTCTTTGTCTTTTTGGATGTTTTCTTTAATTATTGATTTGATTTGCTCTTTTTCAAAGCCTAAGGATTTAAGTTCTTTTTTTAATTCTTTTTTAAGTGCTTTTCTTGCTATTTTTTTTTCAGACTTATCAACTTTACCTTTGTTTAAAGCTCTCATTTTTTTGTTAAATTTTTTCAATTGAGTTCTTGTAATTTTTCTTGCTTTGTCTGGAGCTTTGCCTTTGCTCATAGAAGTAACGCTGTATGGATTGTCTAATAATGTCTTTCCAAACTTGTTACTTGCTAAAACAGCGCCTGGTCTCATACCCAAAGTATTATTTTTACCAGGACCAATTAATAAAGTATCTGTTTTACCTTTTGATACTATTGTTTGAAATTCTGTTCCTCTAGATCCAAGTGTTCCCTCTGGAACTGTTACAGTTAAACTGTCTGGATCTTTTTGACTTATTAAACCTGAAATTACTTTTAAACTTCCTTGCTTAACACTTGCAACAATTTTTCCATTATTTGTTTTTGGATCATATATAAAAGTATCCATCACAACTTCAGAGTCTTCTCCAACTGTAAATGTTGATTGATCTAAAAGTAATATTTGTGTTCCTGAGCCTTGTGCAGAATATATTGTTTCATTTAAATAAATTTTGTCACCTTCTTTGAGTTCTCTTGTTTCAGTTTTGACTGTTCCTGAAATTGCTCCAACTATACCTACAAGTTGTTTTTCAATTGTTAGTGTTTCCTCTGCGTATGAGTTTGAACTCATAAACATAAATGTGCACAAAATTGCTGTTAAAAATTTTTTCATTTAGTTGAAAAATAACATTTTTTTTATAAAAATAAACCTCTATTAACTCAGTTTGATCAGCACATTTGAAGGTATTTTTAAGCGCTTTTCGCTTATTTCACGAAAATTCAATATTAAAAGGATTTTGTAAAACTTAAAGAAAAAGAATCTGCATGATAATCATAATTTAAAGTATTCGCCTCTGAAATCACTTTTTCATATGATAAATTTATAAACAAATTTCTATTTTGATCTATTGCAGGCAAAATATCCCCAATTGCCTTTGTTAACATAATATCAAATGTGTTTGTAAAGTCTGATCTCAGTCTGTCAGAAGCAACGCTACTATCCTCTTTTTTATAGTCGTTAAAACTCATTCCATTGGTAATTGCGATATACGCCCAAGGAAATGATAAGTTTACACCTAAACTAAAATCATATGTTTCATAATCATTACCAGCATCTACGATTGCATCACTATCACTGTAACCTAGACCAATTGATGTAGATATAATTTCTGTAAAAATATAATCATGATTAAATGTGTAACCATGTCCGATTGAGTTTGTTTCTCTTGCAGTATCATCTGAAGAATTGTGGTTACCTTTAGAGTCTGAGTAAGAATATCCATAACTAAATGAATGTCTTTCTCCAGCAGTAAAAAAGCCACCTACGCCCATGCCAATAGAAACACTGTCTGCATCTGTATGATAATCGGATTTACTCATAGTAAAATATGGACTTAAGCTTTGACCTCCTAAAACCGTGTCTAGCCCAAGAGTTAATCCGTAAGATTGAAAGTCATCATCGTGTTCCTGGTGTTGATTGGACGTGGTGTGAGAAATGTTTGCTAAGAATGAAGACTCTTCTCCAAAAGGTCTTGTGGCAGAAAAACTGATTCCTCCACTACTGGTTTTGTCATGCATTGCTGAGGTAAATTCTACAACTTCACCCTCTTCACTTTTCTTTCTAGTTTTGGATACACTGTTGACATTGTTGCTATAAAGACCTGCTAAACTAATATCTGCAGAAAAATTCCACAAACCCGGCTCTTTATCTTTTAAATCTTGTTCAATTTCTTGCAAAGTTTCTAGATCTTCAGACTCTAAATCTGTTCTAAGTTTCATTTCTTCTATTAAACTTCTCGCTTTATCAGGAGAGTCTATTTGTACCAATACTGATAATAAGTATAACTTAATTTCAACATTGTCAGGGTACAGCATCGTTAATCTTTCAAGAGTTGAAATGGTTTGTTTATAATTTCCCATCTTTCCTTGTTGTTGTGCATATTTTAAATTCAAATCTAAATCTCTTGGTTTCTGAAGAATTTGCATATAGGTAATATTTTTTTCCACTGATAGAACTGGATAAGTATTAAAAGGTATAAATAAAATATTTATAAACGCTATTATCAAAGTATATTTAAGAAACATTTTCATAAAAAACTGAAGATTAATTAAATAATAAAAAAATTCAATTTTTTTAAATATCAATACGAGCGTAAAACTAAGCTTAATTAACAACTTTAAGGGTAAAAATAATCAAAATAGGTTTTATTTTAGTAGAAGCTACTTTTTAAAAAAATTATCGATAAATGCTCATTGGATCAAATACACAATCATCCTGATCCAGAGTTTCAAAAAAAATTTCTGTTAATACCGAGCTGTGAACAGTTTGGCACATTCTTTCTGCTTCAAGTTCGTTTGAAACATTTTTACGTACGGTTTGCATTCCATATGAGCTTCCTAAGGAAGTTGAGGCTTGTAAAACATTTCCCGTCTCAAGCAAAGTATAACTAGGTCCAATCATAGCAGAATATTGTCCGCATCCACTTAGTATTAAGCAAAATACTATATACCAATAAATTTTTCTCATATTGACTAATTAAAATAGTTAACATTTAAAATCAAATGTTAAATTTTAACTACAATTTTCTCTTTGAATTGCTTGGTTTTTAGTTAGGGATATTTGGCAGTCAGAAGTTTGGTCCTCTGCTAATATGGTATAAGTTGTTTCACTTGCATAAGAGCAAAAATAAAATTCCATTTCATCATAAGCTATATACTTTTCATCACCAAATAAATTTTGTCCTAAAAGTTTTGAGGTATTCTCATTAGCTGAGCATGTGTCTGCTGTCCCAGAAGGATAATATTCACCAGTGTTTGTATAAAATTCTAGTTGAGCTAAAGATGCTTGTTGTAAAAAATTTTCAGCAGAACTTTTTTTAGCACTTTTTACATAGCCGTTGTAAGAAACAGTTCCAACCGCTGCAAGTATTCCAAGCACGGCTACAACCACAAGAAGTTCTATTAAAGTAAAACCAGAACTTCTTGTGATATAAAATTTTAACTTGCTCAAATTAGTTATCTTCTAAATTAAATAACTATTCTATTGAAACAGAGTTTGTCATTACCGAGTCTGAAGATGTAGTATCACACGCTGGAGTATCGCCAACTTCAGCAAAACAACTTGATATGGTTACTGTGCTACCATCATCTGCAACACTAACTTGTCCTAAAACTACAGCAACAGATCCATCATCAGCAGCAGTAACTTTTTTAACTCCATCACCATCACTGTCTTCAGCATTTTTAAAATCAGATAAAGCAGTCTCCGCGGCGGTTGCTACATTGCCTGCCGTTTTCCTTAGATTGCAAGCAGTAGATCCCATATACGTGCTATCTCCGATGTTACATTTTTGAAGTTCTGAAGCTACATACTTTACAACTGAAGCATGATTAGATTTTGTTGCGTTTTTTTTAGCACTAGCTGTGTAACCTGTATAAGCAACTGTACCAACAGCTGCAAGAATACCTATGATAGCCACAACAACTAATAGTTCAATAAGCGTAAAACCTTTATTATTTTTCATTTAGGCCTCTTTATTTATATATTAATATTAATTGCATAATTCTTAATAAATTTTAAAAATAAGTAAATACTTTAAAAAGCCTGTAACTGCTTGTTAAATTGATATCTTTTTTTTTTTTATAGAATAATTGACATATGTGCTCATAATAAGCAAAATTATAAAAATACTAATTTAAATAGCTTAATGACATATAAAATAGAGGAAAACGGAAATTCGAGGATTATTCATCTAACAGGAGAAATTGATATGGATGTAGCAGACAAAGCAAGGCAATCGATATTACCATTGATTGAAGCGGGACACGAAGTTCATTTAAATTTGAGTAAAGTTGAATATATGGATTCATCTGGAATTTCAGTTTTAATTGAAAGTAAAAAATTGTCTGAAAAGAAAAATACAAAGTTCGAACTAGTTGAAGTCAGTAAACCAGTAGAAAAAGTTTTAGCAATGGCAAGGAAATTTTTATGAGTTATAAAGTTAATGAAGAGGGAAATATTGCTACTGTTCATCTTGATGGTGAAATAGATATGGATGTTACAGAAAAAGCAAAAGAAGTCATATTTCCTCATATTGATGCTGGTAAAGAAGTTCACTTAAATTTAAGCAATGTTCAATATATGGACTCTTCTGGAATATCTGTATTAATAGAAAGTCATCAAAAAGCTTTGGAAAAAAATACAAAAGTAATAATAAAAGATGTGAGTAAATCAGTTCTTAAAGTCATTATGATGGCTAAATTAGAACAAATATTAAATTTGGAATAAATTTTATGAGTGAAACTGCTCACTTAGACCATTCGGAAAAAAAGGCCTTTTTAGTAAATTCATCTAGTTTAAAAGAGGTCAGAAATTTTTGTCGCGAGGTGTTTGAAAAACTTCAAATACAACAAGAATTAAAAGATGAATTGGTATTAGCTATTGCTGAGGCTGCGCAAAATATTGTTAAGCATGCGTTTAAAAACTCTGCTGATGTAAATGAATTAATGGTTGTTGAAATTAGTTGTGAGAATAACAAGCTTCAAATAGCATTTTATGACAGAGGCACACCTGTTGATCCAAAGAAAGTTAAACACAGAGAAATTGATAATGTTAAGCCGGGAGGCTTAGGAACCTTTTTTATTCAAGAAATAATGGATGCTGTAGAATTTAAGGATGGTAATAAGCCTTGGATAAATCATCTTGTTTTAACAAAACAATTATAATTATCCTATTAAAGCTCCAACGTTGAATATTGGAGAATACATTGCAATCATTAATCCTCCGATCATTAAACCCATGAATACAATCATGATAGGCTCAATTAAAGAAGATAAATTATCAACAACTGTATCAAATTCTGACTCGTAATATTTAGCTACTGATCCAAACATTTCATCCAGTTGACCAGTTTGTTCACCTACAGAAATCAATTGACTAAAAGTAGGAGGAAACAAAGGATCTTTTAAAAACAATTTTGTTAAAGTGTCTCCTGAAAAAACTCCTTTTTTTACATTTTCTAAAGACTCGAGTACTACCACATTGGTACTTACTGATTTTGCAATCTCTAAGCTCTCTAATAAATTTACACCTGCTGCACTAAGATTACCCATGATTAAGGAAATTCTTGCTAGCATAGATTTTAATATCATGTCACCAAATATTGGGAGCTTTAAAACCTGTTTATGCCATAAATATTGTATTTTTTCGTTTTTTGTTGTCAAATATTTAAAAGCGAAAAAAAATATAACTAAAAATAAAAACATCAGCTTTCCTCCTGTACCTCTAAGAAAATCACTCATACCCATAATTGTTGCTGTTGCTGCTGGTAGTTCAATACCCATTCCATCATACATTTTTGCAAATACTGGAACTACTTTAATTAACATGAATGCGCTTACTGTAATAGCAACAGTAAACATTATACTCGGATACATTAGAGCACCTTTAATTTTCTTTTTAATTGCCTCTTTTTTTTCAAGCGACTCAACTATTTTGAGCAAAAATACATCTAACTTACCACTTGCTTCACCTGCTTTTATCAAATTTATATAAACGTTATCAAATAACTCTGGGTATTTTTCAAAACATTTGGAAAGAGTAACACCTCCCTCTAAGCTTTTTCTAATATCCTCAATGACGTCTTTCATTGCAGGGCTTTCTATTTGATCCCTCAACATTCCTAATACTTGAAGAATTGGCAAACCTGCTTTAACCATTGTAGCAAACTGCTTAGAAAATATTAAAACATCTTCTACTTTTGCTTTCTTCTTACCAAATAAAGAGGAGCCTTTTTTCTTTTTGACTGTCTTATCTTCTTTTTTTTTACCCTTAGCAGCTCTAATTAAATTTGTGATTATGATTTTTTGCTCTTTTAGTTTGTGGGAAGCTTCATCTGGATTTAGAGCTTCAATATTTCCCTCAACGTATTTTCCGTCTGAAATGCCTTTATAAGCGTAAGTATCCATAAAATTTATTATTACTCGTTTGATAAAACTCTTTCGTACTCTCTAAAATTTAATTCTCCACTTGCAATAAGTCTTTTTCCCATATCTTGCATAGTTTGAAAACCCTCTTTTATTGCAATTTCTCTAAGTTCAGGTGTGGTAGCTTTTCTTAAAATTGCTTCTTTCAAAGGTTTTGAAACAACTAAGATTTCATATATACCTTGTCTTCCTTTATATCCCGTATTACTACAAACCTCACATCCCTTGCCTTTAATTGCTTTTACTCTTGAAGCTTGTTCGGCGCTGAAACCTAAATCTTGTAATACTTTAGGGTTTACATCATCATCAGGAATTTTACATTCTTTGCAATTTTTTCTAGCAAGTCTTTGTGCAACAACTAATTGACATGCTGCGCTTATTAAGTAGTCAGGGGTTCCCATATTTTGCAATCTAGTAATTGTGCTTGGCGCGTCGTTAGTATGAAGTGTACTAAAAACCAAGTGACCTGTTAAAGCTGCTTTTAATCCAATATCAACTGTTTCTTTATCTCTCATCTCACCCACTAAAATTATTTCCGGATCTTGTCTTAAAAAAGATCTAAGAGCTTTAGCAAATGTAAAACCAATATCGTCTTTTATCTGAACTTGTCCGACACCATCTAATTCATATTCAACAGGATCTTCTGCAGTTAAAATGTTTAAATGAGGCTTGCTTACCTCTTTTAAAATACTATAAAGCGTTGTCGACTTTCCTGATCCGGTTGGACCTGTAACAAGAATTAAACCCTGTGTAGAATGAATAGATTTTCTTAAACTCTTTAAGTCCTGGTCTTCAAAATTTAATTGCTCTAGTGTTATGTCGCCAGCGTCTTTGTTCAACACCCTCATTACTATTCTTTCATTGTTTGCAGTGGGTAAAATCGATAGACGAAGATCGATAACTTTTCCCTCTATTTTGAAATTAATAGCACCGTCTTGTGGAAGTCTACGCTCTGCAATATCAAGTTTACCCATAATCTTAAAACGTGTTACTACAGCACCATAGTTATCATGTAAAAATTTTCTGTATTGCTCTTGTTCTTGAAGCATACCATCGAGTCTGTATCTAACTCTGGATGAAAATCTATAAGGCTCTATATGAATATCACTCACTCCTTTTTTAATCGCTTCAGCAACAACGGCAGTACTAAATTTTATTACCTCAGACTCATTTTCAAGTGCTTCTATATCTTCCTCAGGAGCTTTTTCTAATACCTCTCCAGCATCACCTAATTCAGAGTCAAAAGTTTTTTGCTTTTCATTGTTTTCATTTCTAATTGTTGCAGTTGTAACTTCGCCATCACTTGAAATCTTTTCAATAAATTCAGAGATTTGACTTAGCGGTGCTGCGTGTAATTCAATATTTTTTTTTGTTATTGCCTTTAAATTTCTCATCAATGTTAGTTTGGAACTATCTGGAATTGCTATGTGTAAGGTTTTACCATCTACTTTAAATGGTGCTACAAAATTAACTTTTATGTAATTTGAAGGCAGTACAGATTTTATATCGTTAGATATTGTAATTTTTTTTAAATCTATAATCTCAAGGTTCTGTTCCTTTACCAAAATATCTAAAATTTTTTGCTCGTCGGTAAGTTTCAAATCAAAAACAGCTTCAATTTGCGATTTATTACCCTCAGAGCTTTTTTTTTTGATATTAATTAAATCTTTTCCTGAAATAACATCATTATCAATCAAGACGTTAATTAAATTTATTTCGCTTTCTCTACTAATCTTTAACATAACTTATTTTACAAAATTCTTGGCGCTATGAACACCAAAAGTTCGTTAAGTTTATCTGATTTTGACGAACCTTGAAACATTTTTCCTAGTATAGGTACTTTTGAAACCCCTGGAACAGCATCTTTTGAATTCGCAACCTCGTTTTTTTTAATACCACCAATAACAACAATGTCTCCATCGGCAACTAATAGTTTTGTTGTAATTTCCATCTTATTAATTCCAATAGAGCCAGGATTTGTTCTATCTGGGGTATCGTTATTAACTTGTATTTCCATTAAAACATTGCCGTCACCAATAACACTTGGGGTAATTTTTAATATCAGGGCAGCGTCAACAAGTTGTGGTCCTGTATCGCCACTACCTGGAAGCTGAATTTGTACACCTTGTTTAATCGATGCTGTTTGGTTATCTAAAGAGAAAAGTTTTGGATTTGAAATAGTTTTGCTCAATCCTTCTGTTTCTAATGCATCTAATTGGAGTTTTAAAACTGCAGAACCTGTTCTTCGTAAAACTCCTATACCACTGGTTGCTGCTCCTACAGCATTAGATGAAAAGATATTATCTGAGGCACCTCCTATAGCAGCTGTTCCAGGACTAATTGCTCCTCCTGTGCCCTCTGTTTCACCAATAGTAGATACTCCTCCAGCAGTACCACCTGCTCTTACCCTGTTTCTTGTATAAGCTGCACCAAGTTTTGTTCCTAACGCACGTTCAAAATTTGATGTTGCTTCAACAATAAACGCTTCCATCAAAACCTGCTTAGTTCTAACATCTATTTCTCTAATTATTTTATCAACAACATCTAAATCTTTTTCCTTACCTCTCACAATAATTGATCTTGTAGTTTTTTCCTCTGTTACCTGGATTGGTATAAACGCGCCACTTGTAGCCGTTGAGGTAAATAATTCTGTAAGTGTAGCTTTAGCCTCTGCTGGTGAAATATAATATAATCTAAAAATTTCAGAAATGATCGGTTCTACAGAGTCTTCTAATTCTACTTTCTTTTTGACTGCTTGTGCTCTCGCGGATTTATAACTTTCTTGTGAAGTTAAAGTTGATGGTGTCGCTACTCTTATAATATTACTTCCCACATCAATGTCTGCTGCGTAATTCTTTATATCTAAAAGAGCATTGAATGCTTTGTCCCAAGGAACATTGTTAAGTTCTGCAGTTATAGATCCAGCAACATCTTCGCCAACAAGAATATTAATATTGCCAATTTTTGCCATTAAATTCATTGCTTCCTCGTAGTCCATGTTTTGAAATTTAAAAGAAACATTCTGTTTTAAATTTGGATAATCTTCAGAAATTAAAAGGTAATTTCTCTCTTTTACAGAAGATATTTTTTTTCTTTTTAAAAGTTTTGTTACATCTGCCTCAACGGGAATAGGTCCCATTTTTGCATCTTTTTCAACTTCTGCTTTTCCAATTTTTTTTACATCTGTTTTTATTAGCGGTGTATCGTGTTTAAAACCTTTTACTTTTTTGCCTGTTTGAGTACATCCAGTTGCAAGAAAAATTAACAAAATAAAACTTAAGATTATTTTATAATAATTATTTTTCATAAATTATTTGTCTCTCTCTATAATTTGATTTTTGAAATTTATAACAACTAACGAATCCTCATTTTCTCTTTCAAAAACAATTTCTTGAGAGTCTAATGAAATCAATCTTACTCCCGGCGACAATTCTTCAAATAAATTTAATGTTAATATTTCACCATTCTCATCAATCATCGAGGCAAACATATTTTCGTTACCTTCTATAACACCTACAAGTTTGTAGTTAAAAACACTTAAGTTTCTTTTTTCTTCCTCTGATCCTGCAATTAATTTAATTGAATTTCCACCACTCAAAGACCCGTCTCCAACAAATGGATCATTTAAAGGCAAAGGCTCTTCACCACCAACTTCCGAAGAAATGTTAGCATTTTTAGCAGCTTGTTTCTGTTTTACTTGTTGATTGACTTCTTTAGCTTTTTCTACAATATTTTTCTTTTCTTTATCATGACTGTCGGCAAGAGCCATCGAATTTAAAAATATAAAGCTTAATATTAAAATAATTTTTTTAAAAAAATTCATCAGCTAGACCTACTATTGTTAATGTTCCATTTACTTTTATCGCTCCAGTTGTATTCCCTTTTACCACTACGATAGACTCCTTGTCAAAGTTAAGCATCTTTTGGGACAGAGATAATTGCCTTTTAAACCTAATATATCCAAGAAAATTGCCAGTTATTTCAAAATTAACCGGAATGGTATAATAAGCTATGTTCTCCACTTTTTTTTTGTCTTTACTTTTGCCCTTCTTCTTTGTTTTTTTTCCTGTAGCTTTTGCAATAGCCGCTTGTTTTGTAACTTCAATAATGTCTTTTTTCTCAATCTTAGAAATGATCAAATTGTTTGCTGCTGCAAATTCACTTAATGTTTGATATAAACCTTCAACTTCAGCTCTTGAGTGAAATAATGTAGAGTATTGTTCATATTTTGGTTTTATTTTTTTTATATTAGCCTTACCTTTATTTATCATATTTATAAATTTTTGAGTTTCCTCTTTTTTTTTATTCATATCGTCCAGTTGGGCTTTCTTCTTATTGACAATAGGATTCAATACTCCATAAAAAATAATTAAAAAAACGATTACAGCCCCAACAGAAGAACCGATTTTAATCCAAGTTTTTTTCTCAACATTTTTTAACTTCGCTTGAATATCCTCTAGCGTAATATTTTTTAAATCTATATTTTTTAAATCTATATTAAAGTTCATATCTAAATATTTTTAATTTTTACAAAAATTCTAAATCCTTTCATAGTAGCACCACCTTGAACACTTCTCGGTAATCTCATTGATGAAAGAGAAGCTTGGTCGATTAATTTTTGTTTTCCTAAATTTTCTATAAATTTAAGTATATCTTGATCGCTTGCAGCTATTCCTTGAATAGTCAACATATTGCTACCATTATAATCTACTTTATCAAATCTCACTCTGGTAGGAACGCTTGAGGCAACCTGTGCTAAAATTCTGTATGTTAATTCTTTATTTGATTTTAAACTATTGCTGAGTTGCATAGTAGTTTGCATCATTCTTAATTCTTTTGATACTTTTTTTAATTCATTTTGTTTTTGGTTATGAGTTTTTTGGACCTGAGAATAATTTTTTAATTTTTTATTATAAGAATGAATATTCCAAAATGATAAAGTGAACAATATTAAGTAAATTGCACCTATAACACCAGCCAAACCTTTAAAAGCAAAACCGGATATTGCTTTCATTTTTTTTTGTTGTACCATGCTCTTTCTATTTGGAAGCAAATTGATATTTTTAGCAGCTGTTACAAATTTATAATATCCAAATACATCTAATTTTCTAAATGCTAGTCCGATTGATGTGGTTAAATAAGATTTATTAGGTAAATCCAGATCTTTCTCGAATTGTTGTGGAACTTTTAATCCCTCAATTGGATCAAATAAATTAAAACCAACGTTTAAAAGACTTTGTCTAAAAAATGATAAATATTCTTCAACATTATCTAAATCTGAAACAACTTTAAGATTTCTTATTCTTTTTTCATATTTTGTCTCAAAATCTTGCACTGCTTGCTTAACTTGGGTTACATATCTTCTTACTAAACCAGCTTTTTCTTCCGAGTCTTGTGAACTTTGCAATATTTTTCTATCCTGGCCTCTTAGAAAAATATCCGTAATTATTGGATTATTATCGTAGAGTATCATCAAATAATTTTCATCAAGACCAAACTCTAAAACAGCAGTTAAGTTTGCATCTTCAGATTTATTTGATATTTGATTTATTTGGTCGACCGCAGATTTTAAAGCAAAACATTTAACATCAATGATAACTGGATTTAATCCAGCTGCTTTTACCATTGAAACGTAATTATTTATGTCGGCTAACTTTGATGCAACAAATAAAATATCCATCGTATTATCTTTTTGATTTCTGTTAATTACCTGGTGGAATATAGAGTAATCATCTAAGTTATCAGTTAATTGCACTAAATTTTCCCATAAAGAATTAGTTTCTATTGCTTTTTGTAATTCGTCGTCTTTCATTAACGGAGCAGTAACAACTCTTATAATTGCACTTGTTACAGGTATAGAGATTGCAACATTTGAGGTAGCTGTCTTAGACTTCTGAATTGCAAGAACTAATTCTGCAGTTATTTTTTCTGCATTTTCTAAAACTGAACTTTCATCAGGTATATCCAATTTGTGAGTATAAAACTTTTCTAGTACCCACTGATTTGATTTATCAGCATTTATTTGCGCTAGTCTTATACTTTTATTACTTAATTCGACTCCAATTATTTCTTCGCCCTGGATTGTTGATTTTCCAATTTTTGTTTTAAAGAAGTCTAAAGCTTTTGTTAAAGCATTGTTTTTTTTTAATGAAGGAGATTTTGGAAGTTTAATTCCATCTAAAGATGGTTTTTTTAATTTAATATTTTTAAGTTTGCCAAATAAATTAGAAAATTTTTCTTTTGTGGTCGAAGTTATATCTTTATTTTCTTGTTTAATATTTTCACTTTCAACTTTTGTTACTTCATCAATTTTTTTTTCAACGCTTTGATTAACAACTGGTTCTGTTGTTTGTGAAGTTTCATTTTTCGTTTGAGTTACGATTTCTTTAGTTTCGTTTTTATTAGAAATTATTGTTTCATTTTTTTGAGTTAGGTTACTTTGAACCTCATTTTCGGATGCAACTTGACTTTCTTGACTTTGTTTTTTTAATCTTTCACTTTCAGCATGAATGTCATCGAACCATTTTTCTAAAATGGGTATAGCCTCATCTAAATTTTGAGTACCTGATGAAGAAATTTTTTGTTTCCCATCAATATAAAGTCTACCAACCCAATTTTTTGATTTAAGTTCGCCTTTATACTTATCTTGTCTTACATATATATGTAGTCGACCGTCTTTTTTATGTATTACTTGGTGTTCATTTTTATTTTCAGTCTCTTTATTAATAATTTCTGACTGTTGCGTTAAATTAGTGTCGGAATTATCATTTGTACTCTGATTATTTTCAACATTTGGTTGATTCTCAGGATTTTGATCGGCTGGACTTTGATTTATCTCTTCAGTTGTATTATTTTGATCAACTTCTGATTGATTATCAGGTTCACTAACATTATTTTGATTTTTTAAAATATCGTCTTTATTATCTTCACTCATAAATATATCTCTCGAAAAAATTTATATTTCGAATCTCTAACACAATTTCTATAATCTCTAACACAAATAAAAAAAATGTCTAACACAAATTTCAACTATATAGTTCATAATGAGCTTATTTTTTAGAAAAGTAAGTAAAATCAACGTTTTTTAATATAAGAATAAATTTTTGTTCTTTATGAGCTACTAATCATATTTTATAAATCTCTAACACAATTTATTTTTAATCTAACACAATTACAAATTATATATTGTGTTAGAGTTTTTCATTTTTTTATTTTTAATTAAAAAGTAAGTAAAATCAACAATTATTGGAATTTTATATTTTTTTTACTAATTTGTGTTAGAGTTTTAATTATTTGTGTTAGAGCACTTATTATTTATATCAAATACAAATATTAAATCAGTTTTTGATAATTATATTATCATAGGTTGTATTATTTTTAGTAAATTTTTAGTTGAATTTATTTAAAATGCCAAAAAAAAATAAAATACACCTGAAATTAGAAATTTTTAACAAAAAAAAGTAAATATTTATAATTTTAGTTTGGATCTCCTTTTATATCAGTAGAAAGTTCTTGATAGATCATTACTGAAATAGTTTTTAGGTTTGTCATTACTCTTTCATAATCCCAAGTTAAATCAACATTGTTACAATTAAGTTCTTTATAGTAATAAACTTTAGCCATAGGTATAGATATACCAATTTCTTGAGCAAGAATGTTTAATTGATTTGTTTTTTTTTCAATTGCGAAATTATATCTACAAACATTTGAAGTAGCCCAAAACAATATTGATGATAAAACAATTGCAAAAGCTATCATAACTTTTGGAAGTGACATCATAATTATTTTGCATCTACTGTGACTATTGTTAAATCATCTTTTTGAATTCTTCCAGAGGTAATTAAATCTTCAATCATTTTTTGTAATCGTTTGTTGTTGGGAATGCTTTGATATTTTTTTATATAATCTTGGAAACCCTCTTGTCCTAGCATTTCTCCATTATTATTTTTCATTTCTGTTATTCCGTCTGTAAAAATATACATTGAACTTTCTTTAAAAGAAATAATCTGTTCTGTAAATTTAAAGTTAGGTGCGATACCAAGTGGAGGACCAGCTTCATCAATTGTATTAAACTTACCATCCTTTGAAAATATTAACGGAGGTTCGTGACCTGCGTTAGATAAAAGTAATTCATTTTTATTTTTGTCATACACACCAACGATCATCGTTACAAACATTCCTCTTGTTGTTGTTTCGCAAATTTCATCATTTAATATTTTTAAAAGAGTTGAAGTGGAAAAAATTGTTTTACTCAAACATCTGTAAAGACTTGAAGCCTTTGACATTAATAAAGATGATTTAATTCCTTTGCCTGATACATCTGCAACACCAAAACCGAATTTATTATTACCTAAGTCAGAAAAATTATAGAAGTCACCAGATACAACTTTAGCCGGTATGTTTATTCCGGCAATAGGAAATTCTTCATTTTTATTTTCAGATAGTAAAGTTTTTTGTATCTCACCTACAATTTCTATTTCTTTTTGCATTCTATTTTTGTCTATAAGTTCTTTAGCGGTTTTAGCATTCTTAATCGCAAGTGCAGCTGGTCCAGATAAAGTTTCTAACAATTGTCTATCATTCTCTTCGAATAGTTTTGTATTTGTTTTTTTGTTTAAACAATGAATAACACCAATACATTCGCCAGATACTAAAAGTGGTGAACACAAAACTGAATAAGTAGTAAAATTTGTTTTATTGTCTAAATCAAAATAAAATTCCGCAATCTCTCTTACATCTTTTCTTACATCACCAACTCTTATACATTTTTTACCTAATGCTGCTCTACCCATTACACCTTGAGTTAACGGTATCTCAAAGTCTTCTAGATAAGCTTGATACTTAGATGAGATACATTGGAACACTTGTTTTTTTTCGTCTATTAAAAATATATTGGCTGCTTGAGCATTAATTCTTTTTATGATTGTCTCTAAAGCGTTTTGCAAAGTTTCCTTTAGATCTAATGATCCTGCTAACTCTTGATTCATTTGAGTTATTAAAGCAAGATCCTGCCTTGAGTTATCTTCAACCCTATTTACTTCTATTTTTTTAGCGCCAAAAATCATAATTATATTGGCAATTTATAACTTTTTTGATAATTTTTAAATAATGGAATTAATCATATATTCACCCAATTTTTACCTTCACATCCATGATGCTTTTATGTTTGTTCAATATTGCATCGATGGAATAGTTGAAATTGCATCAAATATAAAATTATAGTTTGTGTTATTCATATACTTTGTCGTTTTTGTTTTAGGTTCTCTATGGGGATCTTTTTGCAATGTATGCATTTATAGACTACCCAAAAATGAGAACATTGTAAGTGATAGATCAAAGTGTAGAACCTGCAAAAAGAAAATTAATTGGTATGACAACATTCCTTTAATTTCATATCTAATTCTTAAAGGTAATTGTAAGTGCGGTAAAATTAAAATAGATTTTCGTTATTTTCTTGTTGAGCTTATTAGTGCTTTAAGTTTTTTAGGTATTTTCTATTTATATGGGTTAACAATTGTAACATTGCTGCTGATCGTATTAACAATCTTCTTTATTATTATTTTTTTTATTGATCTAGATCATTTTATAATTCCTAATGAGTTAACTTTTCCTTTGATGATAATAGGTTTTTTCAAATCTTTTGACCCCAATATTAATTTAAGTTTGTTTCCTAATTACATAGAGTCTTTGATAGGTGGGGTATTCGGTTATATTTTAATTTGGGGAATTATTACTTTATATATGAAAATTAGAAAGAAAGAGGGAATGGGACTAGGTGATGCGAAACTTTTAGCTGCAATTGGTTTTTGGTTTGGTTGGTACTCAATTCCTTATATAATCTTTTTATCTTCTCTAAGTGCTTTGTTAATTGCATTGCCAAGTTTAATTAATAAATCTAAAAGTATGAGTTCACAAATACCTTTTGGACCTTACTTAATTTTTGGAACAGTCGCATATTTGGTTGTAAGAAATTATTTAACTTTTATTTAATTAAAGTTTTAATTTTATTAAATGCTTCATCAATTTGGTCTTTTTTATTTCCTCCAGCTTGTGCAAAATCTTTTCGACCCCCACCACCTTTGCCACCTATAATTTCTGAACCAACTTTTACCAGTTGTACAGCATCATAATTATTTGTTAGACTATTTGTAACCCCTATGGCCAATCCTACCTTATCATCTTTACTTGCGCACACTATAACTATGCCCTCTTTTAAATAATTTTTACCTTCGTCAACTAATTTTCTAAGATCCTTTGGAGATAGATCATTAATCTTTTGAAATCTAACTTTTATGTTATTTATATTTTCATCTTTTATAATATTTTTATTTTTGTCTCCAAGAACATTTTTAATGTTTAGGTCATCCAATTGTTTAGTTAATTCTTTTATATTTATTTTTTTATCAGACGAACTCATATTAGGCTTGCCACCTAATTTTTTAATTTGATCTGACAAATCATCTATTTGGTACTGATCTTTTTGACTAGCAACATTTAAGTTTTTTTCTTTTTCATTTAGATATTTTTCAAGTTGTTTATCTCGCAAAGCTTCTACTCTTCTTACGCCTGATGCTATTGCAGATTGGCTTACTATTTTAAATTTGCCAACTTCACTTGTATTTCTAACGTGCGTTCCTCCACATAGTTCTGTTGAAAAATATTTGTTACCTTCCTCCCCCATAAACACTACTCTTACTTCCTCACCATATTTTTCTCCAAATAGCGCTAAAGCGCCGTGTTCCATGCCCTCTTTTGGTGTCATAAGTCTTGTAACTACCTCACTTTTATTCTGAACAAATTGATTAACGATTGAATTAATCTTAACTAATTCACCTTCAGATATAGGTTTCATGTGGCTAAAATCAAATCTAAGTCTATCTGGTGCAACTAGTGATCCTTTTTGCATTACATGCTTACCTAATGTTCTTCTTAAAGACTCATGGAGTAGATGAGTTGCGGAGTGATACGCTCTAACATTATTTCTTCTTTCAAGGTCTATATTTAATTCAACACTATCGTTTAGATTAAATTTACCTTTGCTGACTTTACCAAAATGAATAAATAAATCCCCAAACTTTTTTTTTACATCGCTAACGATAAAATTATTTTCTCCATATTTAATTGTACCAGTATCACTAAGTTGTCCACCTGACTCACCATAGAAAGGGGTTTGATTTAAAATTATGTACCCTTCTTCACCTTCAGATAATGATTTAACTTCTGTATTATCTTTTATAATAAATTTAATTACTCCTTCTGATGTATTTGTTTCGTAACCTAAAAATTCAGTCGGTTCTGTTTTGTCTTTAATAGTAAACCAAATTTCCTCAATAGATTTATCTCCTGAACCTTTCCAATTTTTTTTTGCAAGCTCTTTGCTTTCTTTCATTAAGCTATTAAATTTTTCATGATCCAGTGTTAAAGATTTATTTTTTAAAATATCTTCGGTAAGATCTAATGGAAAGCCATAGGTGTCATAAAGTTTAAACGCAACCTCGCCTGAAAGTTTTTTATGAACCTTTTTAATTTCTTCATCCAAGATTTTGATACCTCTATCAAGTAGAACTAAAAACTTCTCCTCTTCCATTCTCAAAGTCTCTTTGATCAATGAGCTAGCTCTTTTCAACTCTGGATAGTTACCTGACATTTCATCCATCAATGTTTTAAATATATTAAAAAAGATAGGCTTTTTCGATCCAAGTAGGTGGCTGTGCCTCATGCCTCTTCTCATAATTCTTCTTAGAACATATCCTCTACCCTCATTTGAAGGCAAAACTCCTTCCGCTAGTAAAAAAGAACTTGCTCTTAAGTGATCTGCAATCACTCTAAAGCTCGATAAATTATTTTTATCAGGCTTAACTTTTAATTCTTCAGAGATAGAGCCTATTATTTTTTTAAAATGATCTGTCTCATAATTGTCATGTGTTCCTTGAAGCAATGCTGCTATTCTTTCCAAACCCATCCCGGTATCAACTGACGGTTTTGGTAAATCAATTCTTTTATCTTTCGAGACTTGTTCGTACTGCATAAATACCAGATTCCAAATTTCGATATATCGATCGCCATCTTGATCTTTTGTGCCAGGCAAACCACCTTTTAAATGATCGCCATGATCATAAAATATTTCTGAACAAGGACCACAAGGTCCAGTTTCTCCCATTGACCAAAAATTATCTGAAGTTGGTATTTTAATTATTCTATCATCACCAAATCCTGTAATTTTTTTCCAAAGATTAAACGCTTCATCATCTTCGCTAAAAACTGTGAAATAGAGCCTGTTTTTATCTAATGCAAAATCTTTTGTTATTAAATTCCATGCAAGATGAATCGCTTTCTCTTTAAAGTAATCCCCAAAAGAAAAATTTCCTAACATCTCAAAGAACGTATGATGCCTTGGAGTGTAACCAACATTTTCTAAATCATTATGTTTACCACCAGCTCTTACACATTTTTGTGAAGTGGTTGCTCTTTTATAATCTCTTTTTTCTAAACCTGTAAAAACATTTTTAAATTGAACCATCCCAGAGTTTGCAAACATCAATGTAGGATCGTTATTAGGCACAAGATTACTAGACTCAACTATTGTATGATCATTCTTCTCAAAATATTTAAGAAAAGTATTTCTTATTTCATTTAAAGTTTTCTGAGCCATATCTTTTTAAAATACAGTTTTTTTAAATGATGTCTATAACGTTCAAGGGAAAAAAGGCGTCTGTTAAGACGCCTTTTATTACTAATAATGACTATTTAGCTAATTCTTTTTGGCAGGAGCTTCTTCTTCTTTTTGATTTGCTTTTACTTTCTCTTGATCAAGTGGATTACCTTCTATCTTTTTAGTGATCACACCTGCTTTTTCTCTGATTGCCATCTCTATTTCAGCGGCAACATTCGGATTTTGTTCTAGGTAAATCTTAGCATTCTCTCTACCTTGACCAATCTTTTCACCTTTGTATGCATACCAAGCACCAGATTTTTCTACAATCTCTGCTTTAGCACCAAGATCAATCAATTCACCAACTTTACTAATTCCTTTTCCATACATTAGATCAAATTCGACTACTTTAAATGGTGGTGATACTTTATTTTTAACAACTTTAACTCTTGTAGAGTTACCAATGATGACATCTTTATCTTTTATTGCACCAATTCTTCTAATATCCATTCTTACAGATGAATAAAACTTTAATGCGTTTCCACCTGATGTAGTTTCAGGACTTCCAAACATAACACCTATTTTCATTCTTATTTGGTTAATGAAAATCATCATTGTATTTGTGTTTGATATTGAACTAGTTAATTTTCTCAAAGCCTGACTCATTAATCTTGATTGAAGACCTACGTGATGATCACCCATGTCCCCTTCGATTTCAGCTTTTGGTGTTAGTGCTGCAACTGAATCGATAACTATTACAGAAATAGAACCTGATTTAACAAGTGTATCTGCTATCTCTAGCGCTTGCTCACCAGCATCAGGTTGAGAAATTAGTAATTCCTCTGTATTTACACCTAATTTTTTTGCATATACTGGATCTAAAGCATGCTCTGCATCAACGAATGCACATATTCCACCAGATTTTTGAGCTTCAGCAATTACTTGAAGAGCAAGTGTTGTTTTTCCAGAAGACTCTGGACCATAAATTTCAACAATTCTTCCTTTCGGTAATCCACCAATACCTAGTGCTAAATCCAAGCTTAGTGAGCCTGTAGAAATGGACTCTATATCCATTGCTTTTTTTTGGCCGAGCTTCATTACTGAGCCTTTTCCAAAGTTATCTGTAATCTGGCTAATAGCTGCTTCTAAAGCTTTATTTTTCTCTTTATTTTCCAAATCTTTATCTTTTGATTTAACTACTTTTAAGTTATTTTTACTCATATTTTGCCTCTTTTTTTGTGTTTTTTAACATACGAATCATGGTTATAAATGTACACATTTTGTTCTCATTAGCAAGGATTAAAAATAATAGCCTATTTATTTAACAATTTTGAGATATTTGGCGTTTAAAAGTCCAACAGACTTTAGAAGTTCCAGTTGAGATAAGAAGAGATTTCTCTCTGAATTGGCTAAATTAATTCTTGATGTAAGTAAAATTGTATTTGATTGAATAACATCTAGGGTGGTTCTTCCAAGCCCTGTTTCATATTCAATTGTTATACCCTCATTGGCAATTTCCGCAGCATTAACTTGAGATCTAACAGATTTTAGAGCACTCTCTGATGACTGAAAACTAGACCATGCGCTTGCAACATTTGTTTCATTTGTTCTTATTGCATTATCTAGAAGCAGTTTCATTCTATTATTTAATCTTTTACTTCTTTCTAAAGATGCTGAGTTTTTCCCCCCTTTAAACAGTGGCCAAGATATCTCTGCTTTAAAAGTTTCTTGATCTCTTTCATCAACAGTTGAACTCAAATCATTAGATTTAGTAGATTCTGCTGATATTTTAGCTGTCGGTGAGAATTCAGCTATGGCCATCTTTATATCTTGTTGTGATTGCTCATACTTTAATTTTGCAATTTTTAAATCTGGATTATTACCAATAGACAATTCAATAGATTTATTTAAGCTTTCAGGAATATTTAAGTCTAATTTAATACTTCCATTAATTAAATCAATATCATCTAAAGGTCCAATAATTTTTTCATAAGTTAATTTTGCTGTCACTAAATCATTTTTTGAGTTAATAAATTGAGCTTCCGCACCAGCAAGTGAAGACTCTGATTGAGCCAAATCAGCAAGTGTTATTAATCCATTTTCTAATCTATTTTGATCTGTCTCAACCTGTCTTTCTAACAAGCTTAAATTTTCTTTATTAATATCCAGCTTTCTTTTTGCAAATGTTAGTCCACTATAAGCTTCTGCTGCTGTTAAAATAATTTCTTGTTCTTTCTTTAATAAATTTGCTTCTGCTAGATCTATTCCAATCTTGCTTTTATCCAAGTCAGCCTTTCCGCCAAGTCCCTGGAACAAAGTTTGTTCAATTCTTACTTTTTGTGTTTCAGTATCTACATCTGTAATTGTTGCATTACTACCTGATCTATCTGTTAATTTATCAGTAGTTTGTTCACT
Organism: uncultured Pelagibacteraceae bacterium; assembly: GCA_902585415.1. Classification (GTDB taxonomy): domain Bacteria; phylum Pseudomonadota; class Alphaproteobacteria; order Pelagibacterales; family Pelagibacteraceae; genus Pelagibacter. The sequence goes on from CACIDN010000004.1 coordinate 62,166, forward strand.
TTTGGTTCCGGTAACTGTGATTGATGGTAAAAACTCACTTCTAGATATCTTAAGATCTTCTTTAGAAACTAAAATATTTTCTCTTTCAGCATTAAGTTCTGGATTTTTATAATATGCATCCGACAATGCTTTCATTAAGTCATCAGCATTTGATTGACCGAAAATTAAGCAATAAAATAAAACAATAAATATTTTTTTATACATTTTTAAATTTTACTCTTTTTATTTGATGCCTATCATTTAAGTCAATAATAATAGAGGAGTGTTTTGGTGCAATTTTAAACATATTTTGTGTAATTCTTTGGTAAGTCATCATAAAATTTATTACTTCTGAATTATTCATAACTTTATTATTTTTTTTTGTTTTATTTTTTAATTTAAGTTTTTTTTCTTGTTTAATTCTCCAACGTTTCAGTACATTAAAATTTTTAGCCCTTAAATATAATAAACTATGTATTTGATTAAATAACTTAGAGTATTTATTTTTCAATTGAATATTAACGTGCAGTCTCCACTTTTTTTTACTATCTAAATTTTTCTCTAATTTATTAATTGGCTTATTTAATGTATTTCTTTTCTCTGGTTTTGCTCCAACACACCATCCTTCTAAAATTAATACATCAGGTTTTTTCTTTATCTTATGCCAAAATTTTTTATTACACCGATCGTCAATTGATTTGTCAAATTTTGGTATTAATATAGTATTAAATTTCTTCTTTTTTATGTTGTAGAAAAGTTTATTCATCATATCCACATCATGTGTGCCTGGTACACCTCTAGTTAAAAGTAAGGGATGTATTGATTTTGATAGTTTTAATCTCTCTTTTCTAGTTTTATAAAAATCATCGATAGAAATTTTAAATACATTTAATTTAAAATATGTTGTTAAGATTTCTTTTATTAAAGAAGATATGGTAGTCTTACCTGTTCCTTGACCACCGGCAAGTCCTATAATAAATGTTTTATTTTTTAATTTATTTTTATTTATCCAAAAACAGATCGGAATTAAGAAATTTTTAATCATCTTTCCTTTGTTCTTAAATTTTTCTTTTTTAGTCTCTTGTGAAGAAATAAAGTCAAGACACCTAGTCTTTACTTTTTGAAAACAATCAGAATGATTTTGCATTACTTTTTTTGGTCTAGGGGATGGTTTTCACCATCATTAAGTCCGACATTTTTTAATTTAAACGGATCTATACCTTCTACACATGCTACATTAATACCAAATATTTTAGGATTTATTCTTGGTCTGTTGTGTGTATGAATCCCGCATATTGAGCAAAAATAGTGTTTAGCAGCTTTTGTATAATATTGATAAAGTTTTAATATATTTTCACCTTTTATAATTTTAAAGTCATTTTCACCTAAAACTCCGATTACATAACCCTTTCTCTTACATAAAGTACAATTACATCTCATAACTTTTTCAATACCATTTTCAGGTATAATTACTTCTGCTTCAAATTCCCCACAATGACATGTTAATTTTTTTTTCATAATTATTGCCTATCCATTATATGATTTCTTCCATCGTTTACTCTAACTTTAAAGTCAAACAGCTCTTTTGTGGAGATATCATTGATGCACGCAACATTAATACCATATGTATTTGGATCTCTTCTTCTTAAATTGTGAGTTTGAATTCCGCAATTAGAGCAAAAGTAATGTTTTGCTACCTTTGTTTTAAATTGATAACATTTTAATTTATCCATACCTTTAACTACTTTTAAATCTTCTTTGTTTACAATTGCAGTAATTGCTCCTTTCCTAATGCACATTGAACAATTACATCTATATAAATCTTCAAAATTATCTTTTATATCAATCTCAATTTCTATTTGACCGCAATGACAGGTTAATTTTCTCATCTTGCTAAGTCTATCTGTTGTAAAAGTTATCCACAACACAACAATATCTAGTCTCAATGTTCGCCTTTTGATTCACTTTTGATTCAATTTCAGACTCAAAATACAACCTATTTGACTACATTTAATTATTAGGTTATAAATTTAAAAAGAACAAAATAAGAACATTTATGAAGATTACAATACCTTATTATTTACATAAAGCCGGGGCTGGTTTTCCATCTCCTGCTACAGATTATATAGAGGAAGATATAGACCTCAATGTTCATTTAATAAGAAATGTTCCGGCAACTTTTGTAATTAGAGTGCAAGGCAAATCCATGACTGATGTTGGTATTAATGATGGAGATATATTGGTAGTTGATAAAAGTTTAAAACCAAAAAATTTTTCAACTGTAATTGCAAATGTTCACGATGAATTAGTTGTTAAAAGTTTTGTTCAAGAAAGAGATAAAAAGTTTCTCACTTCAGGATCTAAAAACTTTAAAGATCGAATTTTAATTAGCGAAGAAGAAGATATTTTTATTTGGGGAGTTGTAACTTATGTCATCCACTCAGTTTACTAAAAAAATAGCTCTAGTAGATTGTAATTCTTTCTATGTATCTTGTGAAAGATTATTCAATCCTAAAATAAGAAAAAAACCTGTCGTTGTTTTATCTAACAATGATGGCTGTATTATTTCAAGATCTAATGAAGCAAAAGCCCTCGGAATAAAAATGGGTGAACCGTATTTTAAAGCAAAGGATGTAATTGTTAAAAATAGTGTACAAGTTTTTTCTTCAAACTATTCTTTATACGGAGATTTATCGAGAAGGGTAATGAGAACATTAAAAAGATTTAATTCTGACATAGAGGTATACTCGATAGATGAAGCATTTATGGATTTATCAAATTTTCCAGATGATGAAATAGCAAATGTTGGTAGAGAGATAAGAGATACAGTATTACAATGGACTGGTATACCAACTAGTATTGGAATAGCAAAAACTAAAACTCTGAGTAAAGTTGCAAATCATATTGCAAAGAAAAAACAATCAGGTGTTACAAGTTTAATCGGCATTGAAAATCTAGACCCAATACTAGAAAAAATAGAAATAAATGATGTATGGGGAGTTGGTAGACAGTTAACTAAATTTTATCAAAAAAATGGAATTTATAACGCTAAACAGTTAAAAAATAAATCTAATACCTGGATAAAAAAATCCTCGAATGTTTTAAGTTCAAGGACGGCAATGGAACTAAGAGGCATTCCATGTATAAATCTTGAAAAAATAGCTTCAAAAAGAAAAAGCTGTGTAGTTTCACGTTCTTTTGGTAAAAGAGTTGAAAGTTTTCAAGAGTTGAAAGAAGCAGTTGCGAACTATTGTTTAAATGCTTCAGAGAAAGTGAGATCAGAGTCTTTGGTTACAAAATCAATAACTGTATTTGTTAGAACAAGTCCCTTTCAAAGAAACTTTGGTTATTACTCAAATTCTAAAACAATAGATTTTCCAATTGCAACAAACAACAGTATTGAAATAGTAAAGGCAGCTATTTCTATTTTAGAAAATATTTTTAAAAATGGTTATCGTTATCAAAAAGCGGGAGTAATGCTAACGGGCTTATCAAATGAAACTGAAAGGAAAAATTTATTTTCATCTGACAGAGACGAAAAAATAAATAATTTAATGAGATCAATTGATAATACTAACTATCGGTATGGTAGGTCAACTTTAAGCCTTGCAAGTGCTGGAGTTCACAAAAAATGGAATATGAGAAGAGAGTATTCATCAAAAATAGATACTGCAGATTTCTACTGCATGCCAAAAATTAGAATAGGTTGATAATTAATAAAATAATTTTATTTACCAATGACGATAAGAGTGAGGTCGTCACTAAGATTTTTGTTATTTGCGTTAGAAGCGATTTCTTTGGCGATAAGATTTAATTCATCATCAGGGTTTTTATTAAAGTTTCTATTAATAACTTCTTTGGACCCTTCAATGCCGATCTCTTTGTTATTTTTATCTAAACTTTCAGACAAGCCATCTGTGAAAGCGTAAAATCTGTTTCCATTTAATTTAGATTTATTAACAAAGTAATTAGATTTTGTACCTTGTTTAATCACTCCTAAAGGAGGAGATTTACTCTCAAATTCCTCAAAATTACCTTTGTTATCTCTTATAATAGCTGGTTGATGGCCTGCATTAACCCATGAAATTTCATCTGTAATAATATTATAATTTCCAATAATTGAAGTAACAAACATCCCGCCAGTTTTAGTTAGGTGTAAATCATTATTCATATGAAATGCCATTTCATCTACATCAACCTTATCACGAGACATAATCTCAAATAAAGTTGAGGCTTTTGCCATAACCATACCTGCATGAATTCCTTTTCCAGCAACATCAGCAATAACAAAGTAAACACTTTCGTTGTGAGGATAAAAACTAAAAAAATCACCTGAGACTTCTCTTGCGGCTAAATTAACTCCGTGAACTGGATAATTATCTAAATTTCGTTTGGGTAAGAAATTTTCTTGCACTTTGACTGCAAGCTTAACTTCTCCAGTTATTCTATCACGCCATTTTTTTTTCTCTATTTCGCTAGTTTCTAATTTACTCATTAGTTTATTATAATATAACCCTATGACACCTCCTGCAGTAAAAGGATCTTGCGGTCCTCTAATTGTCAAATCGCCAGTCTCTGATTGTTTGTCTAATATAGAAATTAAATCGTGCTCTACTGATGTTGCGTTATGTTCTGCAATATTAAGACCTAATTCTTCTTGAATAGGACTTACTCGTAAAGGATAAAACGAATTTAAAATTTTTAGTATTGTAAAAGATCCTATAAAAGCAAATAAGCCTATGGCAATAACACCTATAAACTGAACTTTAATTTGTTCCAGTCTACTTAAATCTGTCCCAAGAGTTTCTAAATTACTGAAAAAACCAACAGCTAGAGTGCCCCAAACACCTGCTGCAAGATGAACTGGGATTGCTCCTACAACATCGTCGATTTCATATTTGTTTAATAATTCATTTACAAATATAGCTACTACAGCACCAATCACTCCAACAAATATTGAAACTACAGATGTCATCGAATTACATCCTGCGGTAATTGCAACTAATCCAGCTAAAGGACCAAGTATAACGTAATACGGGTCTGGTTTTTTAAATAGTAAAAAAGATATTCCTAAACCTGTAAGCAAACCAAAAGATGCTGATAAAAAAGTGTTGATCAGAATAAGTGGAACAGCCTCATCCATTGCTCCGTTACTTCCACCATTAAATCCAAACCATCCAAACCAAAGAATTAAAGTACCAAGAACCGCTAAAGGAAAACTTGAACCTGTAAATTTACCTTTGTTTGCCTTTGAGTATTTGCCAATTCTAGGCCCTAATATTAAAACTGCAGAGAGCGCGATCCAACCTCCAACCGAGTGAACAATTGTACTCCCTGCAAAGTCTACAAATCCTATAGTACTTAACCAACCAGTAGTATTTATTTGACCAGTAATGTCTAGTAGTTGTCTCTCTGCGTCCATATTATTCAAATAACTTGATGACCAAGTCCAATGACCTACAATTGGATAAATTATTCCTGTCGCTAAAATAGTTATAATTATGTAACCGTTAAATTTCATACGCTCTGCGACAGCTCCAGAGATAATTGTTGCAGCTGTAGCAACAAACATTGCCTGAAATACAAAGTATGTCATATATTCAGCTACATCTGTTTTAAAGAAAAACAAATCTGTACCAAAAAGACCATTAAAACTTTTACCAAACATTAATCCGAAACCAAATATCCAAAAAATTACTACGGATACTCCGAAGTCGGCTGCATTTTTTAATGCAACATTTATACTATTTTTATAACGGGACAGACCAGTTTCCATACACATAAAACCAGCTTGCATAATAAACACTAGTATAGCGCAATTTATAACCCAAAGTGTATCTACAAAGGACTTTACTGACTCCAAATTAATTATCTCCATTTCAAAATTTTATTATTATTTAATATTATTTACATCAAAAATATTCTGATTTGAGTTTCTATAATTTTCCAAATTTTCTCTTCTAGAAGTTAAAAAAACCAATAAAACGAATATGATTATTAGAAATAGTGGTATTAAAGTAATAACTGAAATTTTTTCATAAATTAAAATAAGATATACAAAAAAAAATAATGTTGATCTAACTAAAACGTTAATTTTGAAAACAGCTATTATCGCCAATGAATGTACAATAAGATTTTTAAAACTCATTTTAGACGGTCCAAAATATCTAGTACCTCTTTCAGAGGGTATTCCAATTTTAACTTTTGAAATCTTTGACAAAGCTCCTGAAAAACTACTCCACGTGGCTTTTTCATTAGTCATAATTTTCACTTTTTCTTTTGGAAGGCATGTAAAATTTCCAAATCTGATAGATCTTCCTGTAAATGTAAATGTAATTAATTTGTGCAAAAAATAACAAAATTTAAAAAAAAATCCCTCTGATCTTTTGACTCTTTCACAAACTATTGGTAAGCCAGGTTTCAATTCTATTCTTTTAATTAAATCTTTTATTTCATCAGGTCTATCTTCGCCATCTGAGTCCATTGGTATAATGTGATCAAAATCATCATTTTCATAAATAAATTTCAAACCAGTCGCAATCGATCTGGCATGACCAACATTTTCTTTTAAATTAATAATCTTAATGGAATTTATTTTTGAGTAATTAGGAAAATCGTACGGTGCTTTTTCAGTTGAACCGTCGTTTACAACTACAATAGAGATAATGTGATCTGTATCACTAACATGGTAGTTAATATTCTCAAGAAGCTTAAGCAAGGATTGCCAATCATTATACAAGGGTATCAATATTTTAAATTTCATAATGAGTTAACTGAACTTAAAAATCTTATTAAGGATGCAAATATTCCATGTCCTGAAAATTCTATCACAGCAATTATAAATATTATTAGTATTAACTTTTTATTTTTTTCTAAGAACTCTATCATTTATTTCCAACACATATGTTATCTATACAAATATAAACTTTATAATTGTCTAACTTGTTTTGATCAACCTCACCATCCCAAACTGGTCTAGTTTTTAAATGATAGGATAAATTTCCTGCACTCCACTCATTTCCTAAAACTACATTTATCGGTTCTTTAAATTCTTCACTCCATCTTAATTGAACTTTATCTGAAATTTCTTTGCCAGGATAATCAGTTCTTTTGTCGTTTTCTGTAATTGAAATGTATGCATATGTAATAGGAGATAAAAGAAACAAAATTAGAAATGATATAAAAAAACTTTTATAATTTTGTTTTAAAATGTATTTTTGGAAAATATAAACAAATAAAGTTCCAAAAAATAAATAAAAAGGTGTCATCCACATTGTTCTTATTTTTGAGCCCATAATCATAGACGTAAAAAGAATTAACAAAATTGGTAAAATATTTATTACAAGTAAAAATAAAAGTTTTTTATCTTTTAAATTATAATTAAATTTAATTTTCTTTAAAAGAAAATAAAGCATAGCAAGAAACGGGGTTAATATTCCAACTTGTTTGAAAATAAAGATTATTGGATAAATAATATGATCTAAAAAAGTTGAACTATCTAAACTAGATCTCGAAAGTCCATAAGTTATTGTAATAAAATTATTATTAACTAACCATATGATATGAGGAATTAATAAAACTAAAAAAACTTCTAAAGAAATTAGATAATTAAAATGAAATTTTCTTTCTTTCTTAAAAAATATCAAATAAATAAAAAGTATATCAATCGCTAACAGTAAATAAATAAATAGATATTTAGATAGAATCCCGCCAACAGCAAATATTCCAACAATAACACAATCTTTTAATTTAGGTATTTTTTGATTATAAATTTTCCATGAATAATAAACTGTTAAGACCCAAAAAGGAATTTGACAAACGTTCACATTAAATTCAGGGGTAGTGAAATTATAGAAATAAATACCTTCTAACAATAAAACAGATATAAGTGCTAAAATTTCATTATTTAAAATTTCTTTACTAAATTGAAAAATTACAAAAAAAGAGAAAATAATAAAAATTTGACTTAGGAGGTAATATGCCCAATCATTAGAGCCAAAAACACTGTAAAAAACTTCTACGATCATAGCACTCATGGGGGGATGTTTATTAAAGCCCCAATCTAAATTACTGCCCCAAGCTAAAGCTTCAATTGTATCAAGCGGAAGATTATCATTTGTTAAAGATGGAATCAGAGTCCATAAAACTAAATGGATTATCAAAAAGATGTAAAAAAAAAATTTTGTTTGCTTTTTATAAATCACTATTTATTTGAATTTATACAATTAAACCTTGCTTGACACTACATATTTGCTGAATATACTTTTGACGTTTTAAAATAGATAATGGTCAGAATTTCGAAAACTTACATTCCAAAAGAATCAGAGAAGTATATGTGTGAAAAACACAAAGTTTTTTTCAAAAATAAACTATTGGATTGGAAGAAGGATTTGGTTAGATCCAATAATGAAGCTTTGTATAATAGTTCAATGGACGATAATAGCACGTCTGCAGATATTGTGGACCAGGCTAGCTCTTATACGGATAAAAATGTTGAGATGAGAGCAATTAACAGACAAATAAAATTAATCTCAAAAATAGACTCAGCTTTAGGAAAAATTAAAGATGGAACTTATGGTTTTTGTGAAGAAACTGGAGAACCAATAGGGATTAAAAGACTTATAGCTAGACCAGTTGCAACTTTGTCAATTGCTGCTCAAGAAAAACATGAAAAAGAGGAAAAAGTTTACGCAGACGATATCTAAGGTTTTGGAATTTTTTCTCCCTTATTTAAGTAATCATATCCCTTTATAACAGCATTTCTCTCTGATATTTTTAAATACCATCTACAAAGATTTTTATAATTTTTAAGTCCTATATCGTGCCAATCATGTCTTGCAATCCACGGGAAAGTTGCAATATCTGCAATTGTATAATTTTCTCCTGCAAGATATTTAGAGGCTGAGAGTCTTTCATCCAAGTTTTTATAAATTGAAGTTGATATTTTAAAATATCTTTGTTCACCAAATTCGCTTTTACCAGGATTATAGTGATGAAATTGATGATGCTGACCTAGGATTGGTCCAACATATCCCATTTGAGCCATCAACCACTGGGTAATAATATTTTTATTATTAAAGTACTTTCCACTCTTTTCAGCAAGATAAATAAGAATAGCTCCAGACTCAAAAACTACCTCATTATTATCGTCATCTTTAATTACTGGTATTTTGCTAAATGGACTGATTTTTTTAAACTCAGGATTAAATTGATCACCTTTATTTAAATCAATTGTATTTACATTATATCTGTATCCTATTTCCTCTAACATAATTGAAATTTTTTTGCCGTTAGGTGTATTAGCAGTATATAACTCAATCACTTTTTACACCAAGCCTATCTTTTATAGTTTTTGAAGAAGTAGTGAATTCAAATCTATATTTTTCATTTGGTTTTGCTAATTTAAAACAAGCTCTTGCAGCTAGAGCGCCTTCATGAAAACCAGATAAAATAAGTTTTAATTTACCTGGGTAAGTACATATATCGCCGACTGCATAAATACCTTTTTGATTTGTCTCAAACTTTTCAGTATCTACTTCAATAGTTTTTTTATTAAGATTTAATCCCCAGTTTGCGATAGGCCCAAGCTGCATAATCAGTCCAAAGAAACCAAGAACATAATCTGTTTTAAAAGTTTTAACTTCTTTATTTTCATGAGTAATTTCTATACTTTCTAAAATACTAGACCCCTTTGCTCCACTTAATTGATATTTAGTGAGTAAATTTATTTTACCTAATTTTGCTAGCTCATGAACTTTATCAACTGTTGCATTGGCTCCTCTAAACTCATCTCTTCTGTGAACTAAGTTAACTTTTGAATTTTTTGAAAGCTCTATTGCCCAATCAAGTGCACTATCACCACCGCCAAAAATAGTTACAGTTTTGTCATCAAATATTTTTTTATTTTTCACAGAATAAAATATGGATTTGTTCTCAAACTTTTCACATTCTTTTAAAGGAAATTTCCTAGGCTCAAAAGACCCTACGCCACCAGCGATAATAATGTTGGGAGTGTTAAATTTTGTACCATTGCTAGTTTTAACTTCCCAATTATTGTTATCTTTTTTAATTTCATCAACTCTTTCCTTTAAATGAAATTTAATTTTGAAAGGCTCAAGTTGTTTAATTAAATTTTGTGTTAATTCTTCTCCAGTACATTCAGGTATTGCTGGAATATCATAGATAGGTTTGTCTGGATAAAGTTCTATACATTGACCTCCTATTTTATCTAAGTTATCAACTATTTGACAATCTAGTCCAATAATTTTTAATTGATGAGCTGTAAATAATCCTGTTGGACCCGCACCAATTATTAAAGCATCTGTTTTTATCATTAAACTTGTTTTTCAGGTAGATGAACTATCAAACCTTCTATTTTATCAGAGACTGTTATTTGACAACTCAGTCTACTATTTTTTTTTGGTTCATAGGCTTGATCTATCATATCGTCTTCACCTTCACTTTTTTCATCTAGTTTATCGTACCATTCATCTTTGACATAAACATGACAAGTAGCGCAGGCCATACTGCCTCCACAATCTGCGTCTATTCCAGGAATATCATTCTGTACAGCTCCTTCCATAACTGTCAATCCATTTTGCACATCTATAGTGTGTTCTTTACCGTTATGCTCTATGTATGTAATTTTTGTCATTTATTTATATATAGTTATAAAAAAAAATAGGGCAAGTATTTCTACTTGCCCTATTCTAAATTTCTCTCAGTCGAAGTTTATTATGCTCTACTTCTGCCAGAGTTTGCAACTGCACAAGACCAGATAATAATACCAAATGCAATCTTATTAACGAAGTCTGCTAAGTTGTAAATTACGTTTAATGAGTTAGCGTCTACTCCACCTGTTAAGTATCCAAAGATATAACCTAATGGGTATATAGCCCAACCTACAGTAACGATCATTCTTAAAGCGCTAAATGCTGTTACTAATGATTTGTTACCAGATTTAGCAGCAACTTTACCTGCTTCACCAGAAAAGATTTCATATAAAATATAAATCCATCCAGCCATTCCGATTACAAAACCAAGAGTAGCATTTATCATTCCTGCTTCTCCAAGATAACCACCAACTAACATCACTAAAGAACCGATTAAAATTCTCCAGAATATTCCTGTTGGTACTTTTTTTACTGCAGATAGAATTAGATAAAATTCTACTAACTGTAGTGGTACAGTAATTAACCAGTCGATGTATCTGTAAACAGTTGGGGTATCACCTGTTTCAACCCAAACCGCTCTCATGTACATATAATGAATAAATGCAATACCTGTTACTAATCCAGCTACGTTTACTGATTTTCTCCACTGAGTGCTTACGTTTGCTTGCTCCATAAAGAAAAAGGCTGTAGCTGCCAACATACCCATTGAAATTAGCCAAAATGAAATACCTACGAAATCATCTGTAGCTAAGAAGGCTGTTGCTGAGTTAGCCGCTGTAGTAGCTCCGAAAAGAACTAGCACTAAAGCTAACATTTTTATTGTTTTCATAAAAAACTCCCTCTTTAGTTAGTTTTTTTAGTTTAAATTTAAACTACGGCTTTTATTCAAAGCCAGAGTTGGGGTCTAATTATCAAATATAAAAGGTTATTAGAAGTATAAATTTGACGCAATTTTTGTTGATTTTGCTACCTTTTTGAAATTTAATACAACTTATAGATACATTAAACTCAATTTTAACTGATTATGAATCAATTTTTATAAAAATGGATTTTAGAGACATATACCAAAAATCAATAAACAAACCTGAGGAATTTTGGAGAGAAATTTCTAATGATGTCTTCTGGTTTAAAAAGCCAAATAAAATTTTAAATGACAACAAGCCCCCATTTTATAAGTGGTTTGAAGATGGAGTTACAAACAGTTGCTATAACGCTCTAGATATTCATATTGATGAAGGAAGAGGCGATAAAACAGCCTTGATTTACGACAGTCCTATAACAGGTAATAAAGCTAAATACACTTTTAAACAATTAAAAGATAAAGTCTCTAAATTTGCAGGCGCATTATCAATTCAAGGGGTAAAGAAAGGTGACCGTGTAATTATTTACATGCCAATGATACCGGAGGCGGTAGTAGCGATGCTCGCTTGTGGGAGAATTGGAGCTATTCACTCTGTTGTATTTGGGGGTTTTGCATCCAATGAACTTGCAAGCAGGATTGATGATAGTAAAGCAAAAATTCTAGTAACCGCTTCATGCGGATTTGAACCAGGTCGAACTGTTGAGTATCGTCCACTGATAGATGGTGCATTAAAACTTGCTAAGCATAAAGTAGAAAAAGTTATTTTTTTTCAAAGAAAGGGTCATGAAATAAAACTCAATCCCCCAATAGAAATTGGTTGGGATGAGTCTCTTTCTAACGCAAAAGATACCGATTGTGTGGAGATGGGCTCAAATGAATTTGCATATATCCTTTATACATCTGGCACTACTGGTGTGCCTAAAGGGATAGTTAGGGATATTGGAGGACACATAGTAGCTCTAAAATGGACTATGAAAAATATTTATAACATTGATACAGAGGATGTTTGGTGGTCAGCAAGTGATATAGGGTGGATTGTAGGTCACTCATATATTGTTTACGCTCCATTATTTAAAGGTTGTACAACAGTTCTATTTGAAGGAAAGCCAGTAGGAACTCCAGATGCTGGGGTATTTTGGAGAGTTATATCAGAGCACAAGATTAAATCCCTTTTTACTGCACCAACCGCTTTTAGGGCTATAAAAAAAGAAGATCCAGACGGAAAATTTTTTTCTAAATACGATTTAAGCTCTTTCGAGTCATTATTTCTAGCTGGGGAGAGAGCAGACCCAGATACTATTAAATGGGCTGAGAATTTATTAAAGGTTCCTGTTATTGATCATTGGTGGCAAACTGAGACTAGTTGGGCAATTAGTTCAAACTGCACTGGAATAGAGATGCAAAAAACAAAATATGGATCAGCTTGTAAAGCTGTTCCAGGATATGATGTTAAAATCATTAAACCAGATCAATCTTTAGCAAAATCAAATGAAATGGGAGATATAGTTGTTAAGTTGCCATTGCCACCTGGTACATTCCCTACCTTATGGAATGCAGATAAAAGATATGAAGAAAATTACATGTCAAATTATAAAGGTTATTATCAAACATATGATGCAGGACACATAGATGAAGATGGTTATATTTGGATTATGTCTAGAACCGACGATATTATAAATGTTGCAGGTCACAGATTATCTACTGGTCAAATTGAAGAGGTGTTATCTGAACATCAATCAGTTGCTGAATGTGCAGTTATAGGAATTAAAGATCAGCTGAAAGGTCAATTACCTATAGGTCTTATCGCTTTGAAAGCTGGTGTGACAAAAGATAATGAAACTATTTCAAAAGAATGTATTCAAATGGTAAGAGATAGAGTTGGGCCTGTTGCAGCTTTTAAAATAGCGATTGTTGTAAAAAGACTTCCAAAAACAAGATCCGGTAAAGTTTTAAGAGGCACAATAAGAAAAATAGCTGACAGAGAGGAATATAAAATGCCAGCAACAATTGATGACCCAGCAATATTAACTGAAATTACTGAAGATTTAATTAAAAATAATATTTTGAAAAATAAAAATATTTGATTATTAAACAATCTTTAATAAATAATTTAAAATATTTGTAACTGAAAAATCTAAATTTTTATAATAAACCTTATTTTTTTTAAATAATTTAAACATATATTCATGAGCTTGTTTTCTTTTGAGCCACCATTTTTTTGAGTATTTTCTAGTATTATCCATAATGCTATTTTTTGTGACTCTGTAAAAAGTTAAATTTTTATCTAAAACTAAGAAGTTTTTTAAAATATTAAATGCTAATACGTTTATTCTAAAATCTATCTCTAATAAATTAAATTTTCGCAAATCATCTGATCTTAAAAATTGCCTAAAAAAACTTCTCCTCATCGCAATTGAGCTGGTTGGTATAATTGTTGGCCAAATGTTTTTAGTTTTTTTTGTTTTAATTTTAAGTTTTTTATAGTTATTTTTATTTTTTATCGTGGGAATATCGAAAATTACACTAACTTTGTTCCTAGTCTTGAATATATCATTTATATTTTTTATCTTACTTTTGTTAAAATAATCATCTGCATCTAGCAAATATATAATTGATCCTTTTGAAACTTTGAAAGCTTTGGTTAATGTATCAATTTGATTCAGCGCTGGAAATTTACTTATACGCTTTTTTTTTAAGATTTTAATTTTTTTGGAATATTTTTTTAAAATTACATTAGTTTTGTCGTTTGAATGATTATCCAATAATACAACTTCAATATTCTTGTAAGTCTGCGTTAAACAAGACTTAATACACTGCTCTAAGTAATTTCCTTTATTATAACTTGATATTAAAATTGATGCTTGTGGGTTTTTAAGCATTATTAAATATTATTGGTAATCCCTCTGGTTCTCCTATAAGTTTTCCATCATTCATTTTAATCTTTCCATTGACAACTGTTAAAACAGGCGTCCCTTTAAATTTATAACCATTGTATGGAGACCATCCACACTTGCTTTGAATGTTTTCATTTTTTATCTCTATATATCGATTCAAATCTACAACAGTAATATCTGCATCATAGCCAATTTTAATATATCCTTTGTTCTGTATACCGAAAATTTTTACTGGATTTTCACATATAAATTTAATTAATTGTTCTAATTTAATTTTATCATTGTTAACGTGATCCAGCATTACAGGTAATAATGTTTGAACACCGGGCATGCCTGAAGGTGAATCTGGATAAGATTTATCTTTATTAACCTTTAAGTGTGGCGCATGATCAGAACCTATTGTATCATTGTAATTATTTTTAATTGCATACCAAAGACGATCTTGATGAGTTTTACCTCTTATGGGTGGATTCATTTGAGCATATGTTCCAAGTTTATCATAACAGTCTGGCGCGTAAAAAGTTAAGTGTTGAGGAGTTATTTCAAAAGTAATATTACCTTTATTTTGTGAAAGAAAATCTACTTCTTCTTTAGTTGTTATATGAAGTATATGAGCTTTTTTATTATATCTTTTTGCAATTTTAACAATTTTTCTTGTTGAAGACATGGCCACTTCCTCATTTCTCCAAATTGGATGCGTTTTAACATTTCCTTTTTCAATTAATTTTTTTCTTACTTTTAGTATCTCTTCATCTTCTGAATGAACAGCTACAACCTTAGATGCATGTTTAAATACTTTTTCAATATCCTCTTCTTTATCGACTAATAAATTTCCAGTTGAAGATCCTGCAAAAAGTTTAATTCCACAACATCCTTTTAAATCTCTTAGTTTTTCTAAAGTTTCACAATTTTCAGCTGTAGCTCCAAAAAAAAATGCATGATTGCAGTACATTTTTTTTGCAATATTTATTTTTGTTTCAAATTCCTCAAAATTAGTAGTAGGTGGTTTTGTATTAGGCATTTCAAAAACTGACGTTATGCCTCCTATAACTGCTGCCTTACTTCCAGAATTAAGATCCTCAGTATCTGTTGAACCTGGCTCTCTAAAATGAACTTGTGTATCAATGCAGCCAGGAAGAACTGTTAAATTTTCCGCATTAAAAGTTTCTTTCGATTTTTCCTCTAAACCTCCTATATTTACGATTTTACCTTGTTTAATACCAATATCTTGTTTCTCCAATTTACCATTAATAAAGCAATTACCGTTTATAATTTTTAAATCTAACATTATTACAAAAATCTTATTATATTATAAAATATAAGTTATCAATTATGATTAATGAAAAATTTGTATTTATTCTAGAGGACAGAGGAGTTTTGTATATTAATGGATCTGATACAAATGAATTTCTTCAAAATTTAATAACAAACGACATTTATAAAGTTAATGATAAAAACAGTTGTTATGCCTCATTGTTAACACCTCAAGGTAAGTTTTTATATGACTTCATAGTTGTAAAGTACAAAAATGGTTTTTTTTTAGATTGCGAAAAAAATATTGCAGAGGAGTTATATAAAAAGATTATTTCTTATAAATTAAGATCTAAAATAGATATTTTGAATTTAAGTAATGAATTTGTAGTTGCTGCCTTTTCGCATTCTAAATTTTTGGAATTTCAAGGAGCTAAGAGTCTAGCAGGTTTCACAACTAAATATAGAGAAGATCCAGTCTTTCTGGATCCTAGAAATAAAGAATTGGGTGGCAGATTAATTATTAATTTGGAAAAATTGTATTTATCTTTAAAAAAATTAAATCTCAAACCAGAAAATCCTAAAATATATTACGATTATAGTTTCAATCTGGGAATTCCTCAATTGAAAACTAATTTGTTAAAAGAACAGTTATTTGGAATTGAATGTAATTTTGAAGAACTAAATGCGATAGATTTTAAGAAAGGGTGTTACATAGGACAAGAAAATACCTCAAGAATAAAACTTAAAAACAAATTAAATAAACGACTTTTACCTTTTAAAATTATATATGGCTCACTAAAAGAAAAAGACCCTATAACTTATAATAAAGATGAGATAGGCAAGGCTCTAATATCAGATAATTACAATTTTGGTTTGGTCAAATTAAATAATGATAATTTTAGTTTTGATAAAATTTTTAAATGTGGGCAGGCAGAAATTAAATTCTTTAAACCAAAATGGCTTAATATTTAATTTATTGGTGCGGCCGGAGAGACTCGAACTCTCATGAGGAACTCCCCACTTGGCCCTCAACCAAGCCTGTCTACCAGTTTCAGCACGGCCGCATATGCGTCACATTAATTGAATGACAATCTTCTTTCAAGTTGATAGAGTTAGTTATGGAATTCAACTCTGAAGTAAAAAAAGCTACTAACTCAATTTACAAAAAAATATCTGATATAATGCCTGAAATAGAGTGGTCCACTCATGCTCCATATATTTATGAAATTAATAAACTAAAAAAAGAAAAAAATGCAGTCATACTTGCCCACAACTATCAAACTCCAGAAATTTATCATGGTATATCAGATTTTTCAGCCGACTCCTTAGCACTTGCTGTTGAAGCGGCAAAAACAAAAGCTGACATTATTGTTATGTGTGGTGTACATTTCATGGCGGAGACAGCAAAACTAATGAGTCCGGACAAAAAAGTTTTGTTGCCAGATATGCGTGCTGGTTGCTCATTATCTTCCTCGATAACAGGAGAAGATGTTAGAAATTTAAAAAAACGATATCCAGGTGTTCCTGTTGTTTCTTATGTGAATACCTCCGCAGATGTAAAAGCAGAAACTGACGTATGTTGCACTTCTGCAAATGCTGTAAAAATTGTAAATTCCTTAAGTGTTAATAAAGTTATTTTCTTACCCGATGATTATCTTGCAAAATATGTGGCAACTCAGACAGATGTTGAAATAATTTCTTGGAAAGGGACTTGTGAAGTACATGAACAATTTAACGATCAAGAAATCAATGAAATTAGAAAAAATAATCCTGGCATTAAAGTTATCGCTCACCCAGAGTGTCCACCAGATGTAATAAATGCAAGTGATTTTACAGGCTCTACAAGTGGCATGATCAAGTACGTAAAAGAAAATCAGCCAGAAAAAGTTATGATGGTAACCGAATGTTCAATGAGTGACAATGTTCAAGTGGATAACCCGAAAGTAAAATTTATAAAACCTTGTAACTTATGCCCACATATGAAGAGAATAACTCTTCCGAAAATTTTAGACTGTTTAAAAAATGAAACTAACGAAATTTTAATGTCCAAAGAGACAATTAATAAAGCAAGAAAATCTGTTGAAAGAATGACTGAAATTGGTCGTTAGATCAGTGCAAAGAATAAATCAAAAATATATAAATAATTTAGTTCTTAAAGCTCTTCAAGAAGACTTAAAACCAAATGGTGACATAACGACAAAACTCTTAAATTCAAGAAATAAAATAGTTAAAGCTAAAATAATATCGAAACAGAATGGAATAATATCTGGTATTGATTTTTGTAAAGCATCATTTAAACTTTTGGAAAAAAAAAGTAAATTCTTAGCAAAGATTAAAGATGGTAAAAAAATTAGAAGAGATCAAATCATTGCTGAAATAACTGCAAAAACAAAAACCATTTTGATTGCTGAACGAACAGCTCTTAACTTTCTTAATCATGCTTCAGGTATTTCGACCATCACTAATCAATATGTTAACAAAGTTAAAAATAAAACTAAAATTTGTTGCACAAGGAAAACAACCCCAAATTTAAGATTGTTGGAAAAATATGCTGTTAAAAAAGGTGGAGGACATAATCACAGATATAACCTAAGTGATGAGGTGCTTATAAAAGAAAATCATTTTAAATCAGAGTCATCATTAAGAAAAATAATAAAAAAATCATTAAAAACTAAAAAGATAGTTACAGTTGAAATCGAAAATTTGAGACAATTAAATAATGTTTTGGGTCTAAAGTTTAATAGGATTTTATTTGATAATGTAAGTCTTGGTCAATTAAAAAAATATTTGAAAATTTGTAAGGGTAAATATGAAACTGAGTATTCTGGAAACGCTAACTTAAAAAATATAACAAAAATTAGTAAAACTGGAGTAAACAGAATCTCAGTAGGTTCAATTACACATAGTGCAAAAAGTTTCGATAGCAGTTTGCTTATTTTTTAATTAACTCAGCTTGTGCTGCAGCCAATCTTGCAACAGGAACTCTGTAAGGTGAACAAGAAACATAATTTAACCCAGTTCTAGAACAGAAATTAATACTTTTTGGATCTCCCCCATGCTCACCACAAATACCAAGTTTAATATTTTTATTTTGTTTTTTGCCTTTTAAAGTTGCAATTTCAATTAAGTCACCAACACCATCATCAATCGAAATGAAAGGATCAATATCAAATATTTTATTTTCTATATAATCGTTCAAAAACTTTCCACTGTCATCTCTGCTAATACCAAAAGTTGTTTGCGTTAAGTCATTTGTTCCAAAACTAAAAAATTCAGCATGTTTTGCTATATCTTTTGCTTTTATTGCTGCTCTTGGTAATTCAATCATTGTTCCAACCAAAAAATTTACTTTAGTTTTGTGATCGTTCTGAACTTTTTTTGCTACCCTAATAACTAAGTCTTTCATGATTTTTATTTCTGCCTCTGTTGAAACAAGTGGGATCATTATTTCTGGCATAGTGGACTTGAGTTTTCTTTTTTTACAATCTATTAGAGCCTCAAAAATTGCTCTGCACTGCATTTCATAAATTTCTGGAAAAGATATTCCTAATCTACATCCTCTGTGTCCAAGCATTGGGTTGTGTTCATGTAATTCTTCTGTTCTAGATTTTATTTCGTTTACATGTAGACCTGTAACATTGCTGAGATCGTTTATCTCTTTATCGTTTTTAGGTAAGAATTCATGTAAAGGTGGATCCAACAGCCTTACAGTTACTGGTAAGCCGCTCATAATTTCAAAAATTTCAGTAAAATCCTTCTTTTGATGAGGAAGAAGTTTGGCCAAAGCTTTATTTCTGTCATCAATAGTTTTAGATAAAATCATCTCTCTAACTGAAAGAATTCTATCTTCATCAAAAAACATATGCTCTGTTCTACATAAACCAATTCCTTCAGCTCCGAAGTCTCTAGCAGTTTTTGTATCTAGAGGAGTGTCAGAATTAGTTCTAACTTTTAATTTCCTAAATTTATCAGCCCAATTCATCAATTTCGAAAAATCTCCTGAAATCTCTGGTTTTATAGTTGGAACTTCTCCTAAAATTACTCTACCTGTAGATCCATCGATTGTAATTATATCACCTTCTTTTATTTCAAAATTTGAGGAAGTTTTAAAAAGTTTATCATCATAATTAATATCGATTTCGCTTGATCCAGAAACACATGGTCTACCCATGCCTCTTGCAACAACAGCGGCGTGGCTTGTCATTCCTCCTCTTGCTGTTAAAATTCCTTTTGCTGCATGCATACCATGAATATCTTCAGGGGATGTTTCTACACGAACTAGTATTGTATCTTGCATCATACCATTTAACCTTTCTGCTTCATCTGATGTAAAAACTACCTTTCCACTTGTTGCACCTGGTGATGCTGGCAAGCCTTTTGCGATAGTTTTTATATCTTTAGTTTCATCAAGTGTTGGATGGAGCAGTGTGTCTAGTGAATTTGCATCCACTCTTAACACAGCCTCTTTTTTTGAAATTAATTTTTCTTTAACCATGTCAACAGCTATCTTCACAGCTGACTTTGCCGTTCTTTTTCCTGATCTTGTCTGAAGCATCCAAAGTTTTGAGTTTTCAACAGTGAATTCTACATCTTGCATATCTTTATAATGTTTCTCTAAAAGTAGTAGAATTTTTTTTAATTTAGAAAATACTTTTGGCATAGCTTCTTCCATTGATTTTCCATATGATTTTGATTCTTTGCGTGCTTTTTTCGTAATGTAATTTGGAGTTCGAGTACCTGCTACAACATCTTCACCTTGAGCATTTATTAAATATTCTCCGTAAATTTCCTTCTTTCCATCGGATGGATTTCTTGTAAATACAACACCTGTTGCACAATCATCTCCCATATTTCCAAAAACCATTGATTGGACATTGACAGCTGTTCCCCATTCAGATGGTATTTGATTTAACTTTCTATAAACTTTTGCTCTATTGCTTTCCCAAGACAAAAATACAGCAGAAATTGCTCCGTATAATTGTTCATATACATCTTGGGGAAATTGTTTATTTGTTTTTGCTTTTACAACATTTTTGAAATCTTTAATCAAACCATCCCAATCACTCTCATCTAGATCAGTGTCCATTAACACACCCTTTGTTAACTTATAGTTTTCGATCAGTTCCTCAAAATTATAACTTTCTACTCCTAAAACAACGTTTGAATACATCTGAATGAATCTTCTGTAGCTATCTTTTGCAAACCTCATGTTAGAGGTTTTTTTGGCTAATGCATTTACAGTTTTATCGTTTAATCCAAGATTTAAAATGGTATCCATCATTCCTGGCATAGAGACTCTTGCTCCAGATCTAACTGAAACCAAAAGTGGATTGTTTAAATCACCAAATTTTTTTCCACACTCGTTCTCAACTCGTTTTAATTCAAGGTTAATAGATTTAATCAGTTTTGAATTTAATTTTTTATTATTCTTGTAAAAAATTTCACAAACTTCTGTAGAAATTGTGAAGCCAGGGGGAACTGGTAATCCTAGTTTTCCCATTTGAGCTAAGTTCGCGCCTTTGCCACCCAAGATAAATTTTGGGTTTTTTAAATTCTTTAACTTTTTAGAATTAAAATTAAAAACTAAATTACTCATTAAGCGCTCTCTATATTTGAAAAATTTATATAATTATTGAAGGTTTTACATAACAATTGTAAAAGTTCCAAACGATTTTTTTTTAAAACCTCATCATCATCATTGACAATTACATCCTCAAAAAAATTTGATACTTCTATTTTTGCTTCTGCCAACACCTCAAGAGTTTTCTCACAATTCTCTCCACTACCTAGACTTGTAAAATATTTTCTTATCTCCTGTATCTTTTTATATAATTTTTTTTCAGAGTCATTTTTAAACAATCCTGGATCAGTAGTCTCAGATAATTCGATTTTATTTTTTTTGAACTCATCACTTAAAATATTTGAGGCTCTTTTATATGAGAAAATAATATCTTGACCTATATTTTTATCGATTAGTTTATTTAAAAAAAATGCTTTATTAAAAATTTTATAAATTTGATCTATATTGTAACTGCTCATAGAACATTCGATAATATCTGGTCTAATATTTTTTTCTTTCATATAAAATCTTAGTCTATCTGATATAAATCTATATAAATCATCTTGGGCTAGTTTAATGTCAAAATTTACGTCTTGTTCACTAAAAAGTAAAAATGAATAATTTATTATGTCTTTTAATTTAATTTCTAATTTATTATCTACTATTAGCCTGATAAGACCAATAGCGGATCTTCTCAATGCAAATGGGTCTTTTGAACTAGTGGGTTTTAAATTAATTGCAAAGAAACCTGAAAGAGTATCTAACTTATCGCTCATAGCTAACGTAACAGAGTAAGGTTTTTTTGGAGTTTTAGTTTCTGGACCTATAGGTAGATAATGTTCTCTTATAGCTAAGCATATATCTTTGTCAAAACCTTGTGATT